>NZ_JAMPNG010000010.1:0-172880 GCF_028479245.1 Providencia sp. PROV223
GAATCCTTAGGAGCGTAGATAACTACGTGACTAGGGTTCATGAATGAAGACAACAAAGCGAGATTTTTTGGTTTTTCTTCGTTAGCCTGATTTCCCCTAAATAGTTCGTGTTGCAGCTAGGCGGCAAGAGAGCAAATCCCTAGGAGCATACAGTAGTATGTGACTAGGGTGCGCGAGCGCAGCCAACAACGCTGCGGCGCGAAATATGACGGGGAAATTTATTTGAAGCCGAGCTCCTTCTTAACTAAGTCATAAGCTGCTTGGATAGACTGCGCCTTTTGCTTCGCAATTTCCATCATCTCTGGCGGCAAACCTTTCGCAACCAGTTTATCGGGGTGATGCTCGCTCATCAGTTTACGATAGGCTCGCTTAATTTTTGTTGGGTCATCACTAGGAGACACACCAAGCACTTTACAAGCATCTTCAAGGGTTGGGCCATTTGATTGCTGATAATACCCTCCTGATTGCTGCTGAGAGTATCCTTGGCCAAATTGGCGACCACTTTGGATCATATCCAAGAACTGTTCAAACTGAACCTTAGAAATACCGAGCTCTTCGGCAATAATAAACAACACTTTTCGTTCGTTCGGGTGTAATTGCCCATCAGCAAAAGCAGCTTGTAATTGAATTTCCAGAAACATCTGAATCAAGTCAAAACGGCCATAACAGGCCATACGTAATTGCTTTAATACATCACGCAATGGAAAGTTAGGGGATTTGCCTTCTCTAAATGCTTGTTGAGCCGCTTTTCGTGTTTCTCCATGTAATTGCATTCTGTCCATTAAATTGGTCGCAAGCTGAATATCTGTCTCGGTTACACGGCCTTTGGACTTCGTTAAATGCCCCAAAATTTGGAAGGTACTCGCAAAGAAAATGATTTGGCGATCTCGCTTATTCATTCTCCCTGCAAATTTACGTTGAATCGATGCTTTATCAAAACCATGCCCAATAATTAACCCAACTAGCGCTCCCCAAAAGCCCAATCCAGAGACGATTGCGAGTATAACGCCAATAATTTTGCCCCAATAGTGCATATATCCCTCAATTCTTCAATGCTCAAAATGCAATTTTGCATTATCATACTATTCATTCAGCTCTATGCATAACTACCCGCGCGTAAAGTTTCTTACATTATACTGGCGCAAAGTGGTTGGCTAAGTTAGTCTTTGAGCGTTTGCTGGCGATGCCAATGATGACGGAACCCCATATTTAATGATGAAAAAAAGCTATCCAACACTACTCGCCACCATGGTATGGGCGGCAATTTATAGTCAGCAAGCGCATGCTGACCTTGCACAGCAGTGTATGCTGGGTGTCCCTGTTTACACCAAACCGATTGTAAAAGGTGACCCTAATAACCTGCCGATTCACATTACCGCTGAAGATGTCCGTGGTGAATACCCTAATTTTGTTGAATATGAAGGTAATGTCGATATTCAACAAGGGAACCAAACATTAACCGCTGATAACGTTAAACTCACCCAAACAGAAACAGCGGGTGAACTCCCTGTGCGTGAAGTAACAGCCACTGGTAATGTGCACTACGATGACCCACAAATTATCTTAAAAGGCCCTTCTGCGTGGTCTAACTTAGATAATAAAAACACTGATGTGAATGACGGTAACTACATGATGGTAGGCCGTCAGGGGCGTGGTGATGCGACGAAAATGAAAATGCGTGGTGAAAACCGTTACTCTATTATGGAAAACGGTACATTCACAACCTGTTTACCCGGTAATAATAGCTGGAGCGTCGCGGGCTCTGAAGTCATTATCGACCGCGAAGAAGAAGTCGCTGAAATTTGGCATGCGCGCTTTAAAGTGGGTGACGTGCCTATTTTCTATAGCCCATATATGCAATTACCGATTGGCAATAAGCGCCGTTCAGGTTTTTTAATTCCGACGGGAAGTTATTCAAGTAACGATGGGCTAGAGTTCTCATTACCCTATTATTGGAATATTGCACCAAACTACGATGCCACAATTACACCGCAATTTATGACCCACCGTGGTGTAAAATTAAATAATGAATTCCGCTACCTTATTGCTCCAGGTACAGGCACCGTGGCCTTTGATTTTCTAAATCATGACCGTGCTTATATCAAAGACAAAGAACGTGGTAAGCGTGAAGATCGTGATAGCGATGACCGTTGGTTATTCTACTGGCGCCATTCTGGGACTTACGCGGGGCATTGGAACTTCAGCTCTGACTATACCAAAGTGAGCGACCCTAGCTATTTTACTGACTTTAGTTCCCAGTACGGTAGCACCACTGATGGCTACGCTACGCAAAAATTCAGTGCAGGTTATTCAGATACAAACTGGAATGCGAAAGTCACTCACAAGCAATTCCAAATTTTTGCGGATAACCCCAACAAGCGCGCTTATAAAGCAGAGCCACAAGTGGACTTCAATTATTATAAAAATAATTTAGGTGCCTTTGACGTGCATACTTACGCACAAGCTGCTCGTTTTACGAGTGTGGGTAAAAATAACCCAGACGCAACTCGCTTACACATTGAGCCAGAAGTAAACCTGCCATTGTCTAATGGTTGGGCAAATATGAATAACAGCATCAAATTGTATGCGACTCATTACGACCAAGATATTCCTCGCTCGAATACGGATACTAGCTTAGAAAAAAATGTTACGCGTGTTCTACCCATGTTTAAAAGCGATGCAAAAGTTGTCTTCGAACGAGACCTTTTCCAAGGCAGCGATTTCGTTCAAACATTAGAACCACGTGTCCAATATTTGTATATTCCGTATAAAGATCAAGATAATATCAATAACTTTGACTCTTCATTGCTGCAGTCAGACTATAGCGGTTTATTCCGTGACCGGATTTACAGTGGCCTTGACCGTATCGCCTCTGCAAACCAGTTCACCACAGGTGTCACAACACGTGTTTATGACGATACTTTAGCTGAGCGCTTTAACTTCTCTGTGGGGCAAATTTATTACTTTGAACGCCCACGTGCTGGTGATTCAAATCGCCCAATAGATGATAAAAGCAACACAGGTTCATTATTGTGGGCCACTGACTCTATGTGGCGAATTGATAATAACTGGGGCTTGCGTGGTGGGTTACAATATGACCGCCGTCTCGGTAATGTCACAATGGGGAATGCGGTTGCAGAATACCGTTTAGATGCCGATCGTTTAGTTCAGTTGAACTACCGTTTCGTTGACCGCGATTATATTCAAGCAACCTTCCGTCGTGAAGATACTGCGAATGGTGGCTATACCTATACACTGCCTGAATACCAACGCGGCATTTCACAAGTGGGTGCTGTCATGAGTTGGCCATTAAGCGAGCGTTGGGGCTTTGTAGGTTCATATTATTATGATACCAAACAACAGCAACCTGCGAGCCAACTGGTTGGTTTGCAATACAATACTTGTTGCTGGGCAGTCAATCTTGGCTATGAACGTAAGATAGTTGGTTGGCAAAAAGAGAAGTTTAGCAGTGAATATGACAATAAATGGTCAATCAATGTGGAACTTAGAGGCCTAAATAACAATCATAGTTTAGGTAGTCAGAAAATGTTAGAAAGTGGCATTATGCCTTATCAACGTGCTTTCTGATAAAAATAACATAAATTTACTCTAAATAATTCGAGTTGCAGTTAGGCGACAAGCAAGTGAGTCGCTAGGAGCATACATGAGTATGTGACTAGTGCGAACGAACGCAGTCAACAATACTGCAACTTAAGGTATAACGAGTATTTACTCTAAATAATTCGAGTTGCAGTTAGGCGACAAGCAAGTGAGTCGCTAGGAGCATACATGAGTATGTGACTAGTGCGAATGAACGCAGTCAACAATACTGCAACTTGAAGTATGACGAGTAAAAAAGAGATTAGCCCGCTTTTGCGGAATCAAAGTCAATATTTATAGGACCATTATGAAGAATTGGAGAACGCTTATTCTGGGACTGATGTTCGCAAGCTCCACTGCTTTGGCTGCGCCTCAGCAAATGGATAAAGTCGCTGCGGTCGTCAATAACGGTGTTGTGCTGGAAAGTGACGTCCAGAATATGATCAACACAGTAAAACTGAACGCTCAGAACGCACGTCAACAAGTGCCTGATGATCAAACTCTGCGTCATCAGATCCTCGAGCGTCTCGTTATGGATAACATCATTTTGCAAATGGCTAGCCAAATGCAAATCAATATTCCAGATGAAGCCGTGGATGCAACTATTACGGATATCGCTCGTCAAAACGGTTTAACACTGCAGCAAATGCAACAACGCTTAACCGCAGATGGCATCAATATGAATCAATATCGTAGCGAAATTCGTAAAGAGATGCTGATCGCTGAAGTGCGTAACAATGAAGTTCGCCGCCGCGTTACCATTTTACCTCAAGAGGTTGATTCTCTTGCAGAGCAAATGAGCTCACAAGCCAATTATGAAATGGGCGTTAATCTAAGCCATATCTTGATCCCGTTGGCAGAAAACCCAACGCAAGAACAACTAAAAAACGCTGAAGCATTAGTGAATAAAATTTTAGCTGAACTGAAAAAAGGCGGAGATTTTGGTAAGTTAGCTATCGCTTATTCAGCAGACCCTCAAGCGCTGAAAGGCGGTAATATGGGTTGGTCACGCCTACAAGAATTGCCTGTTGTCTTTGCTGAGCAGCTGAAAAATGCGAAAAAAGGCGATATTGCTGGCCCAATTCGTTCCGGTGTCGGCTACCATATTTTACGCGTAAATGATGTAAGTGGTGGCAGCCAACCGATTTCTGTCACAGAAGTGAAAGCACGTCACATCTTAATTAAGTCATCACCAATTATGGATGATGCACAGGCAAGACAAAAATTAACCAAAATTGCTCAGGAAATTCGTTCAGGCAAAGTTTCATTTGAAGATGCAGCAAAAGAGAATTCTGAGGATCCAGGTAGCGCATTAAAAGGTGGTGAATTAGGTTGGAATATGCCTGATGTCTACGACCCGGCTTTCCGTGATGCATTAATGAGACTGAATAAAGGCGAATTAAGCCAACCTGTTCAATCAAATTTTGGTTGGCACTTAATCCAATTAGAAGACACTCGTAACGTTGATAAAACAGATGCGGCACAAAAAGACCAAGCGTACCGCCTGCTATTCAACCGTAAATTTAATGAAGAAGCACAGAGCTGGATGCAAGAACAACGTGCTTCCGCTTATGTGAAAATGGTTGATGGCCGTGACAGCCAGTCTACAGATGAAAAATCAAATTAAGCCTATTGTCATCACTCCCGGCGAACCTGCCGGGATTGGTCCTGACCTACTGATTCAGCTTGCTCAACAGCAATGGCCTGTTGAGCTGGTTGCCTGTGTTGATCCTGAATTGTTACGCCAGCGTGCCAAAGCGCTGAATTTGCCACTGACATTAACCGAATATATCCCCAATACCGTCACTAAAGTACAACCTGCGGGTAGTTTATCCGTTCTACCTGTTCATTTAGCAACGGCTGCAAAGGCAGGTGTACTTAACGTTGATAATGGCCAATATGTCGTAGAAAGCTTAGCAAAAGCCTGTGACGGCTGTTTAAAGGGTGAATTCTCAGCCATAGTCACAGGGCCTGTACATAAAGGCATCATTAATGATGCTGGCGTACCATTTAGCGGCCACACTGAATTCTTTGCAGGAAGAAGTGGCTGTGAACGCGTTGTTATGATGCTAGCTACCGAAGAACTGCGTGTTGCATTAGCCACAACGCATTTGCCACTCAAGGACGTGTCAGCTGCCATCACTCAACAAAGCCTGAATGAAGTCATCACGATTTTACACCATGATTTACAAACAAAATTTGGTATTGAAAAACCAGCCATCTATGTTTGTGGTTTAAATCCACATGCAGGAGAAGGCGGGCACATGGGTACCGAAGAAATTGATACGATAGAGCCCGCGCTCGAAAACCTGCGCACAAAAGGGATTAATTTGATTGGGCCATTGCCTGCAGATACCCTATTTCAAGCTAAGTATTTAGACCATGCAGACGCAGTGTTAGCAATGTATCACGATCAGGGCCTTCCTGTGTTAAAATACCAAGGTTTTGGCAGAGCAGTAAATATTACTCTCGGCCTGCCTTTTATCCGTACCTCTGTCGACCATGGCACAGCCCTTGAACTCGCTGGTACGGGTCATGCTGATGTGGGAAGTTTTATCACCGCATTAAAGTTAGCTATCCAAATGACATCTAAGAATACATGAATAATCGAGTCCATCAGGGGCACTTTGCCCGCAAACGCTTCGGGCAGAACTTTTTAACTGACCAATTTATTATCGACAGCATCGTGGATGCCATGAACCCGCTGCCGGGTCAGTCCATTGTAGAAATTGGTCCCGGCTTAGGTGCCTTAACCGAACCTGTCGGTAGCCGAATCGATAAAATGACTGTAGTTGAACTTGACCGTGACCTTGCAGCACGCTTACACGTTCACCCTCAGCTAAAAGATAAATTAACTATCATTCAGCAAGATGCAATGACAGTAGATTTTGGTGAATTAGCCGAACAAGCAGGTCAACCCCTGCGCGTTTTTGGTAACTTGCCTTACAATATCTCTACACCATTAATGTTCCATCTATTCACATTCACCAACTCCATTGCTGACATGAACTTCATGCTGCAAAAAGAAGTGGTGAATCGTCTGGTCGCAGGCCCTGGCAGCAAAGCCTTTGGCCGCTTGAGTGTCATGGCACAATATTACTGTAATGTGGTGCCTGTGTTAGAAGTACCGCCGACTGCATTTACACCCGCACCAAAAGTAGATTCTGCCATTGTTAGGTTGATTCCTCATCGTGAAAACCCATATCCGGTAAAAGACATTAAATTTTTAAGTCGCATTACCACACAAGCTTTCAATCAACGCCGTAAAACTGTTCGTAACAGTCTTGGGGATTTATTCAGCGTTGAAGAGTTAACAGAGCTGGGTATTGATTTAAGCACTCGAGCAGAAAATATTTCTGTTGAACAATATTGTAAAATGGCAAACTATCTCTCTAACCGTTCAGAATAGTCTGTTGAAGGAGGCACTATGCTTAATGAGCCGAATGTTAGCATCCAAGTTCAGAGTGTCTATATAGAAAGCCAATCTCAACCCGATATTGCGAGATATGTGTTTGCTTACACAATCTGCATTCGTAATTTAGGGCGGGAACCTATCCAATTAATGAGCCGTTATTGGCTCATTACTAACAGTGATGGCCATAAAACCGAAGTTCAAGGTGAAGGAGTAGTGGGTGAACAACCCCTTATTCAGCCAGGAAAAGAATATCGTTATACCAGTGGCGCAATCCTTGAAACACCAATGGGTACGATGGAAGGTTATTATGTGATGATAAGTACGCAAGGGGACAGTTTCCACGTTGATATCCCTGCTTTTCGTCTTGCCATCCCAACACTGATTAATTAATTATGTCGACATATTTAGTAGGTGATATTCACGGTTGCTATCGTGAACTCCGTGACTTGATGGAAAGTGTTCATTTTGATCCAACCAAAGACACATTATGGTTAACAGGCGATCTCGTTGCTCGCGGAGCTGAATCACTGCAAGTTTTACGCTATGTAAAAAGCCTTGGCTCAGCCGTACGTCTAGTGCTTGGTAACCATGATCTCCATCTGTTGGGAATTTACTGTAAGATCAGTCGCAATAAACCCAAAGATCACCTCGATGAGTTATTACATGCCCCTGATCTTGACGAACTGATCAATTGGTTACGTCGCCAACCTTTATTACAAATTGATGAAGAAAAAAAGATCTTGATGACCCATGCCGGTATGACTCCGCAATGGGATATCAAAACAGCACGCATGTGTGCAAGAGAAGTTGAAGCAGTGCTTTCCAGTGATGCATATCCACTATTTATCGACTCCATGTATGGTGATATGCCAAATAACTGGTCTGAAAGCCTAATGGGGCTAGCACGCTTGCGTTTTAGTACCAATGCCTTAACACGTCTGCGCTACTGTTTTCCGAACGGGCAATTAGATATGATTTGCAAGGAAAACCCCAAAAAGGCACCTGCCCCACTAAAACCGTGGTTCGATCTACCAAGCCAAATTCCTGATGATTACTCGGTATTTTTTGGTCACTGGGCATCGCTCGAAGGAAAATGTACCCCCGATAACGTCTATGCTTTAGATACTGGGTGCTGCTGGGGAGGAGACTTGACGCTATTCCATTGGGAAACCAAGCAGTATCACCGCCAAAAGTCATATCAAAAACGCCGCAAAGAATAACTTTTTATATGATCAACTGTAAGTTATAGCAAAATGGCGCAATTAAGCGCCATTTTGTGATCAAACCAAAAATTAAGCTCTTTTGGTTAGGATCTCAAAACAATAACCATGGGTATTGTTTTCATCAGCTTCATGGTATTCCGTAAAAATAGAATCCCATTCATCAGGCTCATAAGTTGGAAAATGGGTATCACCAATAACTTCGGCATCAACATGAGTCAAATAGAGTTTATTCGCTAATGGTAAAAATTGTTGATAAACTTTACCACCGCCAATCACCATCACTTCATCAACATTTTCAATTGCTTGTGCCGCGGCTAACGCTTCTTCAATTGACGTTACCCAAATCACATCAGAATCAGTGCCAGGAACACTGCTTAATACAATATTTACACGTTGTGGTAATGGGCGCCCAATAGATTCATAGGTCACACGCCCCATGATAACCGGTTTATTTAACGTATTTCGTTTGAACCACGCTAGATCCCCCGGCAAATTCCAAGGCATCGCTTTTTCCATGCCGATAACCTGATCGATCGCCATTGCTGCGATTAAGCTAATATTCATCTATTCACCTTAGAAACAAGATATAAAAATTGAGCACACTATACGGAAAGAGAATTGTTTCGTCGACTAAATTTAAGCTTCCTTAAACAGGTTTGAATCACTTATACTCAAATTGATAAACTTACGACTAAAAATAACATGAAAAAACAAAATGAACCCTCTGATATCAGCCTAAATACGAGTATTTAGTCGGTCATTTTTATTTACCAACATTGAACGGGAAAAGAGATCAAAAATGTACGAAACGAGTATTATGGTTGCGACCATCGCGGCACTCGGTATGCTTTCTCCAGGGCCTGACTTCTTTTTAATTGTCAAAAACTCAGCTCGCTATCAACGCTCTGCGGCATTAATGTCTGCATGTGGTGTGATAGTCGCTATCGCGTTGCATATGTCCTACTGCGTTGCGGGCCTAGCTGTTTTAATTACCACCACACCTTGGCTGTTTAATATCTTAAAATACGCAGGTGCGGCCTATTTAATTTGGATCGGTGTCAAAAGCTTACTTCCGCAATCCGGCCATAGCGTTGATCTTACGACCAGTAAACACGAAATTGTTTCATTCAAGAAAGCCTTTATGCAAGGTTTCCTCTGCAATGTATTAAACCCAAAAGCCACGCTATTCTTTTTAGCCGTCTTCACTCAAGTATTAGATGTTAATTCTACCGTCGGTGAAAAATTATGGTTTGCCTTTATTATTTGGGGCTTAGCTGTCATTTATTGGCCAATATTAGTCTTTTTGATCCAAAGTGCCCCTGTCAGAAAAGGCCTAGCAAAAGTACAAACCTATGTTGATAAGGTTCTCGGAGTGGTATTAATCGCCTTTGGTGTTCGAGTGGCGCTAAGCTAGCCTTATTAGCTCCCATCAAAAAAGCAGGCTAAATGCCTGCTTTTTAAATATTCAATATTGTTGTAATACGAATTATTGCATTGTGTCTTGCGGTGCAACAACCAACTGCCCCACTGAACCTAAATCCGCTTTTTCCAAGTTTTGACTATAGAATAAAAAAGGAAAGTGGTTATAGGATGGCTGCATCATTTCCACTAATAATTCAACGCGACCATCAACCCATACCGTATCTTTCCAGCCATAGTCTTCTGGTGGAGTTGGTTTACCATTACGGTTTAAAACCTTAAAACGCACACCTTCAATATGAAACGCTTGCGGTTCATTCGTCGTCACAACCCAACGCTCCCAATTACCTTGGAGACTTGAGAAATCGACCCTATTTGTATCAATGGTCGCATTGTTAATACCAAAACCATCATTAAGGTGAATATTGCGTTGTGTAATACTGGATGTGACTTGCGTTTTATCTTCAACTAATTGTGTCGGTAAGCCGTCTGTTACTAATGACATTAACCCTGTCGCTTTGATAGTTAGCACATTAGTTGAAATTAAATTATTCGATGGCTCGAATAACCCCTTTAAGCGGTCCATAAAGGTCGCCGACTCACCTGCCGTGATAGTTAACTCTTGCGTTTTAGCCATATCAATCAAGACTTCGCGTCGTTCACCCGGCGCTAACGGTAGTTCTTGAACACTCACAGGGACAGTTAGTAAACCTTGGTCAGATGCAATCAACGAAAATGGGCGGCCATCACTGATTTTCATTACATAATTACGGGAGTTCGACGCATTTAATAACCGTAAGCGCACCCATCCTCGAGAAACTTCAATGTATGGATTTTGCACGCCGTTAACCAGTAATGTATCGCCTAAAAAACCATTTTCATCCGCTTTGTATTCTGGAACGCCAAAATTATCTAAGCGCTTATCTTGAATAATGACCGGAAAATCATCAACACCATAGTGTTTCGGTAAACGCAGGTTTTTCGTCACATCATCTTCAATGATCCACATCCCTAATAAACCATTGTAGACTTGTTCGCCCATTTTCCCTTGAGTATTCGCATGATACCAGAGCGTAGCTGCATTTTGGCGTATCGGGATCACCGGAGACCAGTCCGCATTAGGTGAAATTAACCGTGCGGCTCCACCTATTTGTGTTCCTGGTATTTGCAAGCCACTGATAGTCATCGAAACGGCTTCAGGTAAGCGATTACTATAAATAAGCTTAATATCATCGCCATTTTTTACTTTGACAGTCGGGCCAGGAGAAGAACCATTAACTCCCCAAATATCGGCTGAATATTTTCCATCAAAAGACCAATGAATTTTTTGTAATGTTAAAAATAATGGCTGTCCAGACCGTGATTCTAATAACGGTGGTACAGGTAAAGCTGTTGCCCCTTCTGCATTTGCATAAATAGGCGCATAGGACAAACATAGAGCCATCCCTGCCGCTATTAGGGTTTGGCATCGATTGAATGACATAAATTCTCCGCTAAACAAAATTCCAGCGCATTTTATTATTTGATATTATAAATATTCAGCCAATGATATGGCTAATTTTAGGTTGGCGCTAGCAATATAACTACTTAGATACAACAATTTAAGACCGCAATAATTTGTGAGCCATGATATCGCGAAAAAAGGCTAAATTCTAAAAATATCTATCCAATACATTAAAATTTAATTAATAAGATTATAAATAGTAAGGGTAAGTAATTAGAAAAGGAAAGTCAGGCAGTCGATAACAATAAAGACAGTTTATGCTATGTTCAATCTAAAATAATAGGCAATATTCACATATTGCCTATTATTAAAATAAATTCAATCGGTTAGGCTATTTACCCTGTTTTGCCATCTCTTCAACCTCAAGATCGAGTTCTTTAATTTTTGCTTCCATTAAAGCATGGCAATGTTCCGATAATTCCCTCACTTGCTCACGGGTATAAAGTGATGTATCAATAGGGTCTAACATTTCAATAATTACGCTACCGTTATTCCAACGGTTTAGCTTAATTTTACCTTGTGTGCTCGAAACGCAAACAGGCACAATAGGTACCCCTGCTGCAATAGCCGCATGAAATGCCCCTGTTTTAAATGGCAATAAACCACGACCGCGACTACGCGTTCCTTCAGGGAACATCCATACGGATATTTTACGTTTTTTGATCTGGTCTGCGACTTGCGTGATCGTATTATGCGCCTTAGAACGATTCGCACGGTCAATCAAAATATTACCGGTGATCCAATACAAAAAACCAAAAAATGGAATGTAAACCAAGCTTTTTTTACCGACTGTAACTGTTCTCGGTAATACCCCATTTGACATAGTCACCATGTCGTAATTGTTTTGGTGATTCCCTATATAAATACTTGGGCCATAACTTTTGGCTTTCTCAGGTACACGATTAATAACCTTAATCCCAAACACGACGGATAACCGCCCAAACATATGGCCAAATGTCATTACGTGTTTTGGGTTGCGTGGGCTAAACAAGCAGTAAATACCGCCGCCTATGCACACAAAAATAGTGTAGATAATGACAATGATCGCTCTAATCAGCGCTAACATACTAACCCCAAATTGTAAGGGGCTTCGCAGCCCCATGATGAATATTGTCTGCTTATAAACCTTTTGAACTTCATACTCAACAAGATTTATAAGGTTTGTTTTTGTTAATTATTCAGTATCTACTGGCTCAATATCAATACGCTCAATATTGTGCATTCCACGCGGTAATGACGTCCCTTTACGGCCACGTTCTGAACGGTATTTTTGCAAATCTTCTGCTTTAAATTTCAGTTTCCGCTTACCAAAATGCAAGGTCATTGATGCCCCCACAGGCAAGATCATCAACCAAGTCAATAAATCATCACCCGTTGCCGCTTGCGCGCCAGCAATATTGATAATTTTATTACCTTTACCTTTTGAAAGTTGAGGTAAATCCGCTACAGGGAATATCAGCATACGCCCTGCCTTGGTAATTGCCAATAGCAAATCTTCCTGTTCATTATGCAGTTCAATTGGTGCTAATACTTTGGCGTTTTCAGGTAAGGAGATTAAGGCCTTACCTGTTTTATTTTTAGTGACTAAATCATTAAAGGTACAAATAAAACCGTAACCTGCATCAGAAGCCATTAAATATTTCTGTTCGTCAGGCGCCATTAATACATGCTCAATGGTCGCACCTGGAGGCAGAGTTAATTTACCCGTTAGAGGCTCACCTTGACTACGCGCTGAAGGTAATTCCAGTGGGTCCACAGAATAGCTGCGCCCTGTCGTATCAAGGAACACCGCCGCTTGGTTTGACTTGCCTCGTGCTGCTCCTTTAAAACCATCTCCTGCTTTATAATTTAGGTTAGTCGGTTCGATATCATGCCCTTTAGCACTACGCACCCATCCCATATCAGAAAGCACAACGGTAATCGGTTCTGACGGTAAAATTTCATGCTCGCTCATTGCTTTCGCTTCTTCCCGCTCATGCAACGGGGAGCGACGGTCATCACCGTAATCTTTGGCGTCAGATTGAATCTCTTTTTTAATCAACGTATTTAAACGTCTTTCAGACCCGAGAATCGCTTGTAAATCATCGCGTTCTTTAGCCAACTCATCTTGCTCGCCACGAATCTTCATTTCTTCAAGCTTGGCTAAATGGCGTAATTTTAGCTCTAAAATAGCTTCAGCTTGGGTATCACTGATATTAAAACGTGACATTAAAACCGCTTTCGGTTCATCTTCTGTACGAATAATTTCAATGACTTCATCAATATTCAGATAGGCAATTAATAAACCATCTAAAATATGTAAACGTCTTAATACTTTTTCTAACCGATGATTTAAGCGATTACGTACGGTTTGACGACGGTAAGCAATCCACTCATTTAAGATCTCAACAAGCCCTTTTACCGCTGGTCGGTTATCTAAACCAATCATATTTAGGTTAACACGGTAACTACGCTCTAAATCTGTTGTCGCAAATAAGTGTGTCATGACTTGTTCAAGATCAACACGATTACTGCGCGGAACAATCACTAAACGAGTTGGGTTTTCGTGGTTTGATTCATCACGTAAATCTTCAACCATCGGCAATTTTTTTGCACGCATTTGGCTGGCAATTTGTTCTAAGACTTTCGCCCCAGAAACTTGATGAGGTAGAGCCGTGATAACCGCATTACCATCTTCTTTTTCCCACACAGCACGCATGCGTACAGAACCGCGCCCATTTTGATAAATTTTACGGATATCATCACGGGAAGAAATAATTTCTGCTTCAGTTGGATAATCAGGCCCCGGTACAAATGCCATGATGTCATCAAGATTTAGTGTCGGTTTATCCAGTAAAGCAACCAACGCTTGAGCCACTTCTCGGGCGTTATGGGGTGGAATATCTGTCGCCATCCCAACCGCAATTCCCGTTGTACCGTTTAGCAGAATATTCGGTAAACGTGCCGGCAACATTTTTGGCTCGTTTAGCGTACCATCAAAGTTTGGTACCCAATCAACTGTGCCATGGCCAAGTTCGCTGAGTAAAATTTCAGCATATTTTGATAAACGTGATTCTGTATAACGCATTGCTGCGAATGATTTAGGGTCATCGGGTGCCCCCCAGTTCCCTTGGCCATCCACCAGCGGGTAGCGGTAAGAAAATGGCTGCGCCATCAACACCATCGCTTCATAACAAGCGCTATCACCATGTGGGTGATATTTACCGAGAACATCGCCCACCGTTCTGGCGGACTTTTTGTATTTCGCAGTGTTGCTTAAGCCAAGTTCTGACATCGCATACACAATACGGCGCTGAACAGGTTTAAGCCCATCGCCAATAAATGGTAATGCCCTATCCATGATGACGTACATCGAATAGTTCAGATAGGCATTTTCAGTGAAGGCATGCAGCGGTAAACGCTCTACACCATCATGAGTAATTTCACTCATTCAATTCGTTCCTTTCTCATCGCAATTCGAATATTAGACATCAATTTCAGCCATATCGCCTTTTTCTTGCAGCCAATTACGGCGATCTTCAGAGCGTTTTTTAGCAAGAAGCATATCCATGACAGCAAGTGTTTCTTGGTAGTTTTCATCATCGATAATTAGCTGTACAAGACGACGAGTATTTGGATCTAATGTCGTTTCACGTAATTGCAGTGGGTTCATTTCACCCAACCCTTTAAAACGTTGAACATTGGGTTTACCGCGCTTGCGGCTAAGACGTTCAAGCACAGCATTTTTTTCGCTTTCATCAAGGGCGTAAAACGTTTCTTTACCTAAATCGATACGATATAACGGTGGCATTGCCATATAGACATGCCCTGCTTTTACTAATGTTGGGAAATGACGGACAAATAATGCACATAGCAGTGTAGCAATGTGCAAGCCATCGGAGTCCGCATCCGCAAGGATACAAATTTTCCCATAGCGCAATTGGCTAAGGTCTTCGCTATCGGGGTCTATCCCAATAGCAACAGAGATGTCATGTACCTCTTGGGAAGCTAAAACTTCATCAGAAGACACTTCCCATGTATTGAGGATTTTACCGCGCAACGGCATGATAGCTTGATATTCGCGGTCACGAGCTTGTTTTGCAGACCCTCCCGCGGAGTCCCCTTCTACAAGGAACAATTCCGTCATACTCAGGTCTTGGGAGCTACAATCGGCTAATTTACCCGGTAATGCAGGGCCACTGGTGAGTTTTTTACGCACCACTTTTTTCGCTGCACGCATTCGACGTTGCGCGCTAGAAATTGCCATTTCTGCGAGTTGTTCAGCCACTTGCACGTTCTGGTTAAGCCATAAACTGAAAGCATCTTTTACCACACCCGAAACAAACGCAGCACATTGACGCGAAGACAGACGTTCTTTCGTTTGCCCTGCAAATTGTGGGTCTTGCATTTTAACGGAAAGCACATAAGTGCAGCGCTCCCAAATGTCATCAGCGGAGAGCTTAACACCACGAGGCAATATATTACGGAATTCACAAAACTCACGCATTGCATCAAGCAACCCTTGGCGTAAACCATTAACATGGGTCCCACCTAGCGCTGTTGGGATAAGGTTGACATAACTTTCTGTTAGTAATTCACCACCTTCAGGCAACCAGAGCAACGCCCATTGCGCCGCTTCAGTTTCCCCAGAAAATTCGCCTGTAAACGGTTTTGGCGGCAACGCTTCAAGGCCGTCAATTGACTCCATTAGGTAATCGGTCAACCCGTCACTGTAGCACCAGCTTTGCTCTGTATTATTGAGCTTATCCTTAAACGTGATTTTCACGCCAGGGCATAAAACGGCTTTAGCTTTTAAGTTATGAGTTAAACGAGTTACTGAAAACTTTGGACTATCAAAATAGCTGCCATCTGGCCAAAAATGCACGCTAGTACCTGTGTTACGTTTGCCACAAGTCCCTATTACATGCAAATCTTCAACCTTGTCGCCGTTCTCAAAAGCAATTTGATACACTTGGCTATCACGACGAACAGTAACTTCAATACGTTTTGATAACGCATTGACGACAGAAATCCCGACACCATGCAAACCACCTGAGAATTGATAGTTTTTATTGGAGAATTTTCCCCCTGCATGTAATTGCCCTAGAATCAGCTCAACAGCTGACACTTTCATTTCAGGGTGGATATCGACAGGCATACCGCGCCCATCGTCGATTACTTCAAGGGATTGATCGGCATGTAAAATAACTTCGATGTGGCTCGCGTGCCCCGCAAGCGCTTCATCGACGCTATTATCAATTACTTCTTGAGCCAGATGGTTCGGTCGACTGGTGTCGGTATACATCCCCGGACGACGGCGAACAGGCTCTAAACCACTGAGGACTTCAATGGCCTCTGCGTTATAACTAGATTGAGTCATGTTGTCATTCTGCGGTAATAGGTGATTAATTGAACTATTCAATCAGTGAGTTACTGTTGATAATAACAGTGTTCATACGTTTTGACACTATTTCTCTGCCAATTGAAGGAAATCAACAATTTGAGAAAAGTAAGCTTCAAAACCAATAAAGGCATGATTACCGTCAGGTTCCACAGTTTGTTTGCACTTTGAAAGATAGGCAACTGCCTCTCGATAATCAAGTACTTCATCGCCCATTTGCTGTAGTAGCCAGATAAGATGAGGAGATGCGAGTCTTTCAATGTATAAGGATTTTAGCTCATGGATATGCTTTTCTTCCAACACATATTGTTCATGAGTATATGGGTTTGTATTGTCGCCTAAGTAGTCTTGCAGTAAATCAAAAGGACGCACTGCAGGGTTTACAACGACAGCTGGGAGCTGATAACGCTCTGAAAACCAAATCGAAAAATAACCGCCTAGTGAAGACCCAACTAGCCCCATTTTTTCATGCTGGTGCTGTTGGATAATATCATCCAACATCGCTTGAGCTTGCTGAGGGTAGTTCGGCAATTGCGGTACAAGCATATTAATATGTGGATAATTCTCGTCAATCCATTGCTTTAAGTTATTAGCTTTAGCGGATTGAGGTGAGCTATTAAAACCATGAATATAAAGTAGAGTAGACATAAGCGAATTAATAACCGTCAGAGTCAAGGTCAGGGCTAAACTCTCTTGTGTCTAAACGGTGAACGTGGGTTGTAATATGCCTTTGACTTTGCTCATTAATGCTTAATTCTAAATATCGCCAACCCGGCGCGACAGTATCAAGGGCAAAATTAGTACAGTGAGGTTTAAATTGTACGCAAGTAGAAGGCGTAGCTAATAACCGAATCCCGTGCCAGTTTTCATCCATTTCTTGGTGAATATGGCCACATAGCATCGCTTTAACATTTGGGTAGTTTTTTAAGTAGTCAGCTAAAATATGTGAATTTCTCAAACTGTGCTGATCAAGCCAAGTACAACCCGAAGCTAGAGGATGGTGATGCAGCATAATCAATGTGGTACGTTCAGGTTCAGCATCTAAGCTGGCTTTCATCCATTCCAATTGTTGTTCAGAAAGCTCACCATGAGGTACATCTTGAAGTTGGCTATCAAGCATCAGAATTTGCCATTCATCGCCAATTAAAATTTGTTTAGCACTTGAAATCCCAGCAACTCGCAGTGTTTCTACCATAGCAGGTGGGTAATCATGATTACCAGGAAGCCATACACAAGGGGCAGGAATACGCGCAATACCATCCGCAAAATGCTGATAAGCTTGTGGTGATTGGTCTTGAACCAGATCCCCTGTCGCAACAATTAAATCAATTGGAAGATTTTGCTCTGTGATAGCATCAAGTACCGCCTGATAGCTACGGTAAGTATTTACCCCTAAAAGCGTATTTTCTGTATTAGCAAAAAGATGCGTATCAGTAACCTGTAAAATTCTCACAATTTTAGAGTTCTTCGCAGTCACTTCAAGCTGGCTGTCCAAAAGTATTCCTTTCCTTAAATATTATTTAGTACCTAATCTATTCATTAAAACTATATAAAAGCTAAACACACTTATAACTATCTTAAAACTTTACTTTCTAACTTTCTGATAATCAGCACACACTTCACCAGATTAATCGTTATTTAAAACTGTTTCATCCACTTTTCATAAAGTTTTTGCTGGTTGAGCTGTAACCACTGAATAGCAATAACGGTTGCTGCATTATCAATTGTGCCATCTTCGACCCATTGATAAGCTTGTTCTCGGCTAACCACATGCACACAAATATCTTCATTTTCTGACGCTAGCCCATGCACCCCTTTCGCTTGGCTGCTATCGACTTCACCGATAAATACATGCATACGTTCAGTCGTACCACCCGGGCTAGAAAGATAACTTACTGCTTTTTCAGTACGACCAATAATAAGCCCAGCTTCCTCAACGGCTTCACGACGAATAACCTCTTCGGGCGATTCGTTTGGCTCAATCATTCCAGCAACCGCTTCAAGCAGCCAAGGTGTTTCGCTAGTTTCGATCGCAGGTAACCGAATTTGTTCAATTAAAACAACACTATTCGTTTTCGGGTCATAGGGTAAAACCACACCTGCGTGACCACGTTCAAAAACTTCACGGCGAATTTCTTTACTCCATCCGCCCGCGAAAAGACGATGTCGAAATTGATATTCAACCATTTGAAAAAAACCGTTAAATAATTTACGCTTGGATATAATTTCAACATCATTCTTGCCATATTTAATTGGCTGCTTTATTTGTTTTGTCATTGCATTCTCCAAACCCAATTATTCCATCTTAAGGAAATAATTGTGGATTAAAACAGTTTTTAAGGTTTTTTAACCTCAGATGAGGTAATGTTTAATAAATTGAGACAAAATGGCACAAAAGGCTACCGTTAATAGAAGTGATACTCTGTTACAATAAGCGCCATTATTCAAATCTAAGAGCAACGTAGTGTCTGTTTTTAATAACTGTCTCTAAAACGGATAATTTAATATCTATCGCCTAGTTAGGCATGGTACGTTTTAGGCAACAGACTCAACTTAATTTGCTGTTTAATCAAGGAATCAAAATGAAGAAACTGCTTCCCCTTTTAATTTCGATGAGTTTTGTGGGTCTCAGTACCAATAGCTACGCAGAAGATTTACTACAGGTTTACCAAAAATCCAAAGAAAGTAACCCTGAGTTAAGAAAATCATTAGCAGAACGTAATCAAGCTTTTGAAAAAATTAATGAATCTCGTAGCCCATTATTGCCACAATTAGGTTTAGGTGCAGGAGCTAGCTACGGAAGCGGTTACCGTGATGCAAGAAACACTGAAAGCACAGGTTTAAATGCTTCACTGAAACTAACCCAAGTTGTGTTTGATATGTCTAAATGGCGTCAATTAACTATCCAAGAAAAAACAGCGGGTATTTCTGATGTCACTTACCAAACAAGTCAGCAGCAATTAATTTTAGATACTGCAATTGCGTATTTTAACGTATTAAAAGCGATTGACGCGTTATCTTATATTGAAGCGAATAAAGAAGCTGTTTATCGCCAATTAGACCAAGTGACACAACGCTTTAACGTTGGTCTTGTTGCTATTACTGACGTGCAAAACGCCCGTGCAAACTATGATAGCGTTATAGCACAAGAAGTTGCAGGCCGTAACGAGTTAGAAAATGCGATTGAAAAATTGCGTCAAGTCAGCGGCGTGTACTATAACCAACTTGCCTCTTTAAATATCGACCGTTTTAAAACCAATGAACTGGGCGATATCAACGCTATCTTAAAAGAAGCGGAAGAGCGTAACCTCAGCCTGTTAAGCGCACGTTTAGCACAAGACGTTTCTCGTGAAAACATCCGTTTAGCGGAAACAGGTCACATGCCAACGGTTAGCCTTGATGCCTCAACATCAGTCACAAATAGTTACCAACACGGCAGTGGTTATAATACTCCATATGGCGGTAGTGCGAGCAATAGCTACAACGGCCAAAATAGCATTGGCTTAAATTTAAGCATTCCACTGTATAGTGGTGGTGCAGTAAGTTCTCAGGTCGAACAAGCACAATATGGTTTCCAAGGTGCTAGTGAGCAACTAGAAAGCGTTTATCGCAATGTGGTTCAGTTAGTTCGCTCATCATTTAATAACGTAGCATCGTCAATCAGTAGTATTAATGCTTACAAACAAGTTGTTGTTTCCGCACAAAGCTCATTAGATGCGATGGAAGCAGGCTACCAAGTAGGAACACGTACCATTGTTGACGTATTGACAGCAACAACAGCGCTATACCAAGCGAAGCAGAATCTGTCTAATGCGCGTTATGACTACATGATTAACCAACTGAATATCGAATTTGCTCGCGGCACATTGAACGAAGACGATATTGCACGCCTGAATGCGAATTTAGGTAAAGAGATTTCAACCTCTGCAAGTAGTATTATCCGTAATACCAATGCGCCAAAAATGAACTAAAATATTTAGCTCATGTGAAAATGACATAATGACCCGCTTACATAGCGGGTTATTTTTTGAGGGTAATCCTGCAAACAACTTAGAATTGCTAATTTGTACTAATTAAACCGTTTATAACGCCTTTTCATTAGCCACGGGCACAAATTCAGTGAATTCTCACTCTTATTACTACGCATTAGAGCAAAAAACAACCTACATCTAATATATTGATATAAAATAAAAATATTATTTTCTCTTCAAGAAACGCCATGCTAATTAGGGAAAAATAGCAGAAAGTTATCAAAATGATAAATTCAGCTCATTTCTCCTATATTTCTGCTTTAATTTTCAGCGTTTATCCCCTATCCTAGAGCTAACATCTAAAAACATCTTACTTAATTTAATTCAGGGTAATTACCATGACCATGAAGCGTACCAAAAATATTAACCAGAGCGCCTTCCGTAAGTCTTGGCGTTCATACCGTTTAGCACCTGTGGCTGTTGCGGTCAGTGCTGTATTTATGCTTTCCGCTTGTGAAGAAAGCGATGAAACCGTATCACTGTACACCAATGCGCAAGATTGTAGCCAAGCGAACCCATCGCAAGCAGAACAGTGCACCATCGCCTACAATAATGCTCTACAAGAAGCGGCTAAAACTGCACCTAAATATGAAACTCAAGCTGACTGCATTGCTGAGTTTGGTGAATCAATGTGTACTCAAGCTCCAGCTCAAGCAGGTCTTGCAGGCACTAGTTCAACCAATGGTGAACAAACGGCCCAAGCACAAAGCAGCGGTGGTAGCATGTGGATGCCATTAATGATGGGTTATATGATGGGCCGTATGATGGGCGGTAGCGCTGCATCACAACCATTATTCAGCTCAAAAAACCCAGCTAGCCCAGCCAACGGTAAGTTTGTGGATGCATCAGGTAAAAGCTATGGCCCTGCAGTTGCAGGTGGTCGTTCAATGAGCGTACCGAAAACAGCCATGGCACCTAAACCACCAACAACTTCAACCGTTACCCGTGGTGGTTTTGGTGACACCGTAAATAAACAAGCGATGGCACAACGTTCATCTTCTTCTGCAAAATCAACCTCTTCTTCCCGTTCGATGGGTGGTTGATAAGTAATGAAACGAGTTCCTATAGTAGAGCGCCCAAACTGGCGCGAAAAAGCCTCTGAATTTGGCTTTGAATTTCATACTATGTATGGTGAGCCTTACTGGTCAGAAGATGCGTATTACCAATTCACTATGGCACAGATTGAAGAAATCGAAGATGCAACCGAGCAGTTGCATCAAATGTGCCTAAAAGTGGTTGAACGTGTTGTTGAAAGCGATGAGCTAATGGCACGTTTTCAGATCCCTAAGCATTGCTGGGAATTTGTTCGCAGTTCATGGAAAAGCGAACAACCTTCTTTATATTCCAGGCTTGACCTCGCTTACGATGGTATTAACCCACCTAAGCTATTGGAAAACAATGCGGATACTCCAACCTCATTATATGAGTCTGCATTTTTCCAATGGATCTGGCTAGAAGATCAAATTGAAGCAGGAAAACTCCCTGAAAACGCCGATCAATTTAATAGCATTCAAGAGCAATTAATCGAGCGCTTTACGCAATTAAAAGATCAGTATGGTTTCCGTTTGTTGCATATGTCTTGTTGCCGTGACACAGAAGAAGATCGCGGTACCGTTCAATATTTACAAGACTGTGCAAATGAAGCTGGTATTGCCACTGAATTCTTATATATCGATGAAATTGGTCTGGGTGAAAAAGGTGAATTTTCGGATACACAAGATCAGGTGATTAGTAACCTGTTCAAGCTATATCCATGGGAATTTATGCTAAGAGAAATTTTCTCGACTAAATTGCAAGACGCTGGTGTACGCTGGTTAGAACCTGCATGGAAGAGCATCATTTCTAATAAAGCTTTATTGCCAATGTTATGGGAAATGTTCCCAGATCACCCAAATTTACTGCCTGCTTATTTTGCGGATGGCAAAACCCAACCAGAACTCGAAAAATACGTTATTAAACCACTATTCTCTCGTGAAGGTGCTAATATCCGTATTATCGAAAACGGTAAAGAAATTGCAGCCGCGGATGGTCCTTACGGCGAAGAAGGCATGATTATTCAACAGTTCCATCCACTTCCACAATTTGAAGGTAACTACACCTTAGTCGGAAGCTGGTTGGTGAATGATCAACCTGCGGGGATCTGTATTCGTGAAGATAAAGAATTGATCACTCAAGATTTATCACGTTTTTACCCACATACGATCATCGACTAATCATACTTAAAGCTAAAAATGAAGCCCAAACATAGCAATATGATTTGGGCTTTTTTATGAAACAAAGCTATAGCAGAAAAATTTATCCTACCTGAATAGACAACATACTTAACGATGCTGACACAATTCCTTCAATCGGTGTACTAATCTCTTCTTGACCATCCCAAGTGCCTAAAATAGGTAAAATAGGCAAGTAATGTTCTGGTGATGGGTTCGACAATTTGCCATCCTCCCGTTCCAATCCGCTAGCTAGTGGATGTGGCGTTTCATGGCTTTTCAGATTGTCATACACAAATTTCTCAAAAGATATTGCCCACGGGTATGGCTCAGCATGGGAATTTTGCCAATTCATCGCTCGTAAATTGTGTACAACATTGCCACTCCCCATAATCAATACACCTTCATCCCTTAGAACGGATAGTTTTTTTCCAAGGTCATAGTGCCAAATAGCAGGCTTGCTACCATCGATACTCAATTGGATTACGGGGATATCGGCTTCTGGATACATACGTACCAAAATTTCCCACGTGCCATGGTCTAATCCCCACTCTTGTTCATCAAGGTAAATTGGCTCAGGGGCTAATAATGAGGCAACTTGCTGAGCTAATTCAGGAGAACCAGGGGCAGGATATTCGATTTGGTACAAGGCTTCAGGGAACCCACCAAAATCATGAATCGTTTTCGGTTTTAACATCGAAGTAACTGCGGTTCCACGCGTATACCAGTGGGCTGAAATCACTAAAATTGCACTTGGCCGAGGTAAAGCTTTACCGAGTTTCTCCCACGTTTGAGTATAAGGATTATCCTCAATCGCGTTCATGGGGCTACCATGACCAATAAAAATGGCAGGGATCTTATTTTTTACCACTGAAGTATTTAGCGACATGATGATTTCAACTCCAACTCAATTAGTTTCTTCCTACAGCATACGCTTTCCTGTCAAAAACACAGTGGGCTAATTATGAGTATGATCATCAAAAAAATTGAAAAGGCCACGAGGTGTGCAACTCAGTGGCCTTAATAACATTCTATATGCTTAACGTACTATCAATAATTTAAATAAATTAGCTTATTTTAGCCTATTAATATTTAAACTTATCAAAATCTCTATCTAGAGCTCTTCCTCAAAATATTATGAGGATCAGCTCGCTTTCTTCTCGACCTGAAGACGGTACTGCACTAAATCTTCAATTGTCACAACCGTCAAACCATGCTGCTTACCAAATGCTGCCACTTCTGGGGTGCGAGCCATAGAACCATCATCATTAGTCAACTCACACAGCACACCAGCAGGTTTGAAACCCGCTAGAGTTGCAAGGTCGATAGATGCTTCAGTGTGTCCACGACGCGCTAATACCCCACCATCACGTCCACGCAATGGGAAAACGTGGCCAGGGTGATTTAGGTCAGCAGGAACTGCATTATCAGCAATAGCAGCACGAATAGTGGTGATACGATCCGCCGCAGAAACCCCCGTAGTCACGCCTTTTGCCGCTTCGATGGTTACCGTAAAGCCAGTTTGGTTTTGGCTGGTGTTATTTTCCACCATCATTGGTAATTCGAGCTGCTTGCGACGTTCTTCAGTGATACAAAGACATACGATCCCACTGCTATAACGAATGGTAAATGCCATTTGTTCCGCAGTCATGGTTTCTGCAGCAAAAATTAAATCGCCTTCGTTCTCACGATCTTCATCATCAAGAACAAGAACACCCTTACCTTGGCGTAAAGCCTCGATAGCATTTTCAACACGCTCGATAGGATTACCGAATACAGAAAGTAGCGAATGATCCATGGTAAAAAACCTCTTAAATAGTTATTAACTAGTTACCAGAATCAAGGCAGTCTTAGGAATACGAGAAATGGTGAATATATAAATAGCCAACAACAGGCATTTACCTATTCAGGTATGCAGAACACTATTGTGCGTAACAGCACAAACATGCAGATACTGTTAATTCTCTCCCATCCGGACTATAACCGTCGGCCCCAGATTCACACTGGGTCTGCTGACCTTTACCACAAAATGGTAAAGCGCTCGCGGGCTTCATGCGTGATGCATGTTTACCGCCGGTGGGGACTTTCACCCCGCCCTGAGATATACGCAATTAATATAACGCCAATAATTCAAGTTCGCAACGATGATAATCAAAATTGGCGAATGACTCACACTTTTAGTCAAAAAACATGAATAAAAACTTAGAGTTATCACGGTTAATTTCACTATCTTAGACGAATAGCAAGCTGCTCTCGTCACAGATAATACAACGAGGCCTTTTTGCTAACTAATTCGAGCTAGCACAAGGCGAAAAGAGGTATTACACTACGCTTAATAATATCTTGATTAACTGAAGGACCCGCGAATGCTCGATCCGAAAAAAATTGAACAAGTTGCCCGCCAAATTCAAGGCGCTTTACCGCAAGGCGTACGTGATTTAGGTGAAGATTTTGATAAAAAACTGCGTTCACTGTTACAATCACAGCTCGGTAAATTAGACTTAGTCAGCCGTGAAGAATTTGATATTCAAACTCAAGTTTTGTTACGCACCCGCGAAAAATTAGCGAAAATGGAACAACGCGTTAGCGCACTTGAAGCCCATTTAAATGTAGAAGAAAAGACGGCTGAGTAATTAAATTGAAAAAGTGACCCCACTTTAATTTTAGATAAATAAAAACCTCACGGCGTTTTTTACATATCCACGTGAGGTTTTTAACTAACTAATTAATAATGATAAATTAACTCGTTTTCATAATATTTTTAATGATATTCGTTGTGGAAATACCATCTTCAAAGTTAAGGACTTTGACCTCGCCTCCCGCGGCCCACACTTCCGCACTGCCCGCTATCTCTTCAGGGTGGTAATCCCCCCCTTTAACTAAGATGTCTGGCAGCACTTCTGCGATTAAGCGTTGCGGAGTGTCTTCTTCAAAAGCCACAACCCAATCCACTGCCCCCAAAGCACCTAAAACGGTCATGCGTTGTTCTAATGGGTTGACTGGGCGTGTTTCACCTTTTAAGCGGCGTGTCGATGCATCGCTATTTACAGCTACAATCAGACGGTCTCCCAATTTACGTGCATTGGCTAAATACGACACATGCCCTGCATGAAGAATATCAAAACAACCATTCGTCATCACCACACGCTCACCGCGCTGTCTTGCATTCGCAACGGCTTGTTTCAATTCACTTTCGCTCATCACACCAAACCCGGTGTCAGCACGGCCACGAATGGCATTTTCCAATTCAATTGGCGAAACCGTGGAGGTTCCTAATTTACCCACGACCACGCCTGCTGCGGCATTAGCCAATGCGCAAGATTCATGTAATGGGCGGCCAGATGCAATAGACGCTGCAAGTACGCCGATTACGGTGTCCCCGGCTCCTGTTACGTCAAACACTTCTTGCGCCTGAGTCGGTAAATGCAATGGTGCTTCATCGCGACGAATTAAGCTCATACCTTGTTCTGAGCGCGTAATTAACAGTGCTTTAAGCTCCAATGACTGAAGCAGCTTCATGCCTTTTTCTTCAACGTCTTGATTGTTTTTACATGGCCCAACAATCGCTTCAAACTCAGACATGTTTGGCGTTAGTAATGTTGCCCCGCGGTAACGTTCGAAATTGTTGCCTTTCGGGTCAATCAAGACGGGAACATTGGCCTTGTTGGCAAGCGCTATCATCTTCTCGACATGAGTTAACGCCCCTTTCGCGTAATCAGATAACACCAGAGCACCAATATGAGGTAACGCCTGTTCAATGCGTTCCAACACAGGTGCGACATCAACATTGTCAAAACCTTCTTCAAAATCAAGACGGATAAGTTGCTGATTACGTGAAAGTACACGTAATTTAGTAATCGTTGGATGGGTTGGAATAGCGACAAAATCACAACGCACCTGCACCGCATTTAAGTTTTCAGTCAGTGCTTTTGCCGCGTCATCAATCCCTGTTAACCCGACAAGACGTGAATTTGCCCCTAACGAGGCAATGTTCATCGCGACGTTAGCCGCACCACCGGGACGCTCTTCTACCATCGTGACTTTAACGACCGGAACAGGGGCCTCTGGCGAAATACGGTTTGCAGGACCATGCCAATAACGGTCTAACATAACATCACCAACCACCAGCACACCGGCTTGTTTATAATCCGGAAGAGTTACTTTCATCCTGCACTCCAGTTTTAAAAAGGAAATCTGATAATAATTAGCAACAATACTAGCATATTGCGCTATTTAGCTAAATAAAATGCGTTTATTCCTTATTCCTCAAGCCATTTTTGCCAACTCGCTAAAACTTGTTCACGTTGTTGAGTAAATTGGGTCATTTCAACACGGCTTGGCAATGATTGTAATGCTAAGTGATGAAGTTCATTACGCATCGTAACATACGCTTGAGTTAAGGCATTTGCTTCATCTTCTGGCATAAAGCCATATTGCGCCATCAGCTCGAAAATACGCACATTATCGGACCAACGCGTTAACACATTATTTTCTGTGGCAAAACGCAAAACTAAGTATTGTGCGATAAATTCAATATCAGTGATCCCACCGGGATCGGCTTTTAAATCGAACTCATTGGCTTGATGGCTTCCTAAGTGCTGATGCATTTTCAAGCGCATATCACGCACTTGCTGCTGCAAGGTGTGAGGGTCTCTTGGCATACACAGAGTTTCGTGGCGAGTCTGTATAAATTGCCGTTGTAAATCCTCATCACCAAATACCATTCGGGCTCGTATGAGCGCTTGATGCTCCCATGTCCAAGCATCATTTTTTTGGTAATCATCAAATGATTGTATCGTACTGACTAACATTCCTGACTCACCGGAAGGCCTGAGCCGCGCATCAACTTCATACAACACGCCTGAAGGTGTTCGAGTACTAAACAAATGGATAATACGCTGAGCAACACGTAAGTAAAATTGGCGTGCATCAATGGAGCGTTCGCCATTGGTAACCACATCTAAAGGGCAATCGAAAAGAAAAACGAGATCTAAGTCAGAGCCATAACCCAATTCCCAGCCGCCTAGCTTTCCATAACCTAATACCGCAAACCCATATTGTTTTTTGTCACTTTGCGCTAGATGTGCTGGCTCACCATAACGTTTTACCATTTTTTGCCATGCTTGGTGTACCACCGCATCAATAATCGCCTCTGCAAGGTAAGTCAGATGATCACTAACTTTCATTACGGGTAAAACACCTGAAATATCTTCAGCAGCGATACGCAATAACTGGGCTTGTTTGAATTGACGTAATGCTTCCAGTTGTTGTTCTTCGTCATCTTCAGGAACGCGCATTAAATATTGGCGCAATTCATCACGGTAAGCGGTTAGTGGTAGAGGTTGGTATAACGATTGAGGGTCGAGCAACTCATCAAGTAACAATGGGTGACGGGCTAACTGCTCTGCTATCATTGGTGAAGCCGCACATAGGCGAATAACGTGCGTCAAAACCTCGTCAAATTCAAGCATTAACTCGAGGTAAGTTGTGCGGCTAACAATGCTCAATAACAGTGGTGTGATACGTTCAATGACTTGCCCTGCATCATCGCGCTCACCGACTTTTGCCAATAATTTAGGCATTAATTCATCAAGTACATCCCGTCCACGAGGGCCAATTGTGCGTTTATTGAGGTCATGACGGAACATCACTATGCCGTGGATAATACGTTGTGCAATCTCTTCATTTTTAGACGGCAAATAGGTGGCTAATTCTTCTTTTGACAATTCACTTTGCCATAATGTGATGTAGATTTCATCAAATGCATCAGTGTTCTCGGTGTCATCTTCCTGGCCTATTTGCTCAGTAAATATTTGATGCACTGCCGACATTTTCTGATTCAAAACCTGATAAAATGCAGGCCAATCAGCAAAACCCATTCCCCACGCTAAACGCGCTTGGTTTAAAGCCTCTTCAGGGAGCGTTTGTGTCTGTTGGTCATCAATACTTTGCAGTAAATTTTCGGCTCTACGCAAGAAAAGGTAGCTATTTTGCAGAATATTAACTTGATCTTCGGTTAATAATGCGAGTTCTCGGATACCTTGTAGCGTTGAAAATAAGGATTGTGACTGTAAAACAGGTTCCCGTCCCCCTCTAATTAACTGGAAAACCTGTGAAACAAATTCAACTTCACGAATACCTCCAGCCCCTAATTTGATGTTATTGACCAAACCACGGCGCCGAACCTCCCGCTCAATCATATTTTTCATATTGCGTAAGGATTGGATCACGCTAAAGTCAATATAGCGGCGATAAACGAAAGGACGCAAAAGTTTTCGTAAACACTCCTCATAATGGAGGCTATCAGCGCCCATAATACGAGCTTTAACCATCGCATAGCGTTCCCAATCACGCCCTTGTTCTTGGTAATAATCCTCAAGCGCGGAAAAGCTAAAAACCAGCGGCCCGCTATCACCAAATGGCCGCAAACGCATATCGACCCGATAGACAAAACCATACTCAGTCACTTGGTCGAGTACGCGAATTAATTTTTGCCCTAAACGGGTAAAAAATTGCGCGTTATCTAACTCTTTTCTGCCACCTTGAGTAACTCCATTTTCTGGGTATGCAAAAATCAGATCAATATCTGAAGAAAAATTGAGCTCTCTGCCTCCTAATTTCCCCATTCCTAAAATCAATAGCGGCTGAGGCTTGCCTTCTGCATTACAAGGCGTTCCCCATGACTGACGATATTCTTGATACAACCAGTCTCGCGCCGCAACAACCAAGGTTTCTGCCAATACACTGAGCTGATAAATCGTTTCTTTTTGCGTGCTTATTTCCAGTACTTGCATCCAGGCGCAGCGCACTAACATATGATGACGAAATGAGCGTAACACTTGCATCAAGTGATCTTCGTTGCTAACAGATAACAAGTCTTGAGCTAACCATGACGCATAACTTTTCCATTCATCGGCTTTGGGTGGTTGAGCGCGAATTTCAAGTAAAAACCGTGAATGTGCCAATACCTGCTTTAACACAAAATCACTAAAGGTAAGCACTTGAATTTCTTGTTCATTTAACGGTAATAATTCATTCGCTTGTTCTGCTAATTGTCTTAAAACGCGTTCACCTTGGCTTTGCAATAATTCAGGAAAAGCATGCATGTTATCAGTACCTTAATGGGCTTCTTGATAGGTTAAAGCACTTAACCATTGGATAAAGGCTAATTTACATTTTAACCACTGGCTGCTATAGCAAAAATCCTCAGCACTAACCGCTTCATTGGCAATATCCGAACGTAATTGCTCTAGCGGAGTGTCATGAATAAAGTGAGGCGCTGAATTTTGGTAATGGACTAAAAATGCCTGAACAAAGCGTAAAAATTCACTAAAGCCTTGGCGTGCATTGCTGCCATTGGCTAACCAATAAGCTTCATGCTGCTGGCAAAGTAATTGCATATGAGTTAATGACTTTTCGAGAGGTTGCTCTTCATAGTCAAACAACGAATCTGGGCGAGTTAATGGTTCTTTTAGCGGCGATAACAATGAATATCCGCGCGCAGCTTTGCTAAGTGATGACAAATGCAGACCATCGATATCTGCAAATTTCTTTGCTAAATTAAGTACATCAGCAATAAAGCCTTTTTTAAGCTCTAATTCAAACTCTTGAATAGGCAAATCCTTTGCGCCTGAGGAAATTTCGCCTTGGTCAAAAACTACTTCTATTTCGCTATCTTCAAAAGTCACTAACCATTTTTCACGGGTAAAATTGGTGCTAAAGAGGATATTTAATTCAGACTGAAGCTGAGAAATATCAGTTCCTTCGGGCCAAATTTCAGCGGGTAATGCCGCTAAATCAAGTTCTGGCGAATCAATGTCAACATTATATTCAGGCCGTTGGTGTAAACCACCAATCGCCTGCCCAGCTGTTTTCATGGTCATTTCATAACGCCCATCACAACCTCGGATGCGTAAGCCCATATCCCACTGACGTAACTGCTTGTTTGCCGTATCAAAGTAGATATTAGTTAACTTTGTCGGCTCACTGTATTGGTGAGACAATGTCGATAAACACTGTCGTACAGCCTCTATTGCGGAACTCTTAGCAGCAAGTTTGAGTTCAACCTCTACGTGGCTCATACATATCCTTATTTAATTATTTCACTTCACTCATATTACCCCAATCGAGCTAAGCTGAGAAAAGAAACTGTATGGTAATCAAAAATTCTACCTGTCATATTTCTTTCAGTGAGTTATATTGAAAATAGAGTAAAAATAAGGGTAATTTAGACAGTTAGGATAGTTCTCATTCTCCTTTAGAGTGTAGAGACATCTGCGTTTAGGGTTTGCACCCATACACTTTACTCATTAATATTCAAATAATATAAAACTCACTCACCATCAAAAGACTGTAAATACCATGCGAAAAATTCCATTATTATTAATTTCAATCATGGGGCTAGGCCTTTCCTTAAATTCACACGCAGCAGAAAAACGTTATGTGTCAGATGATTTATCCACATACGTTCATAGTGGACCTGGCACAAAATATCGTATTGTAGGTACGCTCAATGCAGGGGAAGCGGTTGAATTGCTCTCCACAGATAACAAGTTCGCACAAGTCCGTGATGAAAAAGGCAGAACGGTCTGGTTACCTGTTGACCAACTCAGCAATACGCCAAGTATGAAAACCCGAATTCCAGAACTTGAAGCTGAGAACCAAAAATTACGCCAACAGCTCGACAATATTGACAGCACGTGGAATACACGAACGGCTGATATGCAGCAAAAAGTCGCTGATAATGACAATATCGTCAGCCAACTGAAGGCTGAAAATGAAAAATTAAAAAACGAGTTGATCAAGTCAGGTAAAAAACTCGAAATTGCAGAAGTTAACTTAGACGATCGCCGTCGCGAATTGATCTTACAATGGTTTATGTATGGTGGTGGTGTTGCTGGTGTTGGCTTAATTTTAGGCCTAATTTTACCGCACATTATTCCACGTCGTAAAAAACGTAATGACGGCTGGATGTAATTGAGGCCATTCGAATGAAAGTATATCTCGTGGGTGGAGCAGTACGTGACCAACTGCTTGGGCTGCCTATTTCAGACAGAGACTACGTGGTGGTTGGCGCAACCCCCGAGGCAATGCTATCGCAAGGTTTTCAACAAGTCGGAAAAGATTTTCCTGTTTTCTTGCACCCAAAAACCCATGAAGAATACGCTTTAGCCCGAACAGAACGTAAAATTGGTGCAGGCTATACCGGTTTTAGCTGCTATAGCGCACCGGATGTCACTATCGAAGATGACTTACTGCGTCGTGATTTGACGATTAATGCGATAGCTCAAGATGAGTCAGGTGAAATTATTGACCCATTCCACGGTGTCATTGATCTCGATAAGCGTATTTTACGCCATGTTTCCGATGCATTTTCTGAAGACCCTTTACGGGTTTTACGGGTTGCTCGTTTTGCCGCTCGCTACTTTGAGCATGGTTTTACTATCGCACCAGAAACACTCGCCTTGATGCAAACGATGGCCGCTACAGGGGAATTATCTCATCTCACCGCCGAGCGAGTTTGGACCGAAACAGAAAAAGCGCTGAAATCAAATTCCCCACAGGTGTATTTTGATGTCTTACGCCAATGCGGTGCTTTAGCTGTACTTTTTCCTGAAATTGATGCGCTATTTGGCGTTCCTGCCCCTGAAAAATGGCACCCTGAAATTGATACAGGTATCCACACTCTAATGGTAATGAAAGTGATTTCCCGCTTATCTAAGGATGTGGATATTCGCTTTGCCGCATTGTGCCATGATTTAGGCAAGGCTCTAACACCACCCGATATTTGGCCAAGCCATCCAAACCATGGTGAAGCAGGTATTCCATTAATAGAAACACTCTGTGTAAGATTAAAAGTACCAACCACGGCTCGTGACTTAGCTCGTCTAGCGGCACGATATCATGATAAAATCCATGTTATCAATAAATTACATGCTAATGATCTAATTGCGATTTTTGATGGACTTGATAGTTGGCGTAAACCAGAACGTGTTGAACAACTAAGTTTAATCAGTGAAGCGGATGCCAGAGGTCGGTTAGGTCTTGAACAACAGCCGTACCCACAAGGGGTATATTTCAGGCAAGCTTTTGCTATTGCGCAAGCTGTTGAAGTCAAACCTATTGTTGAGCAAGGGTTTAAAGGCCCTGAAATTCGTCAAGAACTCACTCGACAACGTATAGAAGCGGTCGGCAATTGGCAACAGCGACAAAAAATCATAGTTGTCGTTGCCTAATAGATACAAAACTGGCGGTTAAACACCGCCAGACAACATTTAAGCGGTTTTCGTGCCTCTTTCGATAACAACCCCAACTTGTTTAGCGCGTGCTACTGCCCCCGGTTTAGCCACTTTAATGCGAACCCATGGACTATCAAACTGTGTTAGCAATAATTGTGCAACTTCTTCGGCAACACGTTCAACTAAACCAAATTTATTATTCCCAACATGAGCAAGGATAGCTTGGCTAACTTTGGCATAATCTAAGCAATGTTCAACATTATCGCTCATAGACGCGCGTTTGTTATCCCATCCCATTTCGATATCGAGCACCAATTTCTGTTCAATATCTTGTTCCCAGTCATATACACCAATCGTGGTGATGACTGATAATTGCTCAATAAATACGATATCCATCACGTCATTTTCTCATTTATGTACTGAATTGATACCACTTCAGCAAAAATATGCGTATTATCCAAGACTGAAGTGAATTTATGGCCTTAACCGTTTTTGGAGCTAGCTATGAGTGCAACCGCGCTTGGCATGATAATCTTCGCCTATCTTTGCGGCTCAGTTTCGAGTGCGATACTGATCTGCCGTTTGGCGAGACTACCCGACCCCCGTCAACACGGCTCTGGTAACCCTGGTGCAACTAACGTATTACGTGTAGGCGGTAAAGCAGCCGCTGCCGGAGTACTCATTTGTGACGTATTAAAAGGGATGATCCCAGTTTGGCTTGCTTATTATTTAAATGTGCAACCATTCTATCTTGGCTTTGTTGCAATTGCAGCTTGTCTTGGGCACATATATCCCATTTTCTTTCGTTTCAAAGGCGGAAAAGGGGTAGCAACCGCATTTGGTTCAATTGCCGCTATTGGTTGGGATCTTTCTGGTTTAGTCGCAGGAACATGGTTACTGACGGTGTTACTTAGTGGTTATTCGTCACTAGGAGCGATTGTCAGCGCCTTACTTGCTCCCTTTTATGTTTGGTGGTTTAAACCTGAATTCACCTTTCCGGTCGCTATGCTATCTTGTTTAGTGTTAGTTCGCCATCACGGTAATATACAACGCCTTTGGCGTGGTCAAGAAAGTCGTATTTGGCAAAAGCTGAAAAATAAAAAACGAAAAACCAATAAAGAAATAGCCCAAGAAGCTAAAGAACAAGAACTCGATGACTAATGGTGACATTTGATTTTCTCTAAGAAGAGCTGATTTCAGCTCTTCTTTTATGTTACTTGCCTTGTTTAAAATTTCCCAAAAATCCTCATTGATAACAACAGCGTGATATCCCTCCTTAAAACTGTACTAGTAGTAATTTGTGCTACGTTACATTTTTGCCATAACTAGCGCACACTTTTAAAAAAAAGTTAAATTATTGCAAATTTATTACTAAGGAATATTTAAAAGCTGTCGACTATATAAAAGGAAAATTAAACTATAATAATGGTATTTATAATGAGCAGAACCCCTTATATCACTCAAAATGAATATGTGTTAGATGAAAACATCACATTAATGACAACCAGCGATCTACAAGGAAACATTGTTCACGCTAATGATTTCTTTGTGCAGGTTAGTGGTTATGAATTAGATGAATTATTAACACATCCACACAATATTATCCGCCATCCAGATATGCCCAAAGAAGCTTTTGCCGACATGTGGGCAACACTTAAAAAAGGAGAACCCTGGACTGGCATTGTGAAAAATCGTCGGAAAAATGGTGACCACTACTGGGTTCGAGCTAATATTGTCCCAGTGGAACGCAAAGGCGTTATTACAGGCTATATGTCCATTCGTACTCGAGCAACACGCCAAGAAATTGCAACGGTAGAACCACTCTATGCAGCAATGAATGAAAATAAAAGCCAACAAAAAATTTTCAAGGGGATTGTGCTTTCTAAAAAATTACCATTTCACTTCTCAACATATTCAACACGTTCACGTATCCGACTCATCATGAGTCTGTTATTTATCCTTTGGCTCATTACGGCTAGCTTTATTTTGCAGCCAAGCGTGCCTCTACTGCTGATGAGTGCCTGTACATTTATCATACTATTGGTCGGTGATGTGATACTTGAAAAAATGCTAGCAACTCCACTGGAAAACATGACCAAACAGGCACTTGGTATTGCACGAGGAAATCGACATAGCGTTAACCATATGCAGCGCACAGATGAAATTGGCTTAATATTACGTTCTATCGGGCAACTTGGGCTAATCTGCCGTTGGTTAATAAAAGATGTCTCCGAACAAGTTGATAACGTTCGCAAAGGCAGTGAATCTTTAGTCTCCGATTGTCATGAATTAGACACTCACACTCAACAAACCGTCGGCTATATGCAACAAACCGTTGCAACAATGAACCAAATGGCCGTTTCCGTAAAAATGAATGCTGATAACACGATTCAAGTTGACCAACTTTCGAATACAACGAGCAAAACAGCAGTGAATGGGGGCGCCATGATGGAAGCCGTTGTGGATACCATGGATGAAATTGTCAGTAGCACCAGCAAAATTAACTCCATCACTGACGTGATTAAAGACATCGCATTTCAAACCAATATACTCGCGTTAAATGCCGCGGTAGAAGCCGCACGTGCAGGTGAACAAGGCAAAGGCTTTGCCGTTGTCGCAAATGAGGTTCGTAGCCTAGCAAGCCGTAGTGCAAGTGCAGTAAATGATATTCGTGAATTAATTAATGATTGTGAAAAGAAAGTCAATTCAGGGAAAAATCAAGTCCATACGGCAGGGGATACCATGAAGGAGATTGTTGACCAAATACAAAACGTCACGCAATTGATCACCCATATTAGCCAAGCAACCTCTGAACAAGCGGCAGGGATAGCCGATATTACCCAAGCAGTCAGTGAGCTCGAAACCATCACACAACAAAGCACATTACTGGTAGAACAAAGCACAGAGACATCGAAAATGGTAAAAGAACGGTCAAGCCGGCTGGAAGATGCGGTCGTTATTTTACATTAGTACTTAACTGAATAACAAAAGGGCTGTCATCCCAGCCCTTTTACAAAAATAGAGATACACCAACAACACTATTTTTCTAGCGGGGGCAATTCTGCCAAAGGCCAACGTGGGCGAACCGTCACCCCAAGCCCTGTAGTGGTTCCACCTTTAAGGCGAATAAGCCCCGCCAGCGCGATCATTGCGCCGTTATCCGTACAAAATTCAGGGCGAGCATAAAAAACTTCACCGCCACGCTGCTTGAGAACATCTTCCATTTTAGCTCTAAGTGCGCGATTAGCACTAACCCCCCCCGCCATCACCAAACGTTTAAAACCTGTTTGTTCTAAAGCGCGTTTGCATTTAATTGCCAGAGTATCGACCACGGCATCCTCAAAGGCTCTCGCAATATCCGCACGAGTTTGGTCGTCATCCGCATTTTCACGGATGGTATTGGCTGCAAAGGTTTTTAGCCCAGAGAAGCTGAAATCCAGCCCTGGTCTGTCGGTCATTGGGCGAGGAAACACAAAACGACCCGCAGTACCCTGCTCCGCCATGCGAGATAACACTGGGCCACCTGGGTAGTCTAAACCTAATAGTTTTGCTGTTTTATCAAACGCTTCGCCTGCTGCGTCATCGATGGATTCGCCTAGCAGCTCATACTCACCAATTCCGGTCACACTGATAAGCTGAGTATGCCCACCAGAAACCAGTAACGCGACAAAAGGAAATTCAGGGCTTTTCTCTTCTAACATCGGTGCCAATAAATGGCCTTCCATATGGTGAACGGCCACGGCGGGAACGTTCCAGGCAAAAGCTAATGAACGCCCTACTGTTGCACCAACCATTAAAGCCCCAACCAAACCTGGCCCTGCAGTATAGGCTACAGCGTCGATGTCTTGACTTGTTAAATTGGCTTCTTTCAACGCTGCTTGAATTAACGGCACTGTTTTACGAATATGATCGCGTGAAGCCAATTCAGGCACGACACCACCGTAGTCTGCATGAACTTTAATTTGGCTGTATAATTGATTGGCTAATAAGCCATGCTCATCATCATAGATTGCGATACCAGTTTCATCGCAAGAGGTTTCGATACCTAAAACACGCATTGCACTACCCTTGTTTATTGCATAACCGCAAGTCTATCACTATTTTCGTTCAATCGCGTAATTAATGTTGTCAAAAGGCTGACTTTCCTGACTGTATAGTCTATAATCAGTCCCCTGTAATAAAAATTTCGTGTGGCTAATTCTCATTATTATCTGGTTTTGTTTGCTTTTTCATCAAATGAACTGCAAATCAGGTAATCTTGTGTGATTCAATTTTATACGGCACTTTACAAACCCGTACTCATTGAAGTAAAATTCCGCACCATTTTAAATGAAGGCTGGTGAATCAGTACCAGCAACAAACCGATTTCTATTGAGGTGAGAGGCACATGCCGGTAATTAAAGTACGTGAAAACGAGCCATTCGACGTTGCACTGCGTCGTTTCAAACGTTCCTGTGAGAAAGCAGGTGTTTTAGCTGAAGTTCGTCGTCGTGAATTCTATGAAAAACCAACGACTGAACGTAAACGCGCTAAAGCATCAGCTGTAAAGCGTCACGCTAAGAAACTGGCTCGCGAAAACGCACGCCGTACTCGTCTGTATTAATTGTTTGCGGTGAAAGCCGCATTCATTGTAGACGATAGCTAATACAAAACTTTAGTTTCTCTTGTAGTCACTCCAGTTTTTGTAGTAGTACATAGCTAAGCAGTTAAAGGCCGTGCTTTCCTAAAGGAAGCGCGGCTTATTATCGTTCATCAACAGGCGAAAAAGAGGCTTATGGCTGGACGAATTCCGCGTTCATTTATCAATGACTTGTTAGCAAGAACCGACATCATTGATTTAGTCGATGCAAAAGTCCCGTTAAAAAAACAGGGTAAAAACCATCACGCTTGTTGTCCGTTCCATAATGAAAAAACACCTTCTTTTACCGTAAATGGTGAAAGACAATTTTATTACTGTTTTGGTTGTGGTGCTCATGGCAACGCTATCGATTTTTTAATGAACTATGACAAACTCGATTTTGTTGAAGCCATTGAAGAATTATCTGCACTACATGGCCTTGATGTTCCTTACGAAAAAGGAACGGGTTCAAGCCAAATAGAACTTCATCAACGACAAAATTTATATCAGTTGATGGAAAAAATTAATCAATTTTACTGTGCTGCCTTAAGTCATTCTTCAGCTAATAAAGCGAAAGATTATTTAAGCCAACGTGGTTTAAGTGCCGAAATTATTGAGCATTTTTCAATTGGTTTCGCCCCTGCGGGCTGGGACAATTTGCTCAAAAAATTCGCTGTAAACCCAGAAAGTCGCAAACAGCTTGATGATGCAGGCATGTTAGTGACAAATGATAATGGCCGAGTCTATGACCGCTTTAGAGAGCGTGTCATGTTCCCAATTCGGGATAGGCGCGGTCGTGTGATTGCCTTCGGTGGGCGCGTATTAGGAGATGCTCTCCCTAAATACTTAAACTCCCCCGAAACAGATATTTTCCATAAAGGCCGTCAGTTATTTGGCCTCTATGAAGCAACACAAAACAGTAATGAATTATCAAAATTACTGGTAGTTGAAGGCTATATGGACGTTGTTGCACTTGCTCAGTACGATATCCGCTATGCGGTTGCTTCACTTGGCACATCAACAACCTCAGAACATATTCAGTTACTTTATCGTTCAACAGATACGGTTATTTGCTGTTATGATGGAGACCGCGCTGGCCGAGAAGCGGCATGGCGAGCACTTGAAACAGCACTGCCTTATCTGACTGACGGCCGTCAATTGCGTTTTATGTTTTTACCCGACGGTGAAGACCCAGATTCATTAGTACGAAAAGAAGGCAAAGACGCTTTTGAGCAACGTATGAAAGATGCTCAAACCCTTTCTGCTTTTTTATTTGATTCACTTGTGCCACAGGTGGATTTAAAAACACAAGAAGGGAAAGCAAAATTTAGTAAACTGGCTATCCCTTTGATTAAACAAATACCTGGTGAAACACTGCGCCTTTATATGGCACAAGAGCTAGGAAATTTTATTGGTATACCGGATATTTCTCAAGTTCTTGCTATGATTGATAGAGAGAGCACAGAACAAGTTAACTATCAGGCGCCCAAATTAAAACCAACCACAATGCGAATACTTATCGCGCTGTTGGTACAGAATCCGAACTTTTCGGAACTTGTTCCCTCATTAGAGGGAATTGCCCATATTCAAATGCCGGGGCTTTCTCTATTTCAGGAATTGGTCGATGTCTGCCGTTCCACCCCCGGAATGTCAACTGGGCAGTTGCTAGAGCGTTATCGTGATAATAAATTTGCGAAACAGCTTGAAAAACTCGCAACGTGGAACGATATAGAAATAGAGGAGATAGCGGAAAATACTTTTATAGATGCCTTAAACCATCTATTTAACAGCGCACTCGACGAACGTTTTGACTACTTAATAGCAAAAGAACGAACTGAAGGGCTGACCCCAGAAGAGCGCGAAGAAGTCCGCTTAATCACTCTTTCTAGAGTGAAAACATAGTATCAACCCAAAACAGAATTAGTATTTTAAACGGCTTAAGTGCCGATAAACACAAGGCAGATGCCTGTAAAATGCTACGAAAAATAAAGGGCGTAGCAAATAATAAATGTTCCCTTTGTATGTTCTTGTTGGCCGAATGTTTCGCCGACCGACACCAATCTAAATACTCAGAAGTGTGGATACCGTCTTATGGAGCAAAACCCGCAGTCGCAGCTTAAGCTACTCGTAACCAAGGGTAAAGAGCAAGGTTACTTAACCTATGCTGAGGTCAACGACCATCTGCCGGAAGATATCGTCGATTCAGATCAAATCGAAGATATCATTCAGATGATTAATGACATGGGCATCCAGGTCATGGAAGAAGCACCTGATGCCGATGATTTAATTTTGGCTGAAAATACTTCCGATACTGATGAAGATGCAGCTGAAGCCGCTGCACAAGTGCTGTCCAGTGTTGAAAGTGAAATCGGCCGTACAACCGACCCTGTCCGCATGTATATGCGCGAAATGGGAACCGTCGAGCTTCTCACTCGAGAAGGCGAAATCGACATTGCAAAACGTATCGAGGATGGGATAAATCAGGTTCAGTGCTCTGTAGCTGAATACCCTGAGGCTATCACCTATCTTCTTGAGCAGTATGACCGTGTTGAAGCAGGAGAAAGCCGTTTATCTGATTTAATCACCGGCTTTGTTGACCCTAACGCGGAAGAAGATCTCGCACCAACAGCGACTCACGTTGGCTCTGAATTACCACAAGAAGAGCTTGATAAAGACGATGACGAAGACGAAGAAGATGAAGACGGCGATGACAGCGATAGCGATGACGATAACAGCATCGATCCTGAATTAGCGCGTCAAAAATTCTCTGATCTTCGTGAGCAATATGAAAAAACGCGTCAACATATTAAACAATATGGTCGTAGTGACGCGAAAACGGCTGCCGCTATCGAGCAGCTTTCCGAAGTATTTAAAGAGTTCCGTTTAGTTCCTAAGCAATTTGACTATTTGGTCAATAACATGCGTGAAATGATGGACCGAGTTCGCTTACAAGAGCGTACCATCATGAAACTGTGTGTTGAACAATGTAAAATGCCGAAGAAAAACTTCATTACTTTATTTAGTGGTAATGAGACCAGTGAAACTTGGTTAACTGCTGCAAAAGCAATGAACAAGCCTTGGTCAGAAAAATTACTTGAAGTTGAAGAAGAAATTCTGCGTTGCCTACAAAGACTGCGCCAAATTGAAGAAGAAACGGGTCTGACAATCGAACAAGTTAAAGATATCAACCGTCGTATGTCTATCGGTGAAGCGAAAGCACGCCGTGCGAAAAAAGAGATGGTTGAAGCAAACTTACGTCTGGTAATTTCTATTGCTAAGAAATATACCAACCGTGGCTTGCAGTTCCTTGACCTGATTCAAGAAGGTAACATCGGTCTGATGAAAGCCGTTGATAAGTTTGAATATCGCCGTGGCTATAAGTTCTCAACTTATGCGACTTGGTGGATCCGTCAGGCTATCACGCGTTCAATCGCTGACCAAGCACGTACTATTCGTATCCCGGTTCACATGATTGAAACTATCAACAAGCTGAACCGTATCTCTCGTCAAATGCTGCAAGAAATGGGCCGTGAGCCATCGCCAGAAGAACTGGCAGAACGCATGCTAATGCCGGAAGATAAAATTCGTAAAGTACTGAAGATTGCTAAAGAACCGATTTCAATGGAAACCCCTATTGGTGATGATGAAGATTCACATTTAGGTGATTTTATTGAAGATACCACTTTAGAACTGCCTTTAGACTCTGCAACATCAGAAAGCTTACGCTCTGCAACTCACGAAGTGTTAGCAGGCTTAACCGCTCGTGAAGCAAAAGTACTGCGTATGCGTTTTGGTATCGACATGAATACTGACCACACCCTTGAGGAAGTTGGTAAACAGTTTGATGTTACCCGTGAACGTATCCGTCAGATTGAAGCGAAAGCGTTACGTAAATTACGTCACCCAAGCCGCTCAGAAGTGCTACGCAGCTTCCTTGACGAATAATTGATTCATTTATATCTAAAAACACCTGCTCCGGCAGGTGTTTTTTTATGCTTACTACCCAATATTCGCTAATTCTCTGATTTATTCCTTGCCATCAGACATAACGTTATCAATATCGCTATCGCGCCACCTAACATGGCAAGATTGAAACCGGAAACAAAAGCAGAACGAGTCACCTGCTCAATAAATGTTGATGGCAACGCTGAAGAAGTTTGAATCAAACGTTCGATTTCTTGTGTCGATAGCATCGTGGCTAGCTTGTCGTCCTGTAATAGCCGCTCTACAGCGCGATGTGTCATCAATGTCCCTAAAAGAGCAATACCAAGAGTCATACCTGTTTGCCTTAATGCGTTCATGACCGCAGAAGCAATACCAGAATAGGCCTTATCAACACTCGCCATAACCAGTGCCCCAATTGCTGGGGTAGACATCCCCATTCCAGCCCCCAAAATAAATAAGGTTATCGCAATAGGAATATAAGGTGTTTCAGTATTCACACGAGTTAATAATAATGAAGCCAATGCAATTAAAATAAAACCCAAAATCATGAGGTTTCGCACGCTTAAACGGCGAGACAGTTTACCAAAAGAAAATGAAAAAATAGCCATGGCAATAAACTCAGGAGCCATGCGGATCCCGGCTTCAAATGCCCCCCACCCTTGGCCTTTTTGCAAAAATAGTGCGATGAAGAATACATTACTGTAAGTTGCAAAACCCAAAGCAAAAGACGCCATATTATATTGAAAGAAAAAAGGATTTTTTTTGAATAAAAAAAGCGGTAATAATGGCCGAGTTACGTGAAGTTCAACCCAAATAAACCCTAAGCATGCAAAAATCGCAATGATTAACCCACTCAATGTGAGGTAACTGCCCCAACCGTGTTCTCCAGCTTCGATTAAAGCAAAAGTTAACCCACCTAACGCAATGATACTTAAAACTTGTCCCATTGGATCTAATGCGGCTTTATCTGGATCTGCACTTTCTTGTATACCTAACCAGCCTAACAGTAATGTCAGTAGTCCAATCGGGATATTAATTAAAAATATCGTTGTCCAATCGAAGCTATCGACTAAAAAGCCCCCTAAAATAGGACCGATAATTAACGAAAGTGCACTCACTGCTGACCAAATACCAATAATTCTGATGCGCTCGATATCATTCGAGAAAGCTTGCGTAATAATAGAAAGTGCCCCTGGAATTAAAGCAGCAGCAGCGACTCCTTGGATAACCCGCCCCGCTATCAACATGTGTGGCGACGCAGAAAATGCACAAATTGCAGATCCTAGAGTAAAGATAACAATCCCTGTTAACCAAATTTTTTTACGCCCATAACGGTCGCTTATCGGGCCAACAGATAGGATCAACGCTGACAGACATAACGCATAGGCGTCAATAATCCATTGTAGCATTGACATATGAGCCTTGAGGTCACGCCCAATAGCAGGTAGTGCAACATTTACAATACTGATATCTAACGTTGCCATAAAGGTACCCAAGCAAACTGCTAGGATCAAAAAAAGCCGTCTCATTTTTTATACCTCATCATCGATCATAGCAATATGATAATATTCGACCGACCGACGGTCAATAAAAATGAGAATAGATATCATTTATCACTTATATTTTTTTACTCTTTGAAAAAACGGCCTTTAGCCGTTTTATTCTTATTTTAATCCGTTTGAGTTGAAAGTACCGGAGTTTCATGTAGATAAACCCAATAACATTTCTCCGCTTCCACTCTAATGCAAACAACGGAAGTTCGTAATGTTTCTATATCACTAATTTGCTGTTTCTCTTGATATTGAATCCAGCAATAGCCATTATCCTCTCTTAATGGAACCAGATTAGTACATCTTGTCGTAAATGATGCTCGAGTCCCAATATTTTGGCTAAATAACGTGGTGACGTCATTTAAACCAATGCAATAGCCTTGTATTGTGACCATTTTGAAGTTGTCATCAAAACTGCTTAATAAAAGAGATAAGCTTTTATCGCTATTTCGTCCCTTAAATACATCTTCAATTAAAACATGTAAATCCACTACGCTTTGCAGCGCTCTTTTCATTGTTTCACTCATTTATTTTTCCTTGATCACTGAAATTAATGAAAGTAACCCGAGTATTGATGCGATAAAAAACGTATATTGATAACGTATTAAATCATTCGAGAAAGTCGTTAAGCTAAATATAGAAATAAATACGACTGCACCAACACTAAATGCGACTTGTCGATTAATATTCCACAATACGCTACCTTGAAGTAAATCTTTGTCTTTAAAATCCATTAACGAGCTAATTTGTGCAGTATTGGCGCTCAATCCCCCCCCCATCCCCATCAATAAATAAGCGATTATTAATAAACTGAGCTGGTTTGAAGATGAAACCCAATAAAGCAGAAAAATACCAAAGCTATGCAGTGTAATACCAATAATAAATAATCGCTTTTTTCCTATCTGCAAATAAAGGCGTCCACCGGTTAGCATTGATATTACTGCCCCCAATGCATATAGCACCATAAATAGCCCGGTTTGTGCCGCACTGAACCCCATATTTTCTTGTAGATTAAAAATATTGAGTAAATTAACTCCCGTAAAAATACCGGGAACAGCATAGTAAACAATAAAAGCGTTGCGTAGGTTGGAATTCTTTAATAACTGAAAATTTAAAATAGGTTCTCGGCATTTTTTAGCGTATTTAAGGTAAACAATAAATACGAGGGCTGAAGTAAAAAAACTCACCAAAGCCAATAATAAATTGTGATAATCATTATAAAAAGAGAATGATAATAATAGGCTTAACAAACTTAAACTCACCATTATTAATCCCAAAATATCTGGTTTTTCTCTTATTTTTACTCCTTCATTTTTTATCCAACTCCAGGCTAGTACTGCAGTTAGTAATGAGAAAGGCAAATTAGAATAAAACACCCAATGCCAAGACAGAGAATCAATAATTAGGCCGCCAATTGCAGGCGAAAATGCGGGAGCAATTAACGCTACAGTCATAATCAATGTTGATATACGCTGGCGATCATTATTGGGAAATAATGCGAAAACTAACGCCTGACCTACCGGAATTAATAACCCTCCTGCTGCACCTTGGATAAAGCGCCAAAAAATTAAGCTATAAATTGAACCACTGCTTCCACTAAACCAAGCAGCAACAGAAAAAAGTAACATGGAATAACACAGTAATTTTTGATTGCCTAACCTACCTGCTAGCCATAAGCTGATTGGCATCACTAAAACTAGACCTAAAATATAGGCATTGGCAACCCATGCAACTTGAGATTGGCTTACTGAAAAGGACGATGCAATATCAGGTAATGCTATCGCTGACATAAAAATGTTAATACAATCAATAAAGAAACCAAGTAAAAATACTGTGGCAATTTTGTATCGATAAGTCATGGACTTCCTCCGGTGGCAAAGAATAAGTTTTAGTCCTTTCTTTGTCGATACAAGGGAGGTAACATGATTGTTTAATAAATAAGAACAATCATTGTTATTATGCAAAAAAATCTCAAAAAGATTATCAGTTTTCTACAAGTTGTTGATTCGGGCTCATTCACTAAAGCCGCAGATATTTTAGGGCTAAGCCGTTCTATGGTGAGTGTCGATATCAAACAATTAGAAGCTCAGCTTAATGTAAGCTTGCTAACACGAAATACGCGAAATATTGCATTAACAGAGGTGGGAAAACATTTTTATGACGACTTTAAACGTATTCAAAGTCAAATAGATGAAGCTTTCGAAAAAAGCCAAAATTTAGGAACTAATATTGTAGGTTTGCTGCGCTTTTCATCAACAAGTGAATTTGGCCAACGTTTTATTTTGCCACTACTACCTGAATTTTGCCGCCTTTATCCTAAGCTAAGGTTACAGTATTCATTTAACTCATCCTTAGATGACCTTATCACAGAGAAACTCGATTTATCTATTCGGTTAGGTAATTTAAAAAATTCATCCCATAAAATGAAAAAACTGGGTGAATATGAAATTTACTTAGTTGCCACCCCTGAATTTCTAAAAAAACACCCAATCAAACAACTCACTGATTTAGCAAATGTTCCATGGATTAACCATGCGCTATTAAACTGGCAAGATCCTCAATATTTTTTACAGAATTCAAAAAATGAAAAATATTACTTACCTTTAATTAAAAACCAATATGAGTCTAATTCTGCCGCCGTTATTCACCATATGGTGTTAGCCTCATTAGGTATTGCAATATGCCCAGCTTGGATGGTTGATGATGACTTGCGGTATGAACGCTTAGTTCATGTATTACCTGAATACCGTTTGCCGAAACAAAATATTCAATTACTTTACCCAAATACTTTTGTTTTACCGGCTAAGACACGTACATTTATCGATTTCTTAACCGATAAATTAGCGGCAAAGAAATAAAGATAGGTCGGTTCAATGTTTCTAAAATAGAGATTTCTAATCTACCACAGTAGAATAGCCATTTTCCTAATCGGAAATGGCTATTATGCCCTCCATGGCATAATAGTTTGCTTTATTTCTTAGATGCTAAATAATCTTGTAGAGTGCCTTCCGGCTTTTTCTTACAAAACTCAACAATCTGAGGGACTTCGGCAACACTTTGCTCTGTTAGCGCAACATAATCTCCACCTTTAAATTGCGTTTCTTGATTTGTTACCCATAACGCAATAGGTGCCCAGCTCTGAGGGTCTAAATTAATAAATTGCTGGCAAGTCATATTTTCAGGTGTAACCGTATTTTTGTCTGCCGCCATTGAGTTAAATGAAATTGTAGATACAGCAAGTAATACGCTAGATATAATAACCTTTCTCATTTTGAACTCCTTTGAAAATTAAAAACACAGAATCATGTGCCGGAATATTATTAGCATATTATTTATGGAACTTACATATTCTAATTTTGATGATTAAATTTATACCGAGTCAAAAATTCGAATAATAAATAATAAAAACAAATAACTATGAACAATTACTTAATTAGACCATCAATATACGATATATTTTTTTATAAAAAAGCCACTTATACAAAGTGGCTATGATTATTTAATTAGACTGTTTTTACTTCCATCTCAGCAGGATCTTTAATTGGTTCATTAACAAAGAAGAAATAAACCAATGATGCTAGGAATGCGACAGTTGCACAAACCACAAGGGCTAAGGTAAATGAATGTGTTTGGTCAATAATAATACCGGTAATAATCGGAGCAAACGACCCTCCAATAAAACCACCGAAATTTTGAATGCCACTCACAGAAGTGATTAAGCGAGAAGGCACTGATACTAAAATCAATCCCCAAGCAGAAGTCCCCGCAAAGTGAATAGAAAATAGTGCCATACTAATACACGCAACGGCTGAAAAGGTACTGTCAGTATAAGCGGCCGGCAATGTAAACATCGCAGCGAATAACAAGCCTAAGCAAATCATCCACTTACGGCTTTTCATTTTGTCAGCACCGCGTTTCGCCACATAGTCTGCAACAACACCATTTACCAGCATTCCCAGCGCACCAAATAAAAAAGGTATTGCTGCAACCCAGCCGGTTTTTTCTAGACTTAAACCTCTGGAGTTTTCAAGATAAGCAGGCAACCATGTGAGGTATAACCAAACCATATAGCCCACACCATTAAACCCAATGATCATTCCCCATAAAGAACGTTGTTTAAATAATGACGCCCATTCCTTGAAAGAAACTTTATTCGTTGAAGATGGTGGAGCACCGTCATTTAAATAGTTTAATTCATCATCTGTTAATTCTAATTGTTCGCGATTACGATAGAAAATAAACCAAAGTATAGACAGAATAATCCCACTAATACCGATAATAATAAACATTGTACGCCAGCCAAAAGCTAACATTAATGCGATGAGCAAAGGTGGCGCTAATGCTTGAGCTAGCGTAGAGGACATATTTACAATCCCCATTGGCAGACCACGCTCACGGATATTATACCAATCATTAACGACTTTAACGCCTGTCGGTAAATGCGGTGCTTCACCAATACCTAAAATAACCCGTGCAATAATTAAATGGGTAAATGAAGATAATAGCCCTGTCACGGTTTGTGCTAATGACCATAAGAATAAACCGAAGCCATAGATCTTTTTAACCCCAAAGCGTTCCATTACCATACCTATAGGTAGTTGGCATAACGCATAGCCAAATGAAAATACCGATAACAATAATCCCATTTGGGTTGCACTAAATCCTAATTCTTTACTTATTGTAGAGTTAGCAATAGAGAGTGATGCTCTATCTAAAAAATTAATGATACCTGCTATCAACAAAAATGTAAGCGCAATAAGCTGCCAGCGCTTTAGCCTTTTACTCGCATGTAGTGACATAATTAAGTACCTTTAAGACGTAACAGGACCCTGCGGAATAATATTTACTCCGCAGATTTATTTTATTAATAATCTTTATTTTTTATCTATTATTTACGACTTTAACTTTAATATTAATTCTATTTCCACTGGCGTATCAAAAGGTAATGTATTCGTACCGATTGCTGAACGTGCATGCTTACCTTTATCACCGAGTATTTCAATTAAAAAATCTGAAGCTCCATTCATGACTTGTGGTTGGTTTTTAAAATCATTAGCACTTTGTACAAAACCTAATAATTTTATACATTCATCAATTCTATCTAAATCTCCTAAATATGCTTTCAACGAGGAAAATATATTAACAATGCACTGTTTTGCTGCTTCTTGGCCTTGCTCAACTGTTAATTCTTTACCTAATGTACCGCTATAAATTAAGACGCCATCTTTTTGGCAATCGTGGCCTGATGTATATAATAAATCCCCATACTGCTTAATGGATACATATGAAAATTTTGGCGTCCCTGGTGTGGCAATTTTAATCCCTTTATCTTCTAATTTTTTTTCAATATTCATTCAATTTTCCTATTTATTGAGCAAGATATTAGCCATGTCATAATAAATTTCCGCAGCAAGGTATAATTCTTTTATTTCAACAAACTCATCTTTAACATGAGCTTGAGCTAATCCCCCTGGTCCCATAATAAGTGTAGGGATCTCACTGGTAACCGAGAAAAAAGGCGCCTCACATGTCGCTTCAAATATTTCTGGTTGCGCTGTTTTTTCTGTAAAACGGCTCACTGTATCTAATGCAACTTTAGTTAATTCGTGATCTGCTGGGATATCTGAAGCGGGAATAAATAAGTAATTATCTAAGTGATAATCTATCTCTTCACCTTTATTATATTGCGCAATAGCTTGATGCAATCTCGCCTCTATTTCTTGCTTTTCTTCCCCTGGAACGAGTCTTCTATCTATTTCAATATCACAATGCTGCGGAACGATATTCGGAGCTGTACCACCATTTATGGTGGTAATAATCATTGAAGCATTTCCTAATAGTGGGTGACTAATTTCCTCAACAGAAGTGCGATGTTGCTCTATCGCAGGTAGTATTTTGGCCATCTTAGAAATGGCACTATCAGGATAACGAGTTTTTGCTGCATGACCCGCGGTGCCTTTAGTACTTAAGTTATAACGGCTAACGCCTTTATGTGCGATACAAACACCAAGAGACGTTGGTTCACCAATAATGGCATAATCTGCAGAAATTCCATCTTTAATGTAATGCAGCATGCCAAGATTAATTCTCTCCTCATCCACATTAAATACTAATGTTAAATTACCTGAAAATGCATCTTGATTACGCTTTAATAATGTTGCCGCATACATCATTGCAGCAACACCAGACTTCATATCTGCGGCTCCTCGCCCAAAAACTTTGCCATCTTTAATCACTGGGTCGAATGGCTCGGTGCTCCAACCACAACCACAAGGCACAACATCTATATGACCGTTGAATAATAAATGTTTACCTTTTCCTGAACCTTTTAAATGTGCAATAACATTTGGACGTCCAGGAGCAACCTCTTGCATTTCAACATCAATATTTTCTTGTTTAAAGTAGTGATATATAAATTCAGCAACTTGTTGTTCTTCCCCTGGTGGGTTTTCAGATTTATGCCGAATTAAGGCACAAAGAAGCTCTAGCAACTCATGTTGTTGCTGTTCATTTAATTTATACATTTTATTCTCCGATATTTAATATCGTGCGTCTGGTATAATAATATGGTCTATTTCATTATTATTTAATGCATATATTTTGTTTGTTAAGTTAGGAATAACACAACTGTGATTCGGTATAATATTTAATACATCACCAATATTTAATTTAATTTGTTTTGGGTCATAGCGAAGATAGCCATGCTCTTCATTTAATTTAACTAGTTTTATATTTGGGTCTTCCACTATATAACCAAACCCTGGTTCTGCGGATTGATCAGAAGTTAATGTTTTTGTCCCTGCATCTACTGTTGCATACCCCTCAATAGGAATACTCACAACCGTTGTTCTTATTGTTAAAGCGCAATCTTCAGGCGTATAAATACCACCATAGATAGCATTCATATCGCCAAAAATAAAGTTCCCAGCCCGTGACTCTGTAATCCCTTTTAATTCATCAGCATAGAATGAAGATAATGTTGAGCCGCCAGATGTCCGAGGCGCTTCGATACCCAATTTCTCTAACCGTTTTTGGCAAGATAATAAAAGCTCTGCTTCTGCTTTTGCCGCTTTACGTATTTCAGGCTCTGTACGGTATTGGTATATTGTTCCTGCATAAGTAAATACACCAATAATTTTCAAATTAGGTAATTTTTGTATTGCCAGTGCAAATGGCTCTAAGTCATCTAATTGAATTCCTTCTCGGTGAGCACCATAATCAACAGCAATATAGACCTCAATAATTTGGTTTTCTTGCTTTGCTGCTGCTGATAATTGTTCAGCACCTTGTAGGCTATCAATAATTGTTCTTAATCTGATTTTTTTAGCTAACTCAATAAATTGCTTGCACTTTTGTTCACCGATCATTGGGTAAGCAAGTAGAATATGATCAATTCCGCCTTCCGCCATAACTGTCGCTTCTTGCAATGTGGCACACGTAATTCCTTTTGCACCACAGGCAATCTCAAATTTTGCTAATTCTACTGATTTATGCGTTTTTATATGTGGCCAGTGTTCAATATCTTGCTGTGTTAGCTTGCCTATCATGCCTCTGACATTTTTTTCAAGTTGCTGTAAATCTAAAGCAACATAAGGCGTTATTGGCATAAAAACCTCTCTTATTCTTCATTATTGTCTTCCCCTTTTAATTCCGCTAAATAGGTATAAAGGGTATATTTGGAAATATTTAAAAATTCACAGATTTTCTCACCTGCTTTTTTGATTAAGAACGCACCTCTATCATCAAAGAATTTAATTGCATCCATTTTTTCTTTTTTTCCCATATTGATGACGGGGACTTTAATAACCTGCATACATTCTTGAATAAGGTGATCTAATATTTCATTAACGTCCGTGACAAAAACTTCCTTAACCGTATCCTGCTCAATGCTATTGCGCTGTGTAATGCCTTGAATAGCTTTTTCTGCAGCAATAAATTCTGAAATATCTTGATTAATACAAAGTGCCCCAGAAACTTTGCCAGTTTCATCACGTAAATAGATTGAAGTTGAACGCAACATTTTCCCATCTTTGGTTTGGGTAAAATAATTGTATTTGTCGCCATCAACATCAGTGCCGCGCAATACCTCAAGCCCTAAATTACTACTTGGGTCTCCCACCTTTCGCTTCGTTACATGACCATTAATAATTGCAACAATACTGCTTTCTAGCCCTTTACTATGGTCATGTAATACCACTTCACAAGTGTCGCCAAATTGGCCCGCAATCCCTTTCATAACTGCCAATAACATTTCAAAGTTGTCTTGGATAATTTTCATTTTCTACCAAACTTATTTTAAGCCTAACTAAATATTAGTTAGATCATAATGGAGACTCAATCAAGATTTGAGCAATTTGTGATCTATATCTTGATTCTAGCTAACAAATTTTTAGTTGCCATGACTAACATAGCAATAATCCCAGTTTATAAAAAAACTGGGAGATAAGATAGAACAAGGGATTTCAGAGAGTTTGTTAATGAATGGAAAGCTATATAGAGATAAACTAGCCGCCTAACTTTTTGTTAGTTTCTATTCCCGACAAAAAGTTAGCGATCCTATTTTTATAGATTCACCCAGAACACCCCCGTTTCTCGGATCTCTGTAAACTGCTTTTGAAAGTCAATTAAGTTTTGTTCTGGATTTAATGCGCTAAATCGCTCTGGATGCATAAATTTAGCCATAGCTTCAATGGCAAATATGTTCATCGGATTGTTGTAAAAATTATGGTAAATCGCCATAACGCGCTTTTCTTTAACTGCCGTTAATGATGAAATCCCTTGCCTATCCATTAATACCGATAACTGCTTCTGCACGTTAGCTTTATCTGCATTATATCCTAAGCTTACTGCGAGCGAGCGACGATTAAAATTGTGCCAATCAGCGCCAGTCAATAAATAGAATTCTGGGTTTAATGTAATAATATTCTCAATGGAGCTTTCAGCCCCTTTTGCAGGAAAGCTATCTGCAACAAGATTATTTCCACCTGCCAAGGATGCTAAAACACCATAACCTGAACGCCCATAAAGCTGACAGCAACTATCCGCAAATAGCCCGGCATTTGCTTCAATCAAAACAGTTGGAAATGGCTGAGATAGTTGGCTTTCAATGGCCTCTAATTTCTCTTGATACAGCGTTGCAAACTGCCCCGCTCTTTCTTGTGTTCCTAATAATTCTCCTAATAATAAAATGCTTTTCGGCGTATTTTTCGCAATATCCATTCGAAAATCAATAAAAATGACTTGGATACCTGCAGCTTCGAGTTGCGGTAAAATTTGACTATCACGCATCGCACCATAATTAGCCTTATGCATAACTACCACATCAGGCATTAACTCGATCAATTTTTCAACTTGGAGACCGGCTTCACGTGTTTTCTTTAACGTGGGTATTTTGCCTAATTCAGGCAACACACTGAAATAAGCTTGTTTTAAATCTGGTGCGTATTGCGTAAGCGAATCACTCCAACCCGCAATGCGTGATATCCCTTCTTTACCAGCAGCAATATCCACTGGCAAAATATCACGGCTATCCACCAAAAATAATTTTTCGACGGGAAGATTAACAGTAACTTCACGACCTTGTAAGTCAGTGATCACCGTTGATGTTTTTGCCTGCGACCAAAAACTGAGCAAGCAAAATAACCCTATAAGAAATGATTTCATGGAATATCTCATTACTTTTTATTGCTAATAATCTGCTAGAAATAAGTCACTAATACATAGTGACTTATTTTCAATTAATTAAAATGTCACACTGTAATTAAGGGCAAAGGTTCGACCACGGCCTTTATAATCGTACAGGTTTGCAGCTCCGTATTTCGGGCTATATAAACTTTGTGCCCGCTGCCCCCAAATTGTGGAGTAATTTTTATCTAGTAGGTTTTCCACTGCAAAGCTGACTTTACCCACTGGCAGCATATAACTTCCTAATAAATCAACGGTATTATAACCATCAAGTTTCTTACCTGCCGCATCCGTTAAATTGAATGTTTGTTGGCTTTGTAAGCGTAGTGCCCAATCATTCGGTTCCCAACCAATATAAGCATTCACTTTTGACGGGCTCGCGAAGTCAACGCTCCATTTTTCCCAGCTACCATCCACTTTAGTTTCTGATTTTTGTAGATTGAAATTACTTCCTACGCTCCAATCTGAATCAGCAAAGAAGTAATCCACCGCGCCTTCAACCCCATAAATACGGCGTTTATCGGTTTTCATATAGATGGTCATATCATCTTTATTAATGCCATAACTTCTATCAGACAACGAATAATAGGTGGCAACTTGTGTGCGCAGGTTTTCCCCTGTGTAACGCCATCCTAACTCAAACGAGTTAACCTTAATTCCTTTTACCTTGGTATCATTAATGTTAACACTTTTATTGAGATGGTAGTGACCATTGGCATCTGGGGTCTTCGCATAGTCACCTGTTCCGTAATACTTAGCAATATCAGGAATTTCAAAGCCTTGAGAGAAATTAAACCATGTTTGTTGCTCTTCAGTTAGGTTAACCAGCAGCCCTGCATTAAACAGTAAGTTGTTGTAATCCGTTTTCCCACCCGGTACTGCATCCGCTGATTTACCTTTACCATTAGCAATCGCTTCTTGCTGCGCATAACCAATAAAATCATCCACTTTATTTTCAGTATATTGGTAACGCACACCACCGCTTAACGTGAACATCGGCGTAATGTCATAACTGCTTTGTAAAAATGTCGCCATATTGGTGGTGGTATAACTTGGATAGCGGCCGATTTGGAAAGCTTTAGTTAAATCCATTCCTCCTGATTCTTTCGCTTTATCTAAATCAAAAAACATTTGATTCGCACGAAATTGCTCATGCTCTGCATCCACACCATAAGTTAACGTTAATTCATCGATAGGTTGGCTATTGAATGTCAGCTTGGTTCCATAAAAATTGGTTTTTTGATCCGATGAGCTGATACTTGTAACATCCTTGCCAGTCAAGGTTGGGAAGGGATAAAACTTTTGTGATTCATCACGATAATAAACTTGAGCAACAAAATCTTGCCCAAACACATCTGCATTTGAATACTGTAAATTGAGCAAATTGCGCTCAGTTCCTGGCAAACGATCAGAGCTTAATTTACTGCTGTTATAAGCTTCACCTTGTCCTTTAACCGCGGAAAAGTCTTTTCCTAAATAGAGGCCGTGTTTACCATCAGACTCACTTTTATAATGCTGATAAACGGCTTGAAGCTGTTGTTTTTCATCGATTTTGATAGTACCTGATGCCATCACGTCAAGACGATCAGAAAATTGCAGCCCTGTTTGGGTATTATCAATATTAATCGCATTACCTTTGCCATCATACCAACCGCCATAGCGTTGATAAGCAACAGAAATTCGTCCGTGAGCGTTCTCATTACCACCACTTACTGCTGCGGCAACATTTTCATCGTGATCTTTACCATTGTTAAAGCCTGTTTTTCCACCTAATTGCAGAGAAACCTGTTTTTCTTCTTGGCCTTTTTTCGTCACGATATTAATCAAGCCACCACTACTGCCACCGCCGTACATCGCCGTTGCACCTGAAATAACCTCGATATGATTGATATTAAAAGGATCGATGGAATCTAATTGGCGACTATCACTACGAGAAGAGTTAAGGCGTACCCCGTCCACCATCACAATCATTGAACGGCCACGCATATTCATGCCATAGTTTGTCCGCCCTTGGCCACTGACACTCATTCCTGGAATAAGCTGCGCTAAAATATCTTTTAACTCTTTTCCACCTTCAGCTTGCTGTTCAATTTCAGCATTATCAATCACCCATGTGGTTTGCGCCATTTCTGAAACGGTTTTATAACCACGTGTAGCGGATACGGTTATGGATTCTTCTTTTTTATCAGCGGCAAATACGGAGGGGGAAATAAAAGGGAAAAAGCAAGGAGAGATAATAAAAAAATGCTTTATTTTCATTAAATTAAACCTTTACATTATTAGAATTGCTGTTATTGAATCTAAAAAATAAATCACAATGCATGATTAAATTACTATTTATTATTTTATCAAATAATTATTATCAACAGTAACTAAGAATCAAGATAAATATAAGAATTATTATTATTAGCAATATAAAATATAAGGTTATTCAACATAAAAATACAAATCACGCATCCCTGCGTAAGATCTTCCTATAGGTTACTTCACGCTAACGACTGCAATATAATTCAATTTTCCACGATTTTGCCGAAAATGACGGAACATACGCAAAAATTGAGGACGGTTTTCTTTCTTCAATGCATTGCGGATAATCTTTAGCGCACCGAATACACCTTCATCGTAAATTAACCCTTTTGGCGATAATAGCGTCATTGGGCCAGTATGGGATACCACTTGCTGAAAGCCCACTTGTTGGAATAATTCCACCCACTGTGTTTCCGGTAATGGTTGCGCTTTGACATTAATCGCTTGTTGCATTTGAGAAACGACATTTTGGACAGCTTGGGCATCCTTAAATGCAATATCATGGGTTAATAAACATCCGCCTGGCTTTAGTACTCGATAGTACTCCTGCAATAGCTTTGCTTTCGCTTTATCAGCGTACATGGTTAGCATGGCTTCATTAATGACCACATCAAAACTGTTATCCTCAAACGGTAATTTCGATGCATCTGCCATTTGAATTGTCACTAATTCTGTTAACCCTTTATTCGCAACGTTTTTTTGTGCTTGTGCAAGCGCCTGTTTGTCCATATCAATACCTGTAATATGGCAATGAAATTGAGAGGCAATTTCAATAGCTGTGGTTCCCATATTACACGCAACTTCAAGAACTTGGCTGTTCTTATGTAATCCTGATTGGCTAAGTAACCACTCGGTTGCTTCTTTCCCTCCTGGGCGTAGGCGTTTTTTCCCCAAACGAGCTAGAAATTTGTGCCCTGCTTCATGGGCAGTAAATGATTGGTCCATTTGCACCTCCAAGTTAGTGTGTACAAGCCATTTCAGGCTCACGTAACATAACTAACAGCATTTTTGCGGGTTCAAGTGCATCTACCGCATGAGGGATATTAGCCGGCATTCTGACAATTTCCCCAGGTTTAGCCGTCACTGGCTTACCTTCGATGGTGAGTTGTAAACTCCCTTCAACAACCATCACAATGGCGTCAAAAGGGGCGCTGTGTTCAGAGAGCGCTTGGCCTTTATCAAAAGCAAATAAGGTGATATTCCCCCCACCATTTTTCGCTAATACACGGCTTGCAATACCTTGTTCGGTATAATTAATTAACTGATTGATAATCAGCGCTTCTGCGGGTGTTATTGTGTTATTGCTCATCGTTTATATTCCTTAATTTAATCATTTTCATTCAGTTATCTAAATAGCGGAATGACCCCTTGGGTCTGCCGGCCTTGATAGTCTATTGGCGTAATTGCAACAGGTAATTGGTACAGTTGTGTCAGGTTTTCTTCCGTTAAAATTTGTTCAGTTTCACCAAATAAACAGCCGCTACTGTTAAACAGCAATAATGAATAGTCAGCGATATGCAGCGCATGCTGTGGATAATGACTCGTAAATAAGATGGTCATTCCGCGATGTATGGCTAAATCACGTAAAACGCTGAGCACACTGTCTTGGTTGGCAAGATCCAACGCGGATGTCGGTTCATCCAGAATCAAAATTTTTGGTTCACAGGCTAATGCTCTCGCAATCATAACCATTTGTTTTTCCCCTCCACTGAGACAGTTAAAGGGTTGGTCCGCAAAATTACTTATGCCTAAGTACGCTAAACACCGCTCTACAATTTGGTTATCTTTTTCATTGGGTGAGGCATACCACGGCAAGTGACGAATACGCCCGAGACTCACCATGGTGCGAACAGAATAATGAAATAGTGAACCACTAAGCTGTGGAACATAAGCGACGGGGGCATTTAGTGAAATATTGCCTGTTGATCCTTTTTGTAAACCGAGCAAGAGTTTTAATAAGGTGGTTTTTCCACGGCCATTCGGCCCTAAAATCGCGCCAATGCTGCCTTTGGGCTGCTGAAAAGTTAAATTCGTAAATAACTGGCGCTGTGCAATTTTGAAATTAAGGTGTTCAACTTGGATCATAAATCGGCCACCTTTTTATTTAATGTATGGATCAGTAGTGCAAAAATGGGGGCACCGATTAGTGCGGTGATCACACTTAATGGAATTTCCGCATTCGTCATACTGCGGGCAAAGGTGTCGACAGCTACCATATAAATCCCACCAATAACTGCACTAGCGGGCAGTAATATCCGGTGATCATGTCCTACCACTAGCCGTGCAATATGCGGAACAATCAGTCCTACCCAGCCGATGGTGCCGGATACCGCCACTGTCGCACTAGTGATCAAGGTCACGCTGAGTAACACGGCCCAACGGGTTCTATTAATTTTCATCCCTAAGGCTTGTGCATTTTCTTCCCCTAAGGAGAGCACATTGATACGAAAACGCAGTGCAAAAATGACTAAAACACAGACCATAACAACAGGAAAAACAATATTAAGTTTAAGATAAGACGCACTGGCAAAGCTGCCCATAAGCCAAAAAACAATGGTTTGCAAAGTATTATTAGGGTCTGCAAAATAGGTAATTAACGAAATTAATGCAGCAAAAAAAGCATTAATAATCACCCCCGCAAGGATTAACATTAATAGCTGGCTGCCTTGGCGATTCAAGCCGAGTAAAAAAACTAGCACGATAGCTAACAACCCACCGACAAAAGCCAATGAAATGGTGATCAACAAAGAAGAAAATAACAAAATAGCTAGCGCGCCACCCAATGCGGCTCCAGATGAGACGCCAATAATTTGCGGCCCAACTAATGGGTTACGGAAAATGCCTTGCAAAGCCGCCCCCGCAACCGCCAACCCAGCCCCTGCTGTACCTGCTATCAGAACTCGTGGTAAGCGCACATTTAACACGACATTTTGTTCCGTACGACTATAGTTCCCCATCATCTCGTTACCCAAAATGGTGTCATAGAGAATATGCCAAACCGCAGAAAACGAAACCGGGTAGCGGCCACAACTTAGTGCCAAAACAAACGTCAACAATAGGCAAATGGCGAAAACGAGCCAAAGATATTGGGGCTTACGCATGCGGTTTCCCCATTAAAGAGATGTAGTGCTGGCTATTTTTGTTCATCTCCATTTGCAAAATGCCGTCAATTTGCTCATCAGACACGTCATAGCCATAAAGTTGCTGATATCTCAGGCGAATTTCCTCACGCAATGGCATTTTCATCGTTTCTGGATGAAAAATCATTGATAACCATTGCCAATACAGCGGTGTTTCTTGGTTTGGTGCATCCCAGATAAAACCACCAATAGGAAGTTTATATACGCGCTGGTTTTTCACTGCAGTGACTTCGCTTAACATGGGATTGCGATAAACGTCAGCTGGCGATAACCCCTCTTCGAAATTACCCAATAGAATAATGTCAGGGTCCCAAACAAGAATTTGCTCAATATTGAGCGTTCTTGGCCCAGTGAGGTCGCGGTTTAAACTCACTCCACCCGCCAATGCAAAATCCGCGTTGTTGTGTGATGTTGAGCCAAATGTTTGAATACTCTGGTTAAAATGGGAGAGATACAGAACACGAGGCTGCTGCGCTTCTGGTATTTCAGCGGTAGTTGCTGAGAGTGTATCGACAACTTCTTGGCGCCACTGGATCATCTTCTGTGCTTTATCATTGTGGCCAAGTGTTTGTCCCATTAGGCGAACCCACTCTTGCGTATAGCGTTCTTGCCCATAATCTAACGTAGCAACAGTCAGCCCTGCATCACGCATAGGGGAAATAATATCATCCCCTCGATGACCCCATTGCCATACCAGATCGGGCTCCACATTAAGCAATGCTTCAATATTTGGTGTAAAGTTGTTACCTACGACATTTGAATTCACCTGTAAAACAGAAGAAAACATTTGGCTTAACATGCCATCTCGCGCAGCAACCTTTGCAAAAGGATGCATTCCAACTAATTTTTCACTGCTTTCATCCATACCAACTAACATCGAAGCGGCAGGGATTGGGATCACGACAATACGTTTTGCAGGGGCTGACAAATGAATTTTATCCCCTGACATATCTGTGAAATCAACGGCTTGTGATGCATATACGTTGCCCATCCCCCACAAGGTCAGAAAAACGGCGATGAGTCTAAAAGCATTATTTATCATAGGGTTATTCAGCTCTCTGCTAAGATCTCAATTGATAATGTGTATGATTATCATTTATACTTATGCCATTCTAAGACGGCGTAAGAGGATGACCTATGACATTTGTCAAAAACGTTTTCCCCCATACACAATCACTCAATGCCATAAAATCGTGCTTACTGTTTAATGGGATAGAAGATGAAAAACTGGCATTACTGCTGGAAAATTGTGGCCATATTCGCTTTAAAAGTGGTGAAATCCTGAACCATGAAGGAGAACCATTTAAGCATTGCCCTTTGATGATAAGCGGGCAAATCGAGGTGTATCGCCACACTTATTTGGGCGAGGAAAAAATTTTTGGTTTATTTTGCACAGGGGAAATTGTTGCCATCGCAGCCGTTTTTATGCCACATAACCGCTATCCTATGAGTTTACGGGCAAAAACCGACGGTGAAGCCTTGCTACTCGATAAACGTGATATTTTACGGCTTTGCCATGCCTGCCCACAAATTATGGAAAAGCTACTCATGCGTTTTAGTAGCAAACTGTATGAAAACATTAACCATATTGATTGGCTAACTTCAAGTTCTGCTGAACAACGCTTGGCTGCTTATATTCTTGAATTAAAACATAAACAACTAACTTCAGATATTGTTTTACCTTTATCACGGGGCCAGCTCGCGGCTAAATTAGGCATACGCTACGAAACACTCAGTCGGTTGGTTTCTGGATGGCGGCAAAAAGGGTTTATTGATATAGAGAAAGACACTGTGCATATCCATAATGAAAACTACTTAACGCAATTATCTATTTCTGCACAGCGCCCATTTTAACAACCACGCATTAACCAATATTAATGCGTTTATTTATTATTAGAAATTATAGGTTACGCCACCATTCACATTAAACCCCATACCGGGGAATAAAGTGCTGTCTTTTGCTGTGACGGTTTGGTTGGCAACCGATGTTGTTGCATAGCGCTCATCGGTTAAATTATCCATCGATAAATACACAGACCACTGCTCTGTAGGCTTATAACTACCTTTCAGCCCCAGTACGGCATAATGTTTACGTTTTTGAATATCAAGGTTGTTTTGGTGGTCAACTGCCATATCCGTAGGTGCCCAATGAATATTAGGCCCAACACTCCAATCCCCAATTTCATATAACACCTCGGCAGCAACAATATTACGTGGAATACCCGCGATATAGTTGCCATTATATTCACCGCCCATGAAACGGAAATCATTATAAGTCCAAGAAACTCGGTAATTGATATCCCCCGGACCTGCGCCAACACGTCCTGTAAGCCCAGCTTCTAAGCCTTGATGGCGAGTTTTCGCGGCATAATTAAACACACCAACGACAGTTCCTGCACTGTCATAAGTGGTAATATACTCATCTTTAATTTGGCTACGGTACAGCGCAAGGCTCCATTTCAACCCATCGGTGACATCGCCTTCTCCCCCAATTTCATAAGTAATGGCTTTTTGTGGTGAGAGTTTCGTCAATTTTCCATTGCTGGAGTTAATAATTTCCCAAAATGTTGCAGGTTCTTCACTCGCACTGATATTGGCAAAGTAGCGCTGGCTTTCTGTTGGCCGCCAAATCACTCCCGCTTTTGGTGTCCAAAATGTCCAACTTTGGTCTAACGACAAATGACTCTGTCGTTTTTCTACATCACGGCGCGCATGTGTGCCTTTCACATCTAAATTAACGGTCACTGTTGGCGTAATATGTAAGTCTACCCCAACACTGCCGTAGAGGTTTTCAGCTCGGCCATCATATTTACCTATTTTTGTTTTGTCTGCAGGTGTCCCTTTACGATTTTGCATTAATTCAGTCTGCAAGGTCATTTGGTCCCATGCAAGAGCTGTACGATATGTCACGGGCTCAGTTTCAATATTATAGGTAAATTGCAGCCCTTCACTGTGGCTGCGGCTAAACCGGTAGTAAGCGGGAGTAGTAAAATTATCATGAGTACGAATGTGCCAAACTCCTGCACCAATTGCTTGGTTATCCACTTGCCAGTCAGAGCGGTTAGCCACTCGGAATTGCTCAACATTACGGTGAGGATCACGCAACCAAACCATTGGGTACACCTCTGTTGGGTTATTATTTAATACCTCTTCAGAAACTGGCCCCGCAACGTCAAAGCGCAAATCTGTCCAACTCAGCCAAGTTCGGTTTTCAAAGTTATCAGTCACATAACCAAAGTTGCTACGTAACGTTTTACGTTGAGAAGCAGAGTGTTTGCGATAACCATCAAAATGGTCATAAGTGAAATTAATACGCCCATCAAATAACCCATCATCAGAAACACCACCGAAGGCGGTTTGTAGCCCTTCGCGCCCATGGGAACCGTACTCATAACGTAGGCGCCCTTGCTCACTTCGGCCAGTGTAAGAGAGCACATCCAATTCACCGCCCAAGCTGTTACTTTGTGGGTTAAGGCTATTTGCGCCACGGCGTACGCTCACCATCCGCGCATCACGCATTTCTAAGGTACTGATGTGAAAACTGCCGTCTGCATCTGTTGCGGGTAAGCCATCTTGCAGCAGCAATACGCCACGAGCAAGCGGTGCACTTTGCACGCCAGAGCCGCGAATATTTAAACGCGGCTGGTCAATCCCCCCAAAGAAATTTTGGATAACCAACCCAGGCTGGTAATCCAAGGCGTCTTGTAAGGTAGCAAGGCGAGTTTCTTTTTCGATAACAACTAAATTTGTTCCGCCAGCCACTTTTTCAAGTTTATCTTTTTCTTGCTGTTCACTCGGTGACAAACGGCTTTGGCCTGTTGAAGACGTGACGACCAGTTTGTCTGGTGTGCCTGCTGGTGCAGCGAACCCAATTGGTGTCGCCAAAGTACCTATGCCTAAAGTGAGTGCAATACAATGCGCCAATTGGTGCCGTTTTAAACGATAAGACATATATTCACCCCAATAATAGTAATGGTTATCATTTTCATTTGAGGGATTTAAAATAGAGGATGGGTATAGATATCCCTATGACATTTGTCAAAACCAAAATAAATTAATTTATTATTTATATTAAAATTATAGTTTCCATTAAATTCTATTAAATTATCAATCTTGTCGTAAATACAATTTCCCTTTTAAATAACATACCCAACTTAATGCTTAAATAATTAAAAGCATATCAATATATGTTATATAAAAAGAGAATATATGAATATAAAAACCTTTAAATTTATCGATAAATATTCAAATGGCATTGTCGTTAACTTTGATAATAGAAACAAAAAAACAGTCACCATTAGCTTATTTTTAGATAATGAAAATATAGAAACCATATCAACTAATAATGACCATTATCTTTTCAAGGTAGATAAATCGGGGAACTACCACGTAACCATTTCATTTATAGATAGCAATAAAAACATTCACCACCTAATTGATAGCCCTGCTAGCTATTACTTCACCCAACAGAAAACCAAGCAAAATATTAAAAAAGAATCCAAATCAAAAACAATAAATCATAAAATAGATGGAATTAATAAATATTTTTTAGAAATTAAATCTGAAATAAAAAGTTCGCATTTGATTATGGATATATTACCAAATGAACTAATGAATTCAAAATTAATATTAATCAAATCAAATATTGAATCCTCTGTTAAACAATATGAATACCTAAACCTTTATGGAGAAGATAATTTTGATCGTTTACTTGAACTATCACAAAAGATTGAACAATTAGATTATGTCAGCTATTGCTGTATTTGTCCTGACACGACCGGCTATCTTCCGCCAAAACTCCCTTTAAATAGTCAAGTTCTAGAAGAAGACACCAGTAGCAATGAGATAACCCCTAATTTCACTTATTTACAAAAATATTTAGATGCACCAATGGGTATGAATGTGAGAAACGCATGGGAAAAAAACATTGATGGTTCGCAAGCCGTAGTACGCCATTTAGACTTTGGTGTTTACAAAAACCATGAAGATCTCAAAAATTCAAATCTGATCGTCGTTAGTAGCCGCCCTGAAACCCAAGATTGTAATCATGGTACCGCATCAACAGGCTGTATTATTGCCACTAAAAATGCATTTGGTGTAACTGGCATTGCACACAATTGTCAATTTTATTTCTATGATACTGGCGATCTCGATCAACTTACTAATGATGCCCAGCCTGGTGATATTGTAAGCTTAGACATTCAATTTTCTTTTGGCGAAAAATTACTTCCTGCCACAGCTGTGCGTAATTGGTGGGAAAGAATCAAAATTATGGTCGACAAAGGTGCAACGGTTATATTGGCAGCCGGTAATGGTGGGTTAGATTTAAGTGAACCCGGAGTTATGACTGATTTCGGTGATAATGGCAGTATGTTAGTTGGCGCGTGTAATAATCAGACTGGAAGTCGTGCTTATTTTTCTAATTACAATCAAAAAAGTTCATTAATTAATTCATGGGGAGATTGGAGTGTTACAACCACAGGGTATGGCTCACTACAAAAATACCCCGGTAATGAACGCAATTACACAAAAGATTACTCAGGTACATCTAGTGCGACTCCTTTGTGTGCAGGCGCATTAGCATTACTTCAAGGCTATGCTAAACAACATCAAATTATTTTATCTGCTTGGGGAATGCGCGAACTGATAAGAAAATCGACCTATACGGAAGGTGTTAACGATGGGATTGGCTATCGCCCGAATGTCAATGATTTATTAAAAGAAATTGATAAACTGGCCCAAATTACTGAATAATTGAATTATAGTTATGCCGTCATAACCGATGGCATAACATAACCTTTTATTTATCTGGGCTAAAAACACGACTACACACTTTCTCTAATAACGCTTTATTATGGCTAAAAATAATCATCGCCAATGGGCGCTCTTCCGATAATCTCACTAACAACTGCCAAATCTCTTTTTGCAAATTGGCGTCTAACTGTGCGGTGATTTCATCAGCAATCAAAATTTTCGTTCGCGGGTCAAGGGCTCGCAATAAGGCGATACGAGCAAGCTCACCACCGGATAACTCACTGGGAAGCCTTTCTAGCCATGCAGGTTTAATCGAAAAATACGCTAACCAGTGAGAGTCTGGCTGCCAAGCATCAAATACACTCGCACCGACCTTACGGTATGGGTTAAAACTTTTCTCTGGATGCTGAGGGACTAATTGAACCGGACAATAACCATGTCGAGGCAATGGTTGGCCGTCAAATAGAATGGTTCCTTGGGATGCTTTTTGCCACTGAGCTAATACTCGGCCTAACGTAGTTTTACCAAAACCACTGGGCGCAGATATTCCAAGGCGTTCACCTCTAGCCAGTGACAAACTAAAGTCATCCCACAGCCGTTGCCCACCTTGATCAATACATAAATTATTTACTTGTAAAATAGGTTCAGTAATACTCATTTACTTGCCATAAATTGATGTTCAGGTAACGCATTCCACAACGATTGTAGCCATTTTCCACCACCGCCTTGTTGCAGTTGTTGGCTGCTTAGCACTTCTTCCAACTCTCCGTTACGTAATAAGGCGATGCGGTCAGCAAAACGCACAGCCATGGATAAATCATGGGTGATCCATAAAACACCTCGGCCAACGTGACACAGTGATTTTATATTTTCGAGCAGTTGCATCGCATGGTCGTCATCCAACCATGATGAGATTTCATCCGCTAAAATATATTGTGCGTGGGAAAGTGTCGCACTGCTGGCGAGTACCCGTTTTGCCATTCCACCGGATAACTGGTTTGGGTAGCTATCCACTAGTGAGCTTTGCAAATTATATTGCTGTAAGTGCCGTGCAACATCGTGCATTTTAATATGCTGCCCACTTAACACTGCGGCACGTTCTAATTGTGGGCCGATACGAATTAGCGGATTAAGCGCGCTAACCCCTTGAGGAATATAGCATAATGCATTACCACGGTGCTGAGCTTTGTTTTGTTCCGTCAGCCTTTTACCATTAAGGTGAATACCACCACGACAGCGCATATTATGGGGAAGTAACCCCAAAACACTCTGTAATAACAAGCTCTTACCTTCCCCGCTCCCACCCACCAGTGCAACCATCTCACCGGGCTGAATATCTAAGGAAATTCCTTGTAGTAACGGAGCCCAACGTTTACGTCCTAACCAACGAAACTGCGCGACATCCACGGTGAGATTATCAAGACTCAACATACGGCCCCCTTCAACCATAGCTGCTGCAAGGCTTTGGCAAATTGGTCAAATAATAACACTAGTCCGACTAATGCAACGCCTGGGAAAACCACCAGCCACCAAGCTCCTGTGCTGAGGTAGCGCAATGCATCAGATAATAAAATACCTAGTGAGGGTTCATGAGGCGACAAACCAAAACCTAAGAAACTTAATGCCGCACTGTGTAAAACCGCATGGGGAAACATTAACAATGTTCCTACCATCCATTGCGGCAAAATCATGGGTAAATAATGATAACGCCAACGATAAAACGCACTGTTACCAATACGTTGAGATAACATAATGTAATCTGACTGGCTAACTCGTTGTAACTCCGAACGTAAAATTAAGGCTAATTTTGGCCAATGTGTCAGTGCAACGGCCCAAATCACCCCCATTTTTCCACCACCCAGCGTAAAACAAATCAATACCAGTAATAAAAGATGCGGCAATGCCAACATAGCATCAATAATGCCACGCACCACATAGTCCATAACTTTGCTTATTGAAGATAACCCCGCCATGACAAGTGCAATGAAACCACTGGTAATGGCAGCCATAAGGCCAATTTGCAAACTTGTTGCCACACCATGAAAGGTTCTGGCAAATAAATCACGCCCTAAATTATCTGTACCAAATAGATGCGCCCACGAAGGTGGCAAACGCCTATCGAGTAAATTCATTTCAATATCATTAAGGGAGAGGCCAAACGCATAAATACTAACGATGACCAATAAAAGTAATGAGAAAGCTAACTTAAATAAGGCGCGATTAGGGTTATAGGTCATGATCCTCTCATCACTCCCTTATTCACTTTTTTTAGCAGGCTGTCTGCTACCGTATTGCTTAAAAATATTAGCGTAGCGCATAACATGACGATCCCCATCAACAAGGGAATATCTCCACGTAGCCCCGCATCTATCGTTGCCTGACCTAAGCCTGGATAGGCAAATACTTTTTCAGCTAGCAATGCCCCACTCAATAATTCACCTACAGAAGCAAACTGCAAACAAATTGCGGGGGTGATGGCATGTTTCAACACGTGGAACCCCATCATTGACCAGCCATTATCCCCTTGAGCCCGTGCGTAATGAATAAATTCACTGCTCATCACCTCAACAACTTTGGCTCGTGTATGCAATGCGATATTACCCACGCCTAGCATACCCAACGCAATTACAGGCAAAATTAGGTGATGAAGTTTCTGTGAAAAAGTTGCCGTTTGCTCATCCAAGCCTATCGGCCAAGCGCAGCATATTGGAGCCCATTGTAATGTCACCGCGAACAAAGACAGCAACAGCAAACCGACCCAAAAAACAGGAATTGAAGCAAGTAAATAGCATAATGTTGAGATAAGTTTGTCTGGCCAGCGGTTTAAATAACGCCCAGCGACTAACCCTAGCGCAAAACCCACAATACCAGAAAACAACCAAGCACAAATAAGCAATGCTAAAGAAGGCACAAGGCGGTCAGCAATCACTTGAATTACAGGGGTATTATAGAGCATGGAATAGCCCAAATCCCCCTGTAATACTTGTGAAAACCAACGCCAGAACTGTACCCATAAAGGCTGATCAAGCCCCCATCGCGCAGCAATTAGCGCATATTGCTCAGGAGGCACATGCAGTAAGTCATTGCCAATATAGGCTTTTATTGGGTCGATAGGCGAGTAACTCAGCAGGATAAAAATCCCCGCTGCCGTTACGGTTAATAAACAAATAAATCGCAATAAAAGCCCAAGTGCAGTTCGCATTACTGACAGGTCCACGCCCATTCATCGACATTATTTAACACCGACCAAGATCCGTGAATTTCAGGAGCACTGGTACCTAAATCAACACAATTATTCAGTAAATAAATATGTTGTAGGTTCATCAACCAAGCCCATGGAGCATCACCTTTAATACCAACACCCGTGCTACCGTTCCTATCTACTTGCTGCCATAACGGAATCGCCGCGTCTTGGTCAGCTTGTGCTAACGCTTTTTCGATTAGCTCATCAACGGCTGCATTTTTATAATAACCAGGGTTATAAAAGCCAACACCTGCTGCTTTGCTACTGTAATTATGGACAATTTCCATCGGGTCTAAGCCTCCCCAACCAAAAAGTGTTGGGTTAGCATGCATGTGTAGCTCAACGGTTTCCCAGCTCCCCGATTTTAAATCCATCTCGATACCAATCGGTTTTAAGCTTGAACGGATTGCCTGCGCAAGGTCACGACGTGTGGTATCACCACTGGCATACCATAATGTCAGTTTTGCCACTTTGCCATTTTTCTCACGTAAGCCCTCTTTATTCAGCTTCCATCCCGCATCTTCTAAAATGGATTTCGCTTTTTCAAGATCACCATCTTTAAAAGCGGAGTCTGGGCTATTCCATGGCAGCCCTGCAACGCCGGTATAAGCCGGTACGGCAAAGCCTTCCAACACGGATTCCGCTAATAGTTTACGGTCAAGAGCATAGTTAATGGCTTTACGGACAGCAACATCTGAAGTGATGTCGTTACCGATAGGGTTACCTTGAGCATCTTTCTCACCGGCAGGTGGAATTGGGAAAGAAATGCCGCGGTTTTCCACGCTATAGCGCTCAACCAATTTCATGTTTTTCACATCATTAGCATTCGCCGCTACCGCAGCAGGGATACGAACAATTTCCAGTTGATTGCTTTGTGCCGCCGCAAAGGCCGCATCTTCATCAAGGAAAACAAAGACCATTTTACCAAAGTCATTTTTTGGCCCTGCATAATACGGATTTTGCTCGACAATCAGTTGCTGCCCCGGCTGGAATGCAACTAAACGATAAGGACCTGCGCCAATTGGGTTATGTGCATAGGTTTTCGCATCATATTTATCGGCACAAACAATCCCTAACGAACCAAGTACATTAATAAAGGTACTTTGTGGGGAAGATAAGGTGATTTTTACGGTGAGTGGGTCAATTTCCTCTGCTTTGGCAAAATTCCCCATGTCCACCTTACCGCCACTTGCCGCAGCATTGTTATAGGTAAATACAACATCTTTTGCCGTTAACGGTGAGCCATCGGAAAATTTTAAGCCTTTTTTCAGCTTGAGTGTCCACTGTTTACCATCTGCATTATGTTGATAACTTTCAAGCATATAGCTATGCCATGAAAGGTCAGCTTTTTGTTTAAGTAATGGGCTATGCAACAGTAGGTAGCTGCCGTGGCTCCACCCGAGCATGGGGTCAAAACCCTCAGTTGGCTCTGAACCAATCGCTAAACGTAAAGTTTGTGATTGAGCCGGTTCAACTGCTTGTGCTTGCAGTGTGAGCCCCATCAGGCACATTGCTGCAATGATATTTTTAATCATACATCCCTCTATAGACAAATTTTATTTTTTATTTCATATAATTAATGATGTTATTTTCATTAATGTCGCTATTGGTGAGATATTCACTATGTGTAGAGTAACCAATATGAGTTATATTAAATTTAACGCCCTGATTGCTAGGCGCTACATCAATAGAACAGCGAATTTATTCGAGAAACCGTCAAAATTAAGCCGTTATTTGACTTACCTTAACAACTACTCATCAATTTCTTTGTCAAATTCAATTGGGTTAGAGTGCAAGGACAAATTGGTAATAAAATTCGGGTCGTTCGACTGCCTTGATTGCAACCGAAATTGAGAAGGCGTCATATTGTATTTTCGCTTAAAGACATCGCAAAAATAGGCATTACTGCCAAAACCGCAACGATGACTAATTTGAAAAACAGAATAATTCGAAAATGTTAAATAATTCAACGCCATTCCCATTCGAACATCTAGCAGTAATTGACGAAATGACACCCCTTCACGGTTCAAATGGCGACGCAAAGTTGAAGGTGTCGTAAATAACGCTTTCGCGACATCGTCTAAATGCCATTTTTTTTGCGGTTCTTGGGTTATCAAATGGGTAATTGCTTGGTTTTTCGGTTCATCATAATTAAAACGAAACAGGTTAAGAATATCGATACCCTCTTGATATACCGCCATTAAAATAAAATATAGGCTCTGTTTCATTAACAATGCTTCTTGGGATTTACTCTGTTTTTTTAATGGTAAGCATTGTTTTAATAAACTAAAGTTATCTCTCACCGTTTCAGGGGGAGAAACATGGTAAATGGGTTGGTGGCTAGTCAGTGGCGCACCCGACTTCATCAATGTTTTTAGTAATAAAAATACCGATTGTAATTCTTCTTCTGACATCGACAAGGTGTGTAATTCAAGCGGCTGATTCACGGTGTTACACACAATATTGCAAGAAACTTGGCTATATTTAGGAATAATTAAGGTGACATCGGTTTCAATTTCAATGGATTGACCGTTGATCACGACATTTCCTTTCGCGCCAGTTAACATGGCTATCATCGCGTTTTCAATATAAAACGCTTTTAACACCATTTGGCTTTCCGAAAGAAAGAATTTATATTCCATAATCTCTATAAACTGCAGTTAATGTCAGAATGACTTCCCAAGAAAAGGGATTGTTGAATAGATATAAAGCCACGTAGCAAAAGCATATCAACCCCATATCAGTGCGGATGAGAATATAGTCCCGTTACGCTGAAATCGCAATATAGATATACGCTCATTTTTTACTGTTATTTTGATGGTTGTTATATTTTCTAAATAAAATGCTGTTTAATTGAAAGGCAATTTTCGATATAAGGTGTAGAATCGCGCGGCAGACACATGCAGCCAACAACACTGCATAATAATAATGATTTTGGTATTCACTCACACCCTACCCTACTTGCATTAGCTTTTACATCATAAATACCCAATTTTTGCTGGGGTATAGCTAAACATGTTCGCGTATTTTTAGTTGACTGAGTTGCAGGAGAAAGTATGTCTGATTTTTCAGGATCAGGCTGGTTAGCTGAAATTTTTTTACGATATGAACTAAAACGTGGCGTCACCCGCTTAACGGACAAACAACATATCGGCCCTTTAATGGTTCAGCGGCCATTCTACCCCGAGCAAGGAATTGCACACACGTATTTACTTCATCCACCCGGTGGCGTTGTCGGGGGGGATAAACTCCTTATCAATATTGATGTTCAACCACATGCCCATGCGTTATTAACCACGCCTGGTGCAACAAAATTTTATCGTAGTGCGGGCGGCGTTGCACGACAACTACAAAGCTTAACCGTCGCGCCCAATGGGTTCTTAGAATGGTTACCTCAAGAAAATATTTTTTTCCCTGAGGCTCAAGTTCGCTTAGAGACTCATGTTCGAATCGCAAGTTCATCAAAATTTATCGGCTGGGAAATCCAATGTTTAGGCCGACCCGTATTAAACGAGCAATTCGACAACGGTGATATTCGGGGCCGCTTGCAGTTTTATATTGATGACAAACTCACCTTGGCAGAATCCATATTTATCGAGGGTTCACAAAAACAGTCAGCCGTCATGCGTGAATTTCCTATGGTAGGTTCCTTGTATATCTACCCCGCCAGCGATGAATTAAAAGCTGAACTTCACGAGAGTTTGGCCGTGTTTTTCTCTACGGAAGTGAGGCCGCTTGAGTATGGACTGACTGATGTAGACGGTATTTTAGTATTGCGGTTATTAGGTTCTCAAACCGAGCCCATGATGGCTTGCTTCGCCCATATTTGGCAGGCAACAAGACAATACTGGTTAGGTTATTACCCTGATCCGCCGCGTATTTGGGCAACTTAAACGTTTTTTAGGAGCAAAAAATGGAATTAACCCCCAGAGAAAAAGATAAATTATTGCTTTTTACGGCAGGCCTCGTTGCTGAAAGGCGTTTAGCCCGTGGATTAAAGCTCAATTACCCTGAGGCGGTCGCATTGATCAGTTGTGCGATTATGGAAGGCGCCCGTGATGGCAAGACGGTTGCCCAATTAATGAGCGAAGGCCGAACCGTGTTAACCGCAGAGCAGGTAATGGAAGGCGTGCCAGAAATGATCAAAGACATTCAAGTGGAATGTACATTTCCTGATGGCACAAAACTGGTTTCTATTCACGACCCGATTGTATAGGTAACAACATGATCCCCGGTGAAATTAAAGTCAACCACGCTTTAGGCGATATCGAACTCAATGCAGGTCGAGAAACCCAAACAATACAAGTTGCCAACCATGGTGACCGCCCGATTCAAATTGGCTCTCACTATCATTTTTATGAAGTCAACGACGCCCTAAAATTTGAGCGCGTAGGCACACTGGGTTTTCGTTTGAATATCCCAGCGGGTATGGCGGTGCGTTTTGAACCTGGACAAAGTCGTACTGTTGAGCTCGTCGCTTTTAGTGGCAAACGAGAAATTTATGGTTTCCATGGCAAAGTCATGGGCAAGTTAGAGAGTGAGAATTAATAATGAAAACAATCTCTCGTCAAGCGTATGCGGATATGTTTGGTCCCACAACCGGTGACCGCTTGCGCTTAGCTGATACAGAATTATTTCTAGAGATCGAAAAAGATTTCACCACCTATGGTGAAGAGGTCAAATTTGGTGGCGGTAAAGTTATTCGTGACGGCATGGGGCAAAGCCAAGTCACCAGTGACCAGTGTGTCGATGTGTTAATCACTAATGCCATTATTTTAGACCACTGGGGCATTGTTAAAGCGGATATCGGAATTAAAAACGGCCGTATTGCGGGGATTGGTAAAGCAGGCAACCCCGATGTTCAACCCAATGTTGATATCGTTATCGGCCCCGGCACAGAAGTGGTTGCTGGTGAAGGTAAAATTATCACCGCGGGTGGCGTTGATACTCACATTCATTTTATTTGCCCACAACAGGCAGAAGAAGGTCTGGTTTCCGGTGTTACCACCTTTATAGGCGGTGGAACTGGCCCTGTGGCGGGTACTAATGCCACGACCGTCACCCCCGGTATTTGGAATATGTACCGCATGTTAGAAGCCGTTGATGAACTGCCGATCAACGTCGGGCTATTTGGTAAAGGCTGTGTCAGTCAGCCCGAAGCGATTCGCGAACAGATCGAAGCGGGCGCAATAGGCTTAAAAATTCACGAAGACTGGGGCGCTACCCCAATGGCTATTCACAACTGCTTGAATGTGGCCGATGAAATGGATGTGCAAGTGGCTATCCATTCAGATACGCTAAATGAAGGTGGTTTTTATGAAGAAACCGTGAAAGCTATTGCAGGGCGAGTGATCCACGTATTCCATACTGAAGGTGCTGGCGGTGGCCATGCCCCTGACGTCATCAAATCTGTTGGGGAACCGAATATCCTGCCTGCATCGACCAACCCAACGATGCCATACACCATCAATACCGTTGATGAGCATTTGGATATGTTAATGGTATGCCACCACTTAGACCCATCGATTCCAGAAGATGTGGCTTTTGCTGAGTCTCGAATTCGCCGTGAAACCATTGCTGCGGAGGATATTTTACACGATATGGGTGCAATTTCTGTGATGTCTTCAGACTCACAAGCCATGGGACGCGTTGGCGAAGTGATTACTCGTACTTGGCAATGCGCTCATAAAATGAAATTACAGCGTGGGACGTTAGAAGGCGACACTCTCGATAGCGACAATAACCGTATCAAACGCTATGTGGCGAAATATACCATTAACCCCGCTATCGCCCACGGTATCGCCCATGAAGTCGGTTCGGTAGAAATCGGCAAATTAGCTGATATCGTGTTATGGGACCCTGCATTTTTTGGTATCAAACCTGCCCTTATCATGAAAGGGGGAATGGTCGCCTATGCGCCAATGGGCGATATTAACGCGGCAATCCCGACGCCACAGCCAGTACATTACCGCCCGATGTTTGGGGCGTTAGGTAAAGCAAAATACCATACCTCGATGATTTTTATGTCAAAAGCCGGTATTGAAGCAGGTGTTCCTGAAAAATTAGGCCTACAGAGCAAAATTGGCCGGGTTGAAGGCTGTCGAAACATTAGCAAAACCTCAATGGTTCACAACAGTTATGTGCCGCACATCGAACTTGACCCACAAACTTATATTGTCAAAGCCGATGGCATCCCACTAGTGTGTGAACCAGCGACTGAGTTACCGATGGCACAACGTTACTTTTTATTCTGACCCCTAATTAAAAGAGCCTGAGAATGAAAAAATTTATTAAAGTGGTTGCTCCACAACCGCATTCACCAACCGCGTTAACCCTGTGCTTAACCATGGATGAGCGCACCAAAAGCCGTTTAAAAGTCACTTTAAGCGATGGGCAAGAAGCGGGGCTATTTTTGCCGCGCGGAACCATCCTGAAGGAAGGCGATGTTTTATCCACTGAAGACGGCGAGTTAGTCACCATCGAAGCCGCGAAAGAGCAAGTTTCTACGGTTTACAGTGATGACGCTCTGTTGCTTGCTCGCGTTTGCTATCACTTAGGTAACCGCCATGTTCCATTGCAAATTGAAGCGGGCTGGTGCCGTTATTTTCATGACCATGTGCTAGATGATATGGCCCGTGGATTAGGCGCTACCGTCAGTGTTGGTTTAGAAAAATACCAACCAGAACCAGGGGCCTATGGCGGCTCATCAGGTGGTCATCACCACCATCACGGCCACGATGATCACCACCACTAATCGGGTTCAGGGAGTTTGCCTATGTTAGCAGATCTACGCTTATACCAGTTAGTTAGCCCTTCTTTACCTGTTGGGTCATTTACCTATTCACAAGGCCTAGAATGGGCGATTGAAAAAGGCTGGGTAACGACACCTGATACCCTTGCTGGCTGGCTAACCGCACAAATGACCCATGCGATTGCGACATTGGAACTCCCTGTTTTACGGCAAATTCATACTTCCCTTTCCCTTGGTGATATTGAAGCGGTGAAATATTGGTGTGAATTTATGATAGCCAGCCGTGAAACCAAAGAATTGCGTCAAGAAGAACGGCAACGAGGAATTGCTTTTGCCCGACTACTTCCTCAGCTAGGTATTGAACTGGATGCTAACCTGCAAACCTGCGTGAAACAAACCCAGCTAATGGCTTTCGCTCTCGCCGCAGTAAATTGGCAGATTGACGTTGAAAAATTGTGCACCGCGTATGCATGGGGTTGGCTAGAAAACACGGTGATGTCCGGTGTTAAGCTTATCCCTTTAGGGCAAAGCGCAGGGCAAAATATTTTATTTACCCTTGCTGAGCGCATACCCGAAGTGGTTACGCAATCGGCAATCTGGCCAATAGACGATATTGGCAGTTTTACACCTGCACAAATTATTGCCAGTAGTCGGCATGAAACCCAATACACACGACTTTTTCGTTCATGAGAAAAATGCTATGCAAGAATATAATCAACCCTTAAGAATTGGTGTCGGTGGGCCAGTCGGCTCAGGAAAAACCGCATTATTAGAAGTGTTATGTAAAGCCATGCGCGACACTTACCAAATTGCCGTTGTCACTAATGATATTTACACCCAAGAAGATGCCAAAATTTTAACCCGTGCCGAAGCATTAGATGCAGATCGCATTATTGGTGTTGAAACTGGTGGCTGCCCTCATACCGCTATTCGTGAAGATGCATCAATGAATTTAGCGGCAGTTGAAGAGTTAGCCATGCGCCATAAAAACCTTGATATCGTGTTTGTGGAAAGCGGCGGCGATAACCTCAGCGCGACGTTTAGTCCAGAGCTGGCAGACTTAACTATTTATGTTATCGATGTTGCTGAAGGCGAAAAAATCCCACGTAAAGGCGGCCCGGGGATCACTCATTCCGATTTATTGGTGATTAACAAAATTGACCTTGCACCCTATGTCGGCGCCTCATTAGAAGTGATGGAAGCCGATACCGCAAGAATGCGCCCAGTAAAGCCCTATGTGTTTACTAACTTAAAGAAAAAAGTCGGCTTAGAAACCATTATCGAGTTTATTATCGATAAAGGTATGTTAAGACGTTAATAGATTTGAACGCCCTATAGGTTTTATCTATAGGGCATTTTCAATTAACAAATACGGGGTAAAGGCTCACTGTGGGGTAAATCTAATAACCTTGATGTACCGAAGATCCCAACCAATTTGACTTGTTTTTGCTCAGTCACACAACCAATCGTGGCTGCATCTTTCCCTAATGGGTGTTGGTGTAGTGCAGCAATCACCGCACTTTCCGCTTCAGGTTTCACCACAATCACTAATTTGCCTTCATTCGCAAAGTTTAACGGCTCTAAGCCCAATAGCTCACACACCCCCCTAACCACAGAAGAGACAGGTAAATCGCCTTCATTAACAGCAATTCCACAGCCGCTAGCTTGGGCAAATTCATGTAGGATTGCCGTTACACCACCACGAGTTGCGTCTCGTAATGCCCGAACGCCGTCAATTTCACGTAGCGGTGCTATCAATGGCGTTAATACTGCACAATCACTGCAAAGCTCCGCTTCTAACCCAAGTTGTTCGCGTAGGTTTAAGATAGTGGCACCATGGTCACCCAACGTACCACTAACAATCACTTTATCCCCCGCTTGAATATGCTGAGCTCCCCACTGGATATTGCTCGGGATCACACCAATACCGGCCGTATTGATAAAAATTTTGTCTGCCGCCCCGCGCTGCACGACTTTGGTATCGCCGGTCACAATATCCACACCCGCAGCCGCTGCCGTTGCCGCCATGGATTCCACAATTGAGGTAAGTTCAGAAAGTGGAAAGCCTTCTTCCAAAATAAAACCGCAAGAAAGGTATTTGGGGATCGCACCACTGACTGCAACGTCATTCACTGTGCCGCAAACGGCTAATTTACCAATATTGCCCCCGGGAAAGAAAATCGGGTCGACGACATAGCTATCAGTACTGAATGCCAAACGATCGCCTAATACGGTCATTTCCGCCAGTGCTAGCCGAGCTTGGTCTTCCCGCTCATTCAACGCTTGGTTAGCAAATGCCTGCAAGAACAGTTGTTCAATTAATTGCTGCATCGCCTGCCCACCACTTCCGTGAGCCATCGTCACTACATTGTTAGCATTACGACTCATTTATGCCTCCCGACGATATTGATAATAAGCTGCACAGGCACCTTCAGAAGAAACCATTAATGCACCAAAAGCAGTTTGTGGCGTACAACGACGCCCAAATAACGTACATTCGCTGGGCTTACAGCGCCCTGTTAAAACCTCACCACAGCGCGCTTGCGGGTCATCCGCCACTTTATGGGGCTGTACCTGAAAACGCCTCTCGGCATCAAAAAATTGATAAGCTTGGGTTAATTGAACCCCTGAACCTGCAATTTCCCCCAATCCGCGCCACTCACTGGTTTGTTTGAGTTCAAAAACTTCCTCTAGCGCCTTAAGTGCTAACAGGTTGCCTTCATTAGCCACAATGCGTTTATATTGGTTTTCTACCTCACAACGGCCATCGGCGATTTGGTCAATTAACATGGCTAATGACTGCAAAATATCTAGGGGTTCAAACCCTGTGACAACCAAAGGCTTATGGAAGTCTTCGGTAATAAACTGGTAGGGATGCGCGCCAATCACCATGCTCACGTGCCCTGGCGCTAAAAAACCGTCAATACGCACATCCGGTTGTTCAAGTAAGCTACGCAAGGTGGGAATAATCGTAATATGCTGGCAGAACACACTAAAATTGGCTAGTTGGCGGCGTTTTGCTTGCTGCAAGGTGATTGCGGTGCTCGGCATGGTGGTTTCAAAGCCTAAGCCAAAGAAAACCACTTGGCGATGGGGATGCTGCTCTGCTAATGCCAAAGCATCTAGCGGTGAATAAACGATGCGGACATCCGCCCCATTACGCTTGGCGTCAAGTAAAGAGCCCTTTTCGCCCGGCACTCGCATTGCATCACCATAAGTACAAAAGATAACCTCTGGGTGCTGTGCAATTTCAATACAGCCATCAATTCGTCCCATTGGTAAAACGCACACAGGGCAACCTGGCCCATGAACAAATTCAATTTCAGCGGGTAATAACTGGTCAATACCAAACTTAAAAATCGCGTGGGTATGGCCTCCACAGACTTCCATGAGCTGCAATGGACGTCGTTTCGCTTGAGGTATTTCATTCACCCGTTGATGAATATGCGCCAATAGCGCTTTTGCAAGAACAGGGTCGCGAAATTCATCGACGTACTGCATCTGTTGCTCCTGCATTTAAACCGCTAAAATCACCAACTTCATGGTCTAATTGACTCATCGCGGTTAAGGCATCCAAGGTAGATTGTGCTTCTTCTTCATTGATGATACTCATGGCAAACCCGACGTGCACCAATACCCATTGGCCTAATAAATCAGTGGGGTCGCCTTCACAAATTAGGCCAATATTAACATCGCGTTTTACACCACAAACATCCACTTGAGCGAGTTGGTGAATATCTTCACCAACTGCAACTATCTTGCCAGGAATACCTAAGCACATAGCTGTGTCTCCAACCATGCCAGCCATGCATCCATCCCTTCGCCACATGTCGCAGACACTTGAATAACTTGGATATTGGGGTTCACCTGTTTGGCATTGGCAATACACGCATCGACATCAAAATTCAGGTATGGCAATAAATCAATTTTATTCAATAACATAATATCTGCTGCCGCAAACATATGTGGATATTTGAGAGGTTTATCTTCCCCTTCCGTGACCGACAGCACCGCCACTTTATGGCGCTCCCCTAAGTCAAAACTGGCAGGGCACACGAGGTTCCCAACATTTTCGATAAATAACAGGCTGTTATCTGATAAATCTAAACGTGCCGTTGCATCGTGTACCATTTGTGCATCTAAGTGACAGCCTTTTCCTGTATTCACTTGAATCGCAGGCACACCCGTTTCGCGGATCCGTTGTGCATCATTAGTGGTTTGTTGGTCACCTTCAATCACTGCACAATTGATTTTGTCACGTAGTCTTAATAAGGTTTCTGTGAGTAAGGTCGTTTTACCAGAACCCGGGCTAGAAACGAGGTTCAATGCCAAAATATTTTTCTGGTTAAAATCCTCGCGGTTATGTTCTGCCAGATGGTTATTTTTATCTAATACATCCATCTCAATTTGTAGCATGCGCTTTTGGCTGATCCCCGGAGCATGGGTACCCGCTTCACCGTAACCATAATCAAGGTCATGGTGTTCCCCAGCTGGTTTAAAACTCGCCTCTGCCGTTTGATAAATATGTTTATGCTTATGTTTGTGTTTATGCTTTTTAGATTTATTTTCAGCAGGTGCGGGTTCATATTGGTGATAATGGTTATGCACATCACCTTGATGATAGTAATGGTGATGAATAATCACTGTTTGCCCGTGAGATTCATGATCATGGTGGTGGTCATGATGGTCGTGATCGTGGTGGTGGTCGTGACCATGATGATGATCGTGACCGTGATGATGGTCATCCCCCTCAATTTTTCGCTCTCCCGATGCACATCCACAAGTACTACACATAAGTTTCACTCCCAACCGCTAAATTGTTAAATTAGATTAATACATAATCTATTGAGCCTGGTTGATACACCTCAAAGTCAGTTCCAAAAGCTATTCCACTTCCAACTCTTTGATGCGCAAACTCTCTCCACTCTCAACTTTCAGGTTCAGCCCCTGACAGCGTGGACAAACCGATTGGTGGCTGTCTACCTCCACCGTTTCACTGCAATCCCAACACCATGCTTGTGCGGGCGAGTAAATGATGTGGAGCTGGCAGCCTTCTGCAACCGTACCACGGCAAACGACATCAAAGCTGAAGCGAAATGCACTCTCTTCAACACAAGAGAGCGCACCAATTTCAAGCCAAACACCAGTGACTCGGCTAACTGCATTTTTTTTCGCCTGCTGTTCAATAATTTCTATCGTACTTTGGCATAACGAAATCTCATGCATCCTGCCCCCTTAAGTGACGGGTAAACAATGCCCTGCGTTCAGGTGCTTGAGGAATATTTGGGTCACTCACTGGGAGCGATAGCAATATTCGCTGGCAATCATCCACTAGGTGAATACCTTGTTCCGGTGTCATTTTCTTTTCTAATGGTGACATTAATGAGCAAGCAACATATTGAGTTAAACCGTCTAATTCACCCACGGTATACGTCATTTCACCATAGGGAAGAATTAACCCAACCTTGTCACCGACCACGCGGTGAGGCCAATATTGTTCAGGCCCCGGTAGAATAATCGCACTGAGCATCCATGGCGTGATCACCACGCCCACCCATTGCCCGTCAAACAGTGAGAATTCACTGGCATGCACTGGCATCGTTGGATGCAAAAATGACAAATCATGCATTGATTGTTCAGCAACGCGCGTAAATGCGGCCTCCACCAGAGGCCGAGGGTTAGTGTCATAACCTAAGATTTCATCCGGCATGCAAACTCTCTTCTTTTGCTATGATTTCCAAGCCTTCGCTTCGCAAAACCTCAATGACCTTTTGTAAAGCAGGCTCTAAAGCGGCCTGCCCAGTTGCTGTCAAACCAATATGCGGTTCGAGGGATTCAGGCACAACACCCACTAATGTTAGCTTCTGTGGGAATTCATCGGTTAAATGCAAAGCCGATAGCACATCTGATAAACCGAGTTGATGCGGGGAGATTTTACGCGTAAATAACGCAGGAACTTCGTCATCGCGCAAGACTAAAATCGAGCCAGCCTGCTGGCTCGATAACACGACGTCAGCAATAATTAAATGGTCTCTATCCGCCATTGGGCCAATTAGCTCCATTCCTGCCGTTCCGCCATCAAGTACTTCTACGCATTCAGGTAGATGATAGCGCTGTTCTAAAGCCTCAACGATGCGTACCCCAATACCTTCATCGCTGAGCAGTATATTGCCAACACCTAAGACTAAAATACGCATTACAGCACCTTAACCTTAGTGACTTCGCCACCTTCAGGGTCAACAATGTGCACCGCACAAGACATACAAGGGTCAAATGAGTGAATGGTTCGCACCACCTCAAGGGGTTTAGATGGGTCAGCAACGGGAGTTCCTACCAATGCTTGCTCATAAGGGCCCGGCTCATCATTGAAATTACGAGGGCCGGAGTTCCAAGTAGAAGGTACTACCGCTTGGTAATTTTCAATTTTACCGTCTTTGATAACCACCCAGTGGGATAACAAACCTCGAGGTACTTCACCAAAACCAACACCTTTAATAGTGACATTTTCTGGGAAAATTGGTTTTACAAAGGTGGTGTGATCCCCTTTTGCGATGTTGTCCACCAGCGCTTGCCATTGAATTGACAAGGTTTCATTCAATACACAGCAACGAACACTACGTCCGATAATCCGCCCCAATGTTGAATGCAGTTGATCCACACTAATACTGTTACCTGTCAATGTTTGATACAGGTTTACCACATCATTAAAGTGTTTTTCTGTCGGTTCATGTTTTGCCGCTAGTTTGCACAGTAAGTCTGCTAATGGCCCCACTTCGACGGTTTTATCATAGAAAGTCGGTGCTTTTACCCATGAATATTTACCGTCATCATCCCAACCGGTGTAATCTGGGTTCGTGGTACCTTCCCACGGTGCTTGAGGTTCATTTTCTTTGTACCATGCATGTTTGCTACTTTCTTTGATACCGTTGATCAAATACTCGTCTGTATGGCTAGTAATGGGGCGATAAGTACTAAAATCGCTGTTTTCAAGATAACCGCCCGGTAATAGGAAGCTCCCGTTTTTACCATCCATTGGCATTTCAGGCATGCACATGTAATGTTTCGCGCCTTGACCGACTTCGAGCCATTCAGGGTAGCCCGCGGCAATCACTGCTGCGTCAATCTTATACACTTGCTCAATAAAATCCCCTAAACGGTCAATAAAGGATTTCACATACATCAAACGTTCAAGGTTCAGAACCCCGACACCATCAAGGTTAATAGGGTTTGCCACACCACCAACTGCAAGGTTTTGAATATGCGGTGTTTTCCCGCCTAATAATGCCACAATACGGTTAGCATCTCGCTGACATTCAAGGGCTTGTAAATAGTGGGCCACGGCAATTAAGTTTACCTCAGGCGACAGCTTCATCGCTGGGTGCCCCCAATACCCATTAGCAAAAATACCCAATTGCCCACTGGCAACCAGTTTTTTAATTTTGTCTTGAACTCGTGTGAACTCTTCTGGGCTATTCAGTGGCCACGTCGAAACGCCTCTTAGGATTTCGGCCGCTTTATTGGGGTCTGCATTCAGCGCAGAGGTGATATCCACCCAATCTAACGCAGATAATTGATAGAAATGAACAATATGGTCTTGAATGGTATGCGCGGCTAGAATCATATTACGGATATACTGCGCATTAACAGGGACATCAATATTTAAGGCACTTTCAATGGTGCGTACCGATACAATACCGTGCACTGTAGTACAAACCCCACAGATACGCTGCATAATCATCCAAGCATCACGGGGGTCTTTCCCTTTGACTATCTCTTCCATACCGCGCCACATCGTGCCTGAAGCCCAAGCCTTGGTGACTTTTCCATCTTCAATTTCACAATCAATGCGTAAGTGACCTTCGATACGAGTGACTGGGTCTATTGTTATACGTTGGCTCATGCTTTACCTCGGGCCTCTGAATGGCTCATCGTTGTTTTTTTCAATGCTGGAATAACAGGTAATAAGCGGATCAATAAGATATAAGCGCATACCTCTATTGCCACGAAACCTATTGAAATTAAAAGTTCTTCTGTTGTTGGGAAGTAGTCGTATCCGCCTCCGGGGTTGAATGCAACGAGGGAATAGCTCATCCGCCACATGGCAGCGCCAATCAACATGCTTAAACCGCTTGCATATAACCACCGTGAATCATTTCTTAGTGATGGCATGCGGAAAATAATCAATGGGAAAACCATTAATGCGGTTTCTATCCAGAACATCATGGCGTAGAAATCGGTATTGAAGATATGGTGCAATTTATCTCGATAAATCAGCTCCCCAAAACGACAGACCAAAAACAGTACTAACAGTACCTGCAAGATACGAGTGATACGAACAAACAGTGGTCGTTCATCTGCGCCCTGCCCACGTAATGCGGCTTGGAGTAATGACCCTTCAAAAATGACAATCGAAAAGCCCATAATGAATGCGGTTAGTAATGAGAGTAATGGCAGCATTTCATAACTTTGCCAAATAGGATGAACTTTATATCCTGCCGAAATCATCAATGAACCCATTGATGATTGGTGCATCATCGGCAATAACGCTCCTAGCGCAATAATGAAAAACATCACTTTATTTAAGCGTTTTAACGAAACTTTCCAACCAAAACGTTCACACAGTGCGGGGGCAAATTCCAATGCCATCACACCAATATAAATCGTCATACAAACCGCAGTTTCAAACAGCACCGAATTGGTGTTAAAGAAACCAGGAATGTAAAAGTAAGGCAAGTTCCAGTAGCGACCTACGTCAATGGTGATGGACAACCCACCGAGAGAGTAACCGAACAAACTGGCTAATAGTGCGGGACGCACTAACGGATGATATTCACCGCGGTTAAATACATATACTGCCCAAGCCAGCGCCCAACCACCACAAGCAAAACCGGTTCCAATCAGTAAGTCAAAAGCAATCCAAATTCCCCAAGGATAGCCACCATTTAGGTCAGAAACTGAACCTAGGCCGAAGACTAAACGTTTAACTATCAAGATGACACAAATCAGCACTAAGGGCCCAAATACCATGATTGGCCAACTGACTAAACGCCCGCCTAGCGGCTGTTCTTTATGATGCGTCGTCATTTGAGTCATCTCCTTCGTGTTTGTCATTCTTGGTATTGCGATACACCAAGAAACTCAACCCAGCCAACGCGGCCAATGGCAGTACCATGCCTTTATAAAGCGTGTGCTGCACATACTCAGAACGGGCTCCTGTGGACAACTGTTCTAACTCAGGCAGCCCAAGGTTTTGATAGGGTACACCTGAAAGAACAATAACTTGCGTGCCACCGCCTTCGAGCTCGCCATAAACATGAGCCTCATATTTCGGTACTTTAATGACATTCGGGTCATTGCTATGTAAGGTTTGTCGTGGGTAACCGTACTCATCACCCACTTTGAGTGTTAAGCGTTTTTTGGCTTCCGCGAGCAATTCTTCTCGCGTTCCGAAAATCACCGCGCCCGTTGGACAAACTTCAACACAACCGGGTAAGCCGCCTTTATCTAAACGTTCGACACCTTTTTGGTTACATAACTCGCATTTATGAATTGCGCCAAATTTGTCATCGTAGGCATATTTCGGAATATTAAAAGGACACGCCACCATGCAATAACGGCAGCCGGTACATACGCTGGCATCGTAATGAACAATGCCAGTTTTTGGGTCTTTCTTCAGGGCTTGAACAGGGCAAACCGACACACAGTTAGGGTCAACACAATGCATACATTGTTTTTTAATGTAGGCGTAACCGTCTTTTTCTTGGTCTTTATTAACGCCTGTTCCGCTACTCCAAACCTGAATAATATTGTTGGTATAAGGGGTTAGTTTGTCATTATTTGACCAAGTTTGTTCCCCGACCGGGTTACGTTCCGGATGGTTAATATCTTGGCATTTTGTCACGCATGCCTGACACCCAATACACAGGGTCGAGTCATATAGCATTCCCAAAGAATTGGGAATCGGCGGACGGTTTTCAGGCCCCGCCAAACTGGGTGAACTTCCCGCAAGTAATGCTCCCCCCGCGGAGAGTTTCAGAAAATTTCGTCTATTCACGGTTATTCTCCCCGTGAGTCAGTATCTTGTTGGCGTTTTTGACGGCCTAATTCACGTACCGCCATCACGCTGACGCCAGCCACTAACCCGACAACACCACCGATTAATCCCACAGCAGTAGATGAAATTTGGCCACCTTCACGATTATTGACATCCGGTTTATCCACCCGTGGTGTTGGGTTTTCCACGCTCGCCAACTGATGGATCGCTTTGTGAAAGCCTACATTTTCCTCATTACAGCCATAACAAGGGTGACCAATTGCCACAGGCCAGACACCGCCAACATCACAGAATTGTAATGTGGAACAGTTCCCGTAAGTTTCAGGCCCCTTACAGCCTAAATGGTATAAACACCAACCTTCACGATGACCATCATCACCGAACTCTTTTGCGAAGCGGCCCGCATCAAAATGAGGGCGACGCTCACAGTGTTCATGAATTAAACGACCGTACGCGAACATTGGACGATTTTTACTATCCAATTTTGGTGGGCGATTAAACGTAATTAAGTGCGCGACTGTCGCAAGGAAATTATGTGGATTAGGCGGGCAACCTGGAATATTGATAACTGTTTTATCTTTAATCACTTGGTTTAAACCCACAGCTCCTGTTGGGTTATCGCCTGCTGCAGCAACACCGCCCCACGAAGCGCAAGAACCAATCGCAATCACAGCTGCGGCGTGTTCAGCCACTTCACGAATATGCTCAACAATCGGCTTACCCGCTACCATGCAATAAATACCGTTATCTTTTAGTGGGATAGAACCATCGACAACTAAAACATATTTTCCTTTGTACTTTTCAATTGCGTTATGTTTGTTTTGCTCAACTTGCTCACCAAAGGCAGCAGACAACACCTCGTGGTATTCCAATGAAATGGTATCGAGAATTAAATTTTCTAACGTAGGATGAGTGGAACACAACAAAGATTCTGTACATCCCGTACACTCTTGGGCACCAATCCAAATGACCGGTGGCCGTGCTGGGTCACTAATAGATTCCGCTATTTGGGCTGCAGCCTTCCCGCTTAATCCCATTGTCGCGGCCAGTGCTGTACATAACTTCATAAAATCACGGCGGTTAATGCCATGCGAAGAAATAATAGAGTTATCTCCTATCATTCTTTTTTCCTATTATTATGGGTGGCTTAGAACCTATTCATTAGGCAATTTTTTTTTATTATCTTAAGGTTATAGATACCACAAAGCCCTGTGTACAAATGAGGCACACACCTTTGGCTTGTATTTTTCTATTTAAAAAGTTAACAAAACTAAGTCTAATGAAATAAATTCTTATTTAAGTAACCTGATGCATAAATATAAAATAAGATCCTATTCCTACCGCGTCCAAATCATTTGATCTTCATCAAGAGGCAATAAGAAATTTTAATTTTTTTATATATTTGCTAGAAAAATCGATTCAGTAAACCGTATTGAAAAAAGAAAAGAAATATAAATAAATGGATTTAATTTTCAATAATGCGTTATATATCACATCATTTAAAATATAAAATTCTTTTATTTTCATTGCGATATTGAAATTCATTATTGCAACTTAATTAATTAAGCGGAATGTGTGTATTAATAATAAACAATCCATTAATATAAACATGAACATGCTAAATAAGAATCAATATCAAAAAAAACAATATAATCCATTAAATATAATAAACTGCAAAGTTATAAGTGGATATACAATCTTATAAATATAATACTATTCATCAATAATAGATTCATGTTTCAATATTGCAGAAGCGATAGCTACCTGCCCAAGTGATAGCCCCCCATCGCCCATGGGAAATTGTTTTGCATATAACACATCGAACTCAGATAGATTATTCACTAATAGCTCTCGCAATAGTTGGTTATGAATCACACCACCTGACAAAACAATTTGCTTAGTACCATATTGGTTCGCTGATTTCCTTGCAAGCTCGGCAAAACCTTGCGCTAATGCCACATGAAATGCATGCGCCCGTTGTGGTTTAGGCGCACAGTACGTCATCCATTGTTGCCAAAATGTGTGTAAATCCAATTGTTGACCAACTAACGGCATAGTGACCGGATGCGTAGTCACAGGTGACTTCATTGCAATCGCCTCAAGTTGGCAAGCGGCTTCCCCTTCCCAACTGGTTTGCGCCGTACAAATACCTAACGCTGCAGCAACCGCATCAAAAAGCCGCCCAGTGGATGAAGCCATTGGGCTATTAATTCCTTTTTCAATTGCTTTTTGTAAGCCTTGCCAAGGAAATGACATTAAATAAGCGGCACTTTCTTGCTTTTGCCACTGGGGAACAAACTGTAAACAATGAGCAAGGAAATTACGCCATGGCTGGCGAGAAGCTAATTCCCCTCCCGGTAGTGCAACTGGAGGTAACCCCCCTAGATATTGACTGGACTTATAATCCACCAGTAAGCATTCACCTCCCCATAAGCGGTCGTCATCGCCATACCCCAACCCATCGAGAGCTAACCCAATAACTTTATTACTATTTAACGGTAAGCCATGCTCGGCCATTACCGCAGCAATATGCGCATGATGATGCTGCACTTTTAGTAATGGAATTTGTAATTGCTGTGATAACGCCTCCCCATAGCGCGTACTCACATAACTAGGATGCCTATCACTGACTATCGCTGCTGGCGTGAAACGATAAATAGATTCAAATAATGCAATCGCAGACTGATATTGTTCGAAAATATCCATGTCATCAAGATCGCCAAAATGTTGGCTCATTACCGCACTTTTGTCTCGCAATAAACAAAAGGTATTTTTAAGATCCGCCCCTAAGGCCAGTATTGATGGCGAATTTTCAAACCCTTCAGGTAAGTCAATGGCATCAGGAACATAGCCCCGCGCACGGCGGAGCATTTCCGCTTTCCCATCATGATAACGCACCAATGAGTCATCTGCGCGTTGGACGATATCGCGATTATGAGTGAGGTAAACGTCAGCGATATTGGCTAAATCTGCCAGCGCAGCTTGCTCACTCAACACAGGAGGCTTTCCAGATACATTTCCTGACGTCATCACTAATGGGCGATTAACTTGTGCCATCAATAGGTGTTGCAACGGATTAGACGGCAACATGACACCGACTTCCGCTAGGTTTGGCGCAATATATTGGCTTAATACATGATTTTTCCAATTTTTGATCAATACAATCGGGGCTGCTGGGCTTTTTAATAATGCACATAGCCCATCACTAGGCGGCATATTGTGCAACTCTAACCAATTCAGTGATGGGATCATTACCGCCAGTGGCTTAGTTGGGCGACATTTACGAACGCGCAAAGCCTCTACCGTCTCATCATGACTCGCATCACAAGCAAGGTGAAAGCCCCCGATCCCTTTAATAGCAACAATTTTCCCTGCCAATAGCTGTTGAGCAGCCAAGAGTAATGCGTTCTCTTTATTTGCAATCGTTTTTCCTGATGAGTCGCATAATTTAATTTCAGGGCCACACACCGCGCACGCATTGGGTTGTGCATGAAATCGTCTATCTGCTGGGGATTGATATTCCTCTAAACAATTAGGGCACAAGGGAAAATCAGCCATTGCGGTATTGGGCCTGTCATAAGGCATATGGCGAATTATCGTGAAACGCGGGCCGCAATGCGTGCAATTTATGAATGGGTAATGAAAGCGCCTATTTGATGGAGTGAAAAGCTCTTGTTGGCATGCATCGCAAGTGGCGGCATCAGGGATCACTTGGGTATCCATTTTGCCTTCACCACTACGGCGAATAGTAAATGCGTTGGGTAATTTATCCCATTGAAAAGATTGCGGTTCAATACTTTCTATATGGGCTAACGGTGGGCAGTTTTGGTACAATAACTGGGTAAATTCAGTGATATCCGAATCAATACATAAGCGCACTAGCACCCCTTCGCCATCATTACAGACATCACCTAATAGTTTGCATTGGTGGGCTAATTGCCAAACATAAGGGCGAAACCCGACCCCCTGAACTTTCCCTTTAATGCGTAACTGTATACCACTTTTCACTGAGATATCCTCTTACCACTGTAAGGATATTTTCGCGCTAAAACATAAAAAAAGCTTCACTTGAGATCAAGAAAAGTCGTGGAAGTACAATTGACCGATTCATTTTTCAAAAACCGATTCATTAATTAGCAATACAATAATGATTGCATTAAAAAATAGAGCCTATCATTTATTCATTAAGAATTCTAAACAGTCTTAAATATAAACTTAAAATCCAATTTAACTTGAATGCGTAAACAATATAACTTTCTCTATTAAATAATATTAGAATTATAGCTAATTTGATTAATTATTTTCAGAATTATTCTCTATAAATCAACATAAATAACCTTTCTAAATCATTCACCTAGTCCATAAGAACGATAGTATCCCGTCATACATAAACGTAGACTCATTCACATATTAACAATATAGCAACATCTTGGGATAAATGAATATTATTCATAAAAAAACTCAATCTATTAATAATATAAAGAGGTGATACTTTGAAATTAAAACAACTTTTCGTTTCTCTTTCTATCGGTGCTGCGCTATTTGGTGCTAGCCATCTAGCTAGTGCAGATGAAATTATTACGCTTGGAACAAAAGGCGGTCCTTCCTTATTAAATGAAAAACGCTTGCCGCAATCTACAGCATTTATCAAGAACGATAAAATATACCTATTTGATGCGGGATACGGAGCAAGTTTGCGATTAGTTCAATCAAAAGCCCCATTAAAAAACCTTGATTCTATCTTTATTACCCACCTTCACAGTGACCATGTTGCCGATTACCCAGCCCTACTGTTAAATGCCTGGAACAGTGGTTTAAACCATAATATCGCTGTTTATGGCCCTGTTGGAACGGAAAGTATGACAAAAGGTGTTTGGGATACATTTAGTCGCGATATTGATTTACGCGTTAAAGATGAAGGTAAACCTGATTTGCGCCAAATGGTTACAGCAAAAGATATTCAAGAAGGGCCTGTACTCAAGAATGATGATGTCGAAATTAGTGCCTTATTTGTTCCACACCCACCTTTTAACTCAGACGAAGCCCTCGCTTATAAAATACAATCTGGCGGAAAAACTATCGTTATAACTGGTGATATGATTGATAATAGCCAAATCATTGAATTTGCTAAAGATGCTGACTATTTAATCAGTGAAGTCGTCTTAGTTTCTGGGGTGGAAAATTTAGCAAATCGTATCGGCAACGGTTCAACGCTGGCAAAAGCGATTATTTCCCACCATACGACCGCAGAAGATGTCGGCAAAATAGCCCAACAAGCCAATGTAAAACACCTTGTACTTACCCACTTAGTTCCTGCAGATGACCCATCCATTACCGACGATGTGTGGATTAATGAAGTGAGAAAACAATACTCAGGTCCAGTAACGGTCAGTAAGGACTTACAACGTTTTGAGGTGAAATAGTTTATTTGAATATATCATCAATAGGATATTGCATGTAATCTCTTAATATCCTATTGATATTAACTTATATACTGAGCCTATTATCCTATAGCTTATTTTTCACTTTTCTCCATAACTCATCCCCCCAAACACCGTAAATGAGTAGTCCTATTTGAATAAATCTTTCACAAGTTTCTCATATGAAACCAAACTCCATCATAACCTCGACACGCCCCACATTTTGAAACGAATATTTTACATATAGCCAACATTTGATTGACTAATAATCATCCATACAATTAATCTGGTTTTAAATAAAAAACAATGTTTCACCTATGAAACAAAATGTTACAGCACATTCAAAAGGAGAAAACCATGAGCTGGGTTGCAGTCTGCGATATCTCACAAGTTCAAGAAGAATTTCCTTTTTCCGCCAAAGTTGATAATGCCGAAATTGGGATCTTCTTAGTTGAAGACCAATATTATGCCTTAGAAGATGTTTGCCCACATGCCTACGCTCTGTTAAGCCAAGGTTTTGTTGAAGATGGCAAAGTGGAATGCCCATTACATGAAGCCGTTTTTGATATTAAAACAGGTAAATGTTTACGCGAACCCGGTGGGCGAGATCTCAAAACCTACCAAACACGCGTTCACGACAACCAAATCGAAATCAGTTTGATTGAGGAGTAGAAATGGAACCCATTCAAAATTTTAACCCGTATTTGCCGGCGAATAACCAAATCATCCCAGCGCGAGAAGGCGGTAAAGGCAGTATTCAGGCACCAGGAAGTGCACCGAATATCGTTTGGCAAACACGTTCACGTCTCCCAGATGAATATGAAAATAAACTTATTTTTGCACTGGAAACGCTATTCGCCGCAGGCACTGAATCACTTGAAGAATTAGTTAGCGCATTAAATCAACAACAATTATATGACCGACAAGGGCACCCTTGGTCTACCAGCAGTTTCCGCGAATTTCTTCTTGTCAATGGTTACTAATACATTGTCATAAAAAGAAAATAGAACAAAAACACTTTTGATAAACGGAAGCAAATGATGACAACGAATACACAACTTCAAAACTATCAAGATTACCTCGATGTCGGATTACGAGGGCAATGGTACCCCGTATTATCCAGTTGGGAAGTGAGCAGCGACCCCATCGGTATTACCCGTTTAGAAGAACAAATTGTCCTTTGGCGTGATGATAAAGGCCAAATTCACGCACTAGAAGACAGATGCCCACACCGCGGAGCCCGTTTATCAATGGGTTGGAACCTAGGTGAACGTATTGCCTGTTGGTACCACGGCGTCGAAGTCGGTGGTGATGGCGTCGTTAAAGATGTTCCAGCGGTCAGTCAATGCCCTCTTGAAGGTCAAAAATGTTTAAAAACCTATCCCGTTCAAGAAATTCATGGCGCTATCTTCCTCTATTTTGCGGTAGTTGACGGTGAAACACCTCCAGCCCTTGAGTTTCCTGAAGAGTTAGCTGATGACGAAAACCATAGCAATTTCCTCTGCACTGCATCGTGGAAATGCAATTACCAATATGCATTAGAAAACGTGATGGACCCAATGCATGGCACCTATCTCCATTCATCATCACACTCAATGGCAGAAGGTGATAAACAATCAGAAATGATCCTAGAAGCAACAAAAAATGGGTTTATTTTCCGTAAAAATGACCAAATTGGTGTCAACTTCGACTGGGTGGAATTTGCGAGTACAGGAGCAAATTGGCTACGTTTATCTATCCCATATCAAAAACGCTTCGGCCCTGGCGGGCACTTTTGGATTATCGGCATGGTCGTACCTGAAGACCGTCATCACACTCGAGTTTTCTTTTGGCGTATTCGCAAAGTGAAAGACTGGCAACGTGATTTATGGCGCTTTATGTACCGCAACCGCCTAGAAGGGCTACATTGGGATGTCCTAGAACAAGATCGCATTATTTTGGAAAACCTCACACCAAATGCACGGGATAAAGAGTTTCTTTATCAACACGATGTGGGGTTATCTCGCCTACGCCGCATTATGCAACGTGAAGCGAAGAAACAGTTTGACTTAATAAACAATAAGGAAACTGAAAATGCATGATGTCTTGTCAGGAAAACGCATCGTAATCACAGGCGCTGCAAGAGGGCTTGGCTTTAGCTTTGCACAAGCCGCTGCAGAGCAAGGCGCTCAAGTTATCTTGTGTGACATCCTCGAACAGCGATTACAAGAAAGTGTCGAGTCCTTACAACAACAAGGTTTTGAAGCCCAAGGTGTTTCTCTCGACTTAGCGGATCCTGACTCAATCACTCATGCATTCGACAGTATTGGCCAACAAGGTGCAATTGATGGGCTGATTAATAATGCGGCTCTGGCAACAGGAGTGGGTGGAAAACTGCTCGATGAATATGACTTGGCGCTATGGGATAAGGTTATGACCGTCAATGTCAGAGGAACGTGGCTAGTCACCAAAGCTGCTCTTCCTTTTTTAAAGCAGAGCTCCCGCGGGAAAATTATCAATATTGCTTCTGACACCGCACTTTGGGGAGCTCCCAAGCTGATGGCCTATGTCGCCAGTAAAGGGGCTATCATCAGTATGACACGCTCAATGGCACGTGAACTCGGAGTTCACCGTATTTGCGTCAACGCGATTGCTCCGGGACTCACAAAAGTCGAAGCGACCCAATACGTCCCAGCCGAGCGCCACCAGCTATATGAAAATGGCAGAGCATTACAAGGGGAGCAGATGCCCGAAGACGTTACAGGAACCGCTTTGTACTTGCTTTCGCCTATGGCTGATTTTGTTACAGGACAGCTAATCCCAGTTAATGGTGGCTTTATTTTTAACTAATTTCGCCATTTTGTCGGTAAAGAGGTGAGGACCATGAATTCAACATGTAAATATCTGGTACCCGGTTTGGAAAAAGGGCTACAGCTTCTTTTGCTACTTGCAGAACAGCACCGTGAGCTCACATTTGCCGAGATCCTTCGCTTAGTCGATATGCCCAAAGCAACGGCTTACCGTGCGATCCAAACCTTAGTGCACTTGGATTTCCTCGTCCAACACCCGCGTACTGGGGCATTTTCATTAGGCCGCAAAGTACTCAGCCTTGGTCTTGGCTATATTGCATCGCTCGATTTAACCCAGTTAGGCCAGCCGATTATCGAGCAACTCAGAGACCGAAGCCAATGTAACAGCCATTTAGTCATTCGAGATGGCCGAGACATTATTTACATCGCCAGAGTCAGTGGCGCAGAATCAAAAATTAACCATGTTAGCGTAGGCACGCGTTTATTAGCCCATCGAACCTCACTCGGTCGTATGCTACTCAGTGGGTTAACTCGCGCTGAATTCGATGCACTTTACCCAGACGATGAGCTACCCGACAACGCAGGCAGCAAGCAGGAATTTTGGCAAATGATCCAAGCTGACAAACTGCGAGGCTATGTGATTGGTGAATCATTTTATCGTCGAGGAATTTCATCCATTGTTTACCCTGTTTATAACCAAGCGAATGGCGTAGAAGCGGTGATTAGCATCATGGTGCCAATGAATAGCATCCCTGCACAAGAGTGCCGGCGATTACAAAATGAAGTGAGCTATGCAGCCCAAAAACTCACTGAATTTATAGGTGGCATGAGCCAAGCAAAAGCCGTTTAGCGTTAACCGAATATCATCCACACATTTTTAGGTTTATTGCCATAAGCCTCAGGTTCTTTTTGCCCAAAAAAACCTTTGGTAATAACACCAATCGATAGAGGACTTTACAATGTCAGTGATTGGAATAGAAAAATTAGAATTTGGTGTTGAAGATATCCCTAGCTGCCAGAAATTTTTACATGATTTTGGCCTTCAAGCAGCCTCTGATAACGCCTCGTTATTTACCACGTTATCGGGTGCTGAAATACAGTTATTTTCCTACCAAGATCCAAATTTACCCGTACCTTTTGAAGCAGGTTCAACACTGCGTCGCATTACGTGGGGAGTTGAAAGCCCAGATAAACTCAAGGAGATCATTGAGAAAATTAGGCCTTGTGATGGTTTTCAACTGACGTCAAATGGCGCACAGTGCCGTGACCCAAATGGCATGACGGTCGCTTTCACTATTAGTAAACAAAAAACGGTTGAATTAGAGGTCACCGCTATCAACCAATGGGGGGATATTCGCCGCATTGATAAACCCAGCCCAGTTTACGAAAAAGCCACGCCAATTAACGTCGGTCACGTAGTATTTTTTGTTGATGACTTACCTTCTACAGAAGCGTTCTATTGCCAAAAACTGGGTTTTCAAGTTTCAGACCGTTATATCGACCGTGCCGTCTTTTTACGGACACAAATAAACGGTTGCCACCATAACCTGTTTTTGCTGAAGCTTCCTCATCGTGGCAGCGGCCTCAACCATGTCGCTTTTACGGTTCGTGATATCCATGAAGTGATTGGCGGCGGTCTGGCAATGAACCGCCATCAATGGAGCACCTTTATTGGTCCAGGCCGGCACCCTATCTCATCCGCTTACTTTTGGTATGTCAACAGCCCAACAGGTGGGGCTTTCGAATATTACACCAATGACGATTACCTAACCGATAAATGGCAACCGCGCGAACTAGAACATTCCTTAGTTTCATTTACGGAATGGGCTGTGGAAGGTGGTCTTGATTATGAAACTCGCCGCCAAGTTAAGGAGTAACGCCATGAGCTCATTAATCCAAGGCGGTATTGTCATTATCGGTGGGGGTCAGGCAGGTGGTTGGGCAGCAAAAACCCTACGCGATGAAGGTTATCAAGGTATTATTTCGGTGATCAGCGATGAAAACCATGATTTTTATGAGCGCCCACCGCTGTCTAAAGCCGCATTGACACAGGAGAGTTTTTCATTATCGCGCTTATTCAGCGAACAAGAAACTAATGCCTTAAATTTACAGTGGTTTCGCCCACTACGTGCCACCAAAATTGATAGCCAAACCCAATGTATTTATTTAAGTGATGGTCGTGCCATTACGTTTGACAAATTACTGCTCGCGACAGGCGGTCGGCCTCGCTACCTGTCGAATCGTTGGCAGCAACATCCACAAGTATTTGCCTTACGTTCATGGGATGACGCGCAGAAATTACGTAGTGCGCTGCTCTCTGCACAAAAAATTGCCATTATTGGTGGTGGTTGGATTGGCTTAGAAGTTGCCGCTTCCGCTCGAAAAATGGGGATTGATGTCACGATTTTTGAGCGGCAAAGCCGCTTATGCGAACGAAGTGTACCGCAGAATGTTTCAGAGGCTCTTGCATTACGCCACACACAAGCAGGTGTTCATGTCATAACCGATTGTGGAGATATCGAACTTGGCGAGCCGACAACAAGTGGATTACAAATTAGTTGCCAAAAACAGCCTTCGCAAAATTTCGATCTCGCTGTTATGGGGATTGGTGTTGAATTAAATCTCGAACTTGCCAAAGAAGCGGGTCTTGATGTTACCCACGGTATTGTGATTAATCACCATGGGCAGACTTCTCACCCAAATATTTACGCTGCGGGCGACGTCGCTTGCCATCCAACACTGTCCTTATGTTTACAGTCATGGGCTTATGCGCAAAACCAAGCCATCACCACAGCAAAAGCCATGCTAAACCCGCAGTCTGAAGGGTTCAATGAACTCGCTTGGTTATGGTCAGATCAATACCAGGACAACATCCAAATTTTAGGTGTCCCAACCTCACAAAAATTAAAACATATTCAACGGTATACCCCTAATTCAGAGGTTCATTTTGCTTTAAATGAAAGCAATGAATTGGTGCAAATGATTGCATTTAATGATGCACGTGCCATCAAACTAGGTAAACGTTGGATACAAGGCCACCGCAAATTGGACCCTTCACAACTTGCTGATCCCACATTTTCATTAATGTCACTGAAATAGTGTCCAGCAGGAGAAATCTCATGGCTAATCAGACTATAACCTTACAAAATTCAGAGCATGATCAAGTCGAGCAAGATGTTCCTGAAAAGATCAATTGGTTGATCCCTATCGGGCTGTTTTCCTGTGTACTACTGGCTTTCTTCGATAAAATCAGTATTGCAGCTCTATTTTCCGACGAAAAATTTCAGCAAGCACTGGGGATTGATTTTGACCCAACCCGTTTGGGGTTACTAATGAGCGCATTTTTATTCGCTTATGGTGTTTCTTCCATGCTGCTAAGCGGTATCGGCGATAAATTTCACCCCACCAAAATGCTGCTATTTATGATCAGTAGCTGGTGTTTTCTCATGATTTTTATGGGATTCACACACCACTATGGCACGATGGTTTTTCTGCGTGTATTGCTAGGAATTGCCGAAGGGCCTTTGCTGGCAATCGCTTACGCCATTGTACGCCGTACCTTTCCGCCAAAAATGCAAGCTCGTGCCACCATGATGTGGTTATTAGGTACACCGTTAGGCGCAGCATTAGGCTTTCCTATCTCATTGTATTTACTAAATAACTATGGTTGGCAAAGTACATTTTTTGTCATGGCCGCCTTTACTGTTCCTGTTTGGTGGCTTGTGGTGATTGGTATTCGCCATCCCAACTTAGTCAATCGTCAAGCTCAGACTAAAAACACAGCAGGTGAAACACTTCCAGCGGAACAATTGGCCGCGATGCGAGCCCATAAAAAACGCTTATTCCAAAATAGCCATTTTTGGATTATCTGCATGTTTAATATCGCTTTTCTTATCTACCTTTGGGGAATGAATGGTTGGTTACCCAGCTATTTAATTAAAGGTAAATCCATTCACTTAGAACATGCGGGAATTCTGTCATCCCTTCCCTTTATCGCCATGTTATTTGGTGAAGCCATCGGAGCGTGGTTATCAGATCGCTACGATCGCCGCGCACTCGTTTGTTTTATTTCACTACTTGGTGCCGTGTTAGGCCTTGCTGGTGTGTTATTTCTCACTGGCACCTACAGCATCATTCTTATGATGGCATTTAGCATGTTCATGTGGGGGGCGGGCGCACCAAATATCTTTGCTCTACTCGCAAAAGCCACACAAAAGCAAGTCAGTGCATTAGCAGGCGGTATTTTCAATGGGTTAGGAAACCTTGCTGGCGCCGCTGCACCGCTGGCAATGGGAGTTCTTATTACCGTCACTCACACTATGGATAGCGGGCTGTTATTTATCGTCGTCATAGGTTTATTCGGCAGCTTGTTACTAGTGCCTTTACTGAAAAAATATTAATTCATTTTTTATTGGAGATAACACCATGTCACAACCGCAAATCAAACCACAAGATATTCCAATGGCACAATGGATTGAGTCACGCATTGCTCGCCTTGAAGGGCGTAAATATGACTGGAATGCCCTGAAATTCCAAGCGGATTACGACCCTAAATATCGCCGCGCACAAATGCGCTATATCGGCACGGGTGCGACTGGCGTTGCTAATGATGTCAACACCGTTCCCGCAGAGAACTTTACCTTCTCCACCATGGTTCTCCCTGCCAAGTGTGAAGGGCCATTACACCTCCACCCCGATGTTGAAGAAGTGTTCTTTATGTTGAAAGGCACCATCACGTTGTTTGTAAAAGATGGCGATGAAGAGTATGAAACCGTACTGAAAGAGCGTGACCTAATTTCAGTCCCTGCGGGCATTTATCGTGGTTTATTTAACCACGGGGAAGAAGAAGCCTTAATGTGCGTCATGATCGGGACACCAACACCTGCGATCCCAACATATCCCGAAGAGCACCCTTTATCAAAAGTTAAACGTAACTAACAGGAGTCGTCAGTGATGAATTTGCTCAATAAAAAACTCCCGGAACCACTGATAGCAGACTTTGGCCAATATCGTCTCAATTGGCGAGAAGCAGGCCAAGGGCACCCAGTGGTATTGTTGCATGGTATCAGCTCTGGATCTGCTTCATGGGTAAGCCAACTGACCAGTCCATCACTGACAAAACACTATCATCTCTATAGCTGGGATGCGCCCGGCTATTTAGAAAGCCGTGAGCTAGAGACGACAACGCCTACCGCTATTGATTACGCAAATGCATTGAATGCTTTTTTTGACAAATTAGCCTTATCAAACATCGTGTTAGTGGGACACTCTCTTGGCGCCATAATGGCAAGTGCTTTTGCCTCGCAATATCCCAATAAAGTTAAAGGCTTAATCTTAGCGAACCCCGCGCAAGGTTATGCAACAAAAAGCCCTGACCAACAAAAACAAGTTTACCAACAGCGGCAAGATATTGTTTTGAGTTCTGGTATTGAGGTATATGCGCAAAATCGTGCTGCTGCTTTGTTATCCGCCAACGCAACCACTGAGAAAGTCAATTGGGTTCAACAGAACATGAAGAAGCTCAACCCTAAAGGCTTCTTAGCCGCGGCGTGGATGCTAGCCCATGACGATATCAGCCAATATTTAAATCGCTATGATGGCCCATTGGAAATACTGGTTGGTACAGAAGATACCATTACGCCACCAGCACAAGTAGAGCAACTCGCACGCCAAAAAAACTGCCCCTATTTCCTGATAAACCAAGCGGGGCACGCCAGTTATTTAGATGCGCCAGATGCCTTTAACAACCATTTACAACAATTTTTAGAGACGCTCTATTGCCAAGCAGAATAAAGGAAGACTCATGAATTTACAGTTAAATAACCGTGTTGCTGTCGTGACAGGAGGAAGCTCCGGCATCGGCTTTGCAACCGTCAAACTCTTACTGGATGAAGGCTGTAAAGTGGCATTCTGCGGTCGTGATCAAGACAAACTCCAGCAAGCGCTTACAACATTACGAGAACATTACCCTCAAGGGCATTTTATCGCACAACCTTGTGATGTTCTTGATAAAACACAAACCGAAGCTTTCGCAAAACAGGTTCATCAACAATATGGGCACGTCGATATATTGATAAACAACGCAGGGCAAGGCTATGTCGCAAGCTATAGCGATACCCCTGAAGAAGCATGGTTACACGAAGCCCAGTTAAAACTATTTGGTGTAATTAACCCGGTGAATGCTTTCTTGCCACTCTTAGAGCAATCAAATATTGCTTCTATCACCTGTGTCAATTCACTGCTGGCCTTACAGCCTGAACCACATATGGTCGCCACCTCGGCGGCTCGGGCAGCATTATTAAACATGACGCTAAACTTGTCGAAAACACTGTTACCCAAAGGGATCCGTGTGAACTCTATTTTACTTGGCATGGTGGAGTCCGACCAATGGCGACGTCGCTTCGACAATCGCAGTGATAAAAATCTCGATTGGGAACAATGGATTGGTGATATCGCTAAAAAACGCGGCATTCCAATGCAACGTTTAGGAAAACCCGAAGAGCCCGCACGTGCCTTAGTCTTTTTAGCCTCCCCCATGGCGTCGTTTACCTCGGGTGCCGCTTTAGATGTTTCTGGTGGCTTTAGCCACCATATTTAAAGGATTTAACGATGAAAACACTCATGTTGATTGGTTATGGTGCAATGGCTCAAGAAGTGATTACTCGCTTACCTAATGAGATAGCCCTGCGTTACATTGTTGCCCGGCCCCATCACCATCAAGCCATTTTGGAACGCTTTAAAGGGGCAGTCACCCCCATCGATAACCTTGACAATAATATCATTCCACCGGATTTAGTGTTGGAATGTGCGGGTCACCAAGCCGTTAAACAATATGCACCAACGGTACTAGAAAGAGGCTGGACACTGGCCATTATCTCAACGGGAGCCCTTGCTGACACGGACTTTGAACAACACTTGGTCGCCTTAACCCAACGCCACCACAGCCAGTTAATTCCACTAACTGGCGCTGTTGCTGGTCTTGATGGCCTACGTGCCGCAAAAGAGGCGAATATCACCCATGTGACCTACCTGTCACGTAAAAGCCCTGCAAGCTGGCGCAATGGCGCGGCTGAGCGTTATGTCGATTTATCACAAGTGACACAGCCCACGGTGTTCTTTAGTGGCAGTGCCCGTGAAGCGGCACTGAATTTTCCAGCGAATGCCAATGTGGCTGCCACTGTTGCACTGTATGGCATAGGGATGGATGCCACCCAAGTACAATTGGTTGTTGACCCGACTACCACACAAAACTCACACCGCATTGATGTTACGGGCGATTTTGGCCATTTCTGCATTGAACTCAATGGAAATCCACTACCTTCAAATCCGAAAACATCGATGTTAGCTGCTTTAAGTGCTGTTGAAATTTGTCGTCGAGTCGCTGAACACCGAGCTATTTAATAGGAGCCCTATTATGAACAAAATGGATATTTTTGTTGGCGGTAAATGGCAGCAAGGTCGCGGGCCTGAAATGCAATCGCGTTTTCCGGGGGATAACCAGGTGATTGCGATCCTTAACAGTGCAAGTTTGGAAGATGTCGAAGATGCCGTAATTACGGCAGATAAGGCATGGAGATCGCCTTCTTGGCATAATCTTCCCGCTCACCAGCGGGCAACTATCTTGTACAACGTGAGTCGCTTAATTGATGAAAACTGCGAAGCATTAACTCAATTACAAACTTTGGATAACGGCAAGCCTTGGGCAGAAGCACGTGGCTTAGTGATGAGCGCAGCAGCAACCGCTCGCTACTTTGCGGCGGTTTGTGAAGTTTCAGGTGGTGAACTTCCTCCTCGTCGCCAGCCAGAGCTGATGGCCATAAGTACCTACCAACCTATTGGCGTGATCGCTGCAATCACGCCATGGAACTCCCCGATTGCCAGTGATATGCAAAAAATTGCCCCAGCGATTGCGGCCGGTAACGCGGTCATCTTAAAACCCGCGGAAGCCACACCTCTAATTTCATTAAAATTGGCTGAGTTATTTGAGCAAGCAGGTTTACCCAGCGGCCTGTTGAGTGTGCTACCGGGTAAAGGTTCGATTGTCGGTGATGCACTGGTTCGCCACCCTCTGGTGAAAAAAATCTCCTTTACAGGTGGCACCAATACCGGACGACAACTGGCTCATATTGCAGCGGATAAACTTATCACCACGTCACTTGAACTTGGGGGAAAATCCCCAACTATCGTGTTGTCAGACGCTGACCTTGATATCGCCGCACATGGTGTTTGTTACGGTATCTTTAGTTCGATGGGGCAAGCATGCATCGCCGGTTCGCGCCTATTTGTGGCTAAAGATATCTACTCATCCTTTATGGAAAAGCTAACACAATTGACCCGCAACCTGATTATTGGTGACCCAAGGCAAGAGCGTGTTCATCTAGGGCCATTAATTTCCCCTTCGCACCGAGATAGCGTCAGAAACTATGTCGAACAAGCCGTTCAGCAAGGGGGGAAGATCCGTATTGGTGGAACTGCACCCGCTGACCCGGCACTCAAAGATGGCAACTACTTTTTACCGACGATTATCGAAGGCTTAAATAACCAATCTACGGTTTGCCAAGAGGAAATTTTCGGCCCCGTGCTCGTCGTAATGCCATTTGATGATGAAGAAGACCTCATTCAGCAAGCTAATGATTCTGTTTATGGGCTTGCCGCAGGTATTTGGACAAAAGATTACACTCGAGCATTTAAGCTCGCCGATGCGCTTGATGTCGGCACTGTTTGGGTCAATACCTACAAAGTTTTTTCTATTTCAACGCCATTTGGCGGCTTTAAAGAAAGTGGCATTGGCCGTGAAAAAGGCCTTGAAAGCCTCAAAGCCTATATGCAACAAAAAAGCCTATTTCTGGCACTTAACCCACAACCAAACCGTTGGTGTGAATAGCAAATCCGTCACCGGATTATGGCAGCATTGAGGAGAATAAAATGTCTGAAATGATTACAGTTGGCGAAGCTATCGCCAGAACACTTGAACAATACCAAGTCACAACGGTTTATGGGGTTATTTCAATTCATAACTTACCCATAGCAGATGCTATCGGGCGCCGGGACGTGATTGATTTTACGCCAAGTCGTGGGGAGGCAGGGGCCGTCACCATGGCGGATGCCCATAGCCGTTTTAGTGGCTTAGGGGTAGCGCTAACCAGTACAGGTGCAGGTGCTGGAAATGCTGTAGGATCAATGATTGAAGCTATGAATGCATGCTCCCCCATGATCCACATTACAGGCCAAGTTGAAAAAGCTTATCTGGATATGGACGCAGGGTTTATTCATGAAACACATGACCAACTCGGCTTTTTACGTTCGAGTTCAAAGCACGCTTTTCGTGTTCATACCCCCGAACAAGCCGTCGCCACGCTGCATAAAGCCATTCAAGTTGCTCAAACTATACCTTGTGGCCCTGTCTCTATCGAGATCCCAATTGATATTCAAAGTGCGCAAGTGCCATTATCTGTACTGAGTGCACCACTTCCCCCTTATAGGTTGCCTGACAGTTGTACATCGTTAGTCAATGCAATTTGGGACAAACTTCAACACGCTGCACAGCCGTTATTGTGGGTTGGCGCAGGAGCCCTACAAGCAAAAGATGCTGTCAAACGCCTTGCTGATGCAGGTATTGCCGTCATCAGCAGTACCCATGGACGAGGTATTTTATCGGATGACCATCCATTCAGCTTACGCGCTTTTCATAATGCAGATTCCGTTGATGCATTAATGCGTTCATGCGATTTAACTATCGTCGCAGGCTCACGTTTACGCAGTAATGAAACCAAAACATGGTCATTACCTTTGCCACACCCCATCATTCAAATCGATATAAACCCACTCGCCGCCAATCGCAACTATTTAGCCGACTTAACCGTAACTGGGGATTGTAAAAGTTTACTTGAAGCACTTGCCGATAAAATCGAACAAGCCAAGCGCCCTATCTCTACTCAGTGGAAAAAACAAGTGCAAGAGGCCGTACAGCAGGCTGAAGAACAACTCAGGCAACAATGTGGCCCTTATAGCCAACTCAGTGATGCCGTAGAGCAAGTCTTACCAAGCGATGGTATTTTTGTCCGCGACATTACGGTATCAGGGAGTTTATGGGGAAGCCGTTTACTCAAAGCGACCCAGCCAATGCACAACATTCACTCCTTAGCAGGCGCAATCGGGCTAGGACTCGCCATGGCAATTGGCAGTGCCAAAGCAAACCCTAATGTACCTGTTATTGGCTTAGTTGGTGATGGCGGGTTAATGTTAGGCGTAGGCGAATTGGCCACTATGGCACAAGAGCAGCTCCCAATTGTATTGATTATTATGAATGACCAAGGTTATGGCGTAATGCGAGGTATTCAGGAAAAATATTTCTCAGACCGCCAATACTATAATGAGTTACTCACCCCTTCATTTAGTCAATTAGCTCAATCGATGGGGATTCAAGCATTTACGATAGATAAAGCCACCGATTTTCAATCAACGCTCCGCCAAGCTGTCGACTTGAAGCAACCTGTTGTCGTTGAAGTGTTAATGAATCATATTGGTACAATGAATTTTTCAGGCCCCCCACAGAAAAAGTTATTTTAACTTTCACCATGGTTAGGGTGGCAATAAGCTACCCTATTTTTTCATTGATAGATAATGATGCAAACGATTAAAGCCATCTGCTTTTTAAATTATTATAGTGGGGAACTATAGCACCCGACTAAGATTATAAATTTGGCTTAAAATATTGCGTATAAATAGAAACCGCTTGCTCTTTTAAGATGCCTTTAACCACTTCAGGTTTAAAGGGGCTTTTGTCAAAGATTTCATCACTCCCCAACATAATATTAAAACCGGCAATCTCGGCTAGTTCATCATGAGAAAGACTATAAACCATCCGACCTAATTGGCTCCATACCATTGCACCGGAACACATACAACACGGCTCACAACTGGTGTACAGCGTATAATCGGATAAATCCATGACTTTATGTTCAGAACAATACTGGCGTATGAGACCCAACTCCGCATGATAGGTTGGGTCACTTTCAGTATGAATATGATTTTCACCTGTCATAACGACTTGGTTATTTTTAACTAATACTGCACCAAAGGGTTCATTGCCATTTTTCGCAGCATCCGTTGCCAAAGCCAAAGCTTGCGTCATAAACTGAATATCTAGCGCATTTTGCTGCTCATTGTTGTTAAGCTTATTTTCCATATACACACCTTTTATGCATAAATTAATTTAATTTTAAAATAACCTAAATAGGTTATATCAAGTCTAGTTATGAATTAATACAAAATAACCTGCGTGTGCACAATTTCCTTGCACATTTGGGAGATGCAAAACATTTGCCCATGTTTTGTTAGTACAAGGGTGCTACTGAAACTATCAAGCTTAAATATATGAAAAGGATTTCAATAGATTCAATCTTTAGGTCACCAAAAGAATTGCAATATCAATCACATAATTTCAAAAAACCAGTAAATATACGAATTAACAAGAAATGAAAAACTGAAATGAATTACAAAAGTATTTAGGGGTAATTAGCGTGATATGCTTTAGAAAAACAAAAAAACCACTTACGATGAAGTGGCTTAATGCGCTGATTTAACAGCTAAAATTTGGTGGCCCCTACTGGACTTGAACCAGTGACCAATCGATTATGAGTCGACTGCTCTAACCAACTGAGCTAAGGGGCCAAAGTGGAGAGGATTATACGTGTAGTTTTAGCTTAGGTCTAGTGTTTCGAAACCGTATGCTGAAATTGTGTTCAACTCAATCCCTCCACTTATAATTCAATGCGATAGCATAAGCAATTGCTATCATTTGAAAGTCGTTTTCTGCAATTTTAATGAGCTCTACTCTTTTTTATTTAAATCAGTTTCTCACACCTTATCTATATTTAACTTTTACCAATATCAAATTAATAATAAAAACAACATCATAATGGCAACTAAACTTATTAAAAGTTCTTCATTCAAATAATTGATATAAAACAATATTTTTTACATTCAGACCTCACAATATAGTTTATAGATAATTCTCATATAGAACAAAAATGATGAAAAAAGTACATGCAGTTCAATATGGTTGCGGAAAAATGGGTAAATGTTTGATCCGTTACTTGTAAGAACATGGTGCTGACGTTGTGGCGACTTTTGAAATCAATAAAGCGGTTATTGGCAAAAATATAGGCGAAATCACAGGAGCGAGGCCAACAGAGGTTAAAGTACAAGCGCTACATAAAGCAGCGAAATGTTAAAGCTTGATGTTGGCATCATCGCCCACCTTTCGGTGGGCGATTACTGGCACCTAATCTTAGCGCGGTTTCACCATCTGCCATTCTAAGTGATGTTTTATCGACGGCCATTCTGATTCGATAATGCTATATACACAGCTATCACGTAGCTCACCTGTTTTAGTTTTCATATGGTTGCGCAAAATACCATCGAGCTTGGCCCCTAAACGTTCAATAGCTCGACGACTTTGGCTATTTAAAAAGTGCGTACGAAACTCCACTGCAACGCAATTTAATTCCTCAAAAGCATGCTTTAACAGCAAATATTTAGCCTCTGTATTTAATGCAGTGCGTTGTACTTCGACCCCATACCAAGTGGCTCCGATTTCAACCCGTCTTACCGCATGGTCCACACGGTTATAAGAAGTAATACCAACAGGCTTACCAGTGCGTTTATCAATCACCACAAAAGGTAAACATTCCTTTTTCTGGAAATTTTCCAGACGCTTTTCCACATCTTGAGAAAAATGCTCAGGCTCAGGAACTAAGGCATACCACAAATTATTTAACCCATCTCGTCGAATGATATCTGCCAGTTCGACATCATATTGGTGAGATAGAGGTTCAAGGCGAACGTATTCACCTTCTAAAGTAATAGCTTGGCAAATCTCTTTCATCATTGTTTCCCCTATATCGTTCTTTATGCTGTGTGTCTCTTTTTTTAATCTCTGTTTATGACATAAAAATAAAAAAACACCTATTTTTTATGACACTCAGCTATTTAACCGAAAACATATGATAAAAATCACAAAATTTTAACATCTTTACCAAATTGCAGCTTCATTACGCTACAGTTAACTCATCTGACCTGTTAATGAAATCCCGAATGGGAGTATAATAATGAGCAATTTTCCACACCTTTTTACCCCGCTTGATTTAGGCCATACCGTCCTAAAAAACCGTATTTTGATGGGCTCGATGCATACTGGGCTTGAAGAGCACCCGCAAGGCAGCGAGCGGCTAGCGCATTTTTACCGCCTACGCGCTGAAAATGGTGTCAGTCTGATCATTACCGGTGGTATCGCCCCCAATCCAGAAGGGGCGCTTACCGCTCATGGCGCAGTATTAAACGACAAAAACCAACTTTCATTTCATCAACAAATCACGGATGCCGTCCACCAAGCTGACGGTAAAATCGCCTTACAAATCTTACATGCAGGGCGTTATGGCCTGCATACTAAATTAGTTGCACCAAGTCCTATTCAAGCAGAGATTATTCCATTCGCCCCCCGAGAACTCTCAACTGATGACGTTGAAAAAACGATTGATGACTTCGTGACAACAGCCAAACTCGCTCAACAAGCAGGCTATGATGGTGTCGAAATTATGGGCTCCGAAGGCTATTTAATTAACCAATTCATCACCAAACGTACCAACCATAGAACCGATAAATGGGGTGGAAGTTACACAAACCGAATTCGTTTTCCTATTGAAATCGTACGGCGAATACGGGAAGCTGTTGGCGCTAACTTTATTATTATTTATCGACTTTCCATGTTGGATTTAGTTGAAGAAGGTTCAATATGGGAAGAAATCGAATTACTCGCCAAACAAATTGAAAATGCAGGCGCCAGTATGATTAACACGGGTATTGGTTGGCACGAAGCTCGAATACCGACGATAGCAACGCAAGTTCCCCGTAGTGCATTTAGTTGGGTTACCCAGAAATTAATGGGAAAAGTGAATATTCCGCTGATAACCACTAACCGCATCAATGACCCTTTTGTTGCAGAACATATTATTGCCAATCATCAAGCCGATATGGTTTCAATGGCTCGGCCGTTTCTGGCTGATGAAGCGTTTGTTCGTAAAGCGGCAGAAAATAGAGCAGACGAAATCAACACCTGCATTGGCTGCAACCAAGCCTGTCTCGACCTCATTTTTAGTGGCAAACTGGCCAGTTGTTTAGTTAACCCACAAGCCGTTAGAGAAATGGATTACCCCAACGAAAAAGCCCCACAGAGTAAATCTGTTGCAGTTGTTGGCGCAGGGCCTGCTGGGTTGTCTTGTGCAATTTACGCGGCAAAACGGGGGCATCGCGTCACTTTGTTTGAAAAATCTAACCACATAGGTGGGCAATTTAACCTCGCAAAGCAAATACCCGGTAAAGAAGAGTTTCATGAAACTATCCGTTACTTCTGCCGACAACTAGAACTATTACATATTGATGTACGCCTTGAACACCAAGCCGATGTTGACTGTTTATCGGGATTTGATGAGGTCATTATTGCAACGGGCGTCACCCCACGGAAAATCCAGCTCGAAGGCATTGAACACCATAAAGTCATTTCTTATATCGATGTCATCACCAAACAGCGTTCTGTTGGTAAAAGCGCCGCTATTATTGGTGCTGGAGGGATTGGCTTTGATGTTGCTGAATTGCTAACCCAGGAAGGGAAAAGTAGCAGTTTAGATACTTCACTATTTAATAAAGAGTGGAATATTGATACCTCAATTCATTCTAAAGGTGGCGTATTCCCCCCACAAAAAGTCCCTATGGCATCAGCCCGTCAATTGTACTTATTACAGCGTAAAAATAGTAAAGTTGGGGCAGGCCTTGGTAAAACGACGGGTTGGGTTCACCGTTTATCACTGATGAAACGTGGTGTTCATATGCTAAATGGTGTTGAATACATGCGAGTTGATGACGAAGGGCTCCATATTCGCTATCAAGATAAAACGCAGTGCCTTCCCGTTGACAATGTGATTTTATGTGCAGGACAAGAGCCTTACCGTCCATTAAAAATACAATTAGCAGAACGTGGCATTAATGCCCATGTTATTGGCGGTGCTGATGTAGCAGCCGAGCTTGACGCTCGCCGCGCAATTGAACAAGGAATGAAAATCGCGTATCAGCTTTGATTGCTCGTTCTGTTGGTGAGGTTTGTCACTGACAATTAACCGTATTTTCAAAAATAAAGGCAGAGATTGTTTTCACGATCCCTGCCTTTTTATTTAGTTCACTTGCTCATTAATCACGGTGAGATAACCGCGCTTCCGCGTTCGCCAGTTTCTCATCTTCCGCTAAACACACCGCCGCAGTAAATAACACGTCAGTTGAAGAATTAAGCGCCGTTTCTGCTGAATCCTGTAACACGCCAATCATCACACCAACTGCGACCACTTGCATCGCAATCTCATTTGAAATACCAAACATGTTACAAGCTAATGGGATCAGCAATAGTGAGCCCCCCGCAACCCCAGAGGCGCCACATGCACAAACTGCTGCCACAACACTTAATAATAATGCCGTTGGGATATCAACAGGGATCCCTAACGTATGTACCGCAGCTAACGTCAGAACAGTAATCGTTACCGCTGCACCTGCCATATTGATTGTTGCACCTAATGGGATAGAAACAGAGTAGGTATCTTCATGCAGATTCATACGACGACACATCCCCATATTCACAGGAATATTCGCTGCAGAACTACGTGTAAAGAATGCCGTTACCCCACTTTCACGTAAACAAGCGAAAACTAATGGATATGGGTTGCGTTTCATTTTCCAATACACAATTAGTGGATTAACAATGAAAGCAACAATTAACATACAGCCAATTAATACTGCGAGAACATGTATATAGCCTTTTAAGGTTGCAAAGCCTGTCGTTGCGATAGTTGAAGCAACTAAGCCAAAAATCCCTAAAGGCGCTAAGCGGATCACAACACGTACCAGTTGTGTTACTGCATTAGAAAAGTCATGAACTAAATTTTTTGTGGTTTCATTTGCATGGCGCAGCGCAATACCCAGCCCGATCGCCCACGCTAATATACCAATATAATTACCCTTAATCAGTGCGTCGACAGGATTCGCAAATATATTGATTAGCAAACCTTTTAACACTTCGGCAATATTACCCGGTGGATTTAACTGTGTATCCCCCACGGCTAAAACTAAACTTGACGGGAACAGGAAAGAACCAATAACGGCAACAACCGCGGCAAAAAATGTTCCCAAAATATACAACACCAGGATCGGTTTGATATTGGTTTTTTGCCCTTGACGATGGTTAGCAATGGATGACATCACTAACACCCATACCAATACCGGAGCAACCGCCTTTAACGCACTAACGAATAAATCCCCTAACAACCCGACATTTTTTGCAGCAGATGGCCATAACCATGCAAGCAAAATACCCGCGACCAAGCCAACCAGTATCTGTTTGACTAGACTACCTTGGCTAATAACTCGCCATAACCCTGTTTTATTTGTATCCATAATAGACCTATATTATTTATCTTTATTAGGAATTAAATGTGTTTGCACAGCAAGTATAAGGAATAATAGTCGCCTGAAAAGGCAATTATTCAAAATATACACAATGATTGACTTTGTTTAACAAACATTTTACATAACTGTGATCTCAATAGAGTTTTGTTTCTTATAGTAGAATGAGAGGAGTAAAATGGTTGAGTATTTTCATAGGGTTAAAAAAAATCCCCTACTTTTACAGTAGAGGATTTAAAAATAAAAAAGCTAAATTAACTTTTTGCTTCGTTACGTTTATTAACAATGGCATTAATGATTAACGTTACGACTAAGATTGAGGCAATTACCCCCAACGAAATCGGCGTTGGAATATGGAAAATATCAATCAATAGCATTTTTATACCGATAAAGCTTAAAATTACTGCTAAGCCGTATTTTAGCATTGAGAACTTTTCAGCAACTCCAGACAACAAGAAATACATCGCACGTAGGCCTAAAATGGCAAATAAGTTCGATGTTAAAACAATGAATGGGTCAGTCGTTACCGCAAAAATAGCAGGTATGCTGTCCACCGCAAATATCACGTCACTAATTTCAACTAAAATCAGCACTAAAATAAGTGGGGTCGCAAATAGGACACCATTGCGTTTAATAAAGAATTTTTCACCATGCAATTCATCCGTCATACGTAAATGAGAACGAACCCATTTTACTAACGGTTTATCCGTGATTGGCGAGTCATCTTCTTTAGCAAAAGCCATTTTCAAACCAGTAAATAGCAAAAACAAGCCAAATACATATAAAATCCAGCTAAATTGTGTGACTAACCAACTACCTGCAAAAATCATAATCGTACGAAGTACGATAGCGCCTAATACTCCATAAACCAGCACACGACGCTGTAAATTTGCAGGGATTGCAAAATAACTAAAGAGCATTAACCAAACGAATACGTTATCAACAGCTAATGCTTTTTCTAATAAATAACCCGTTAAGAACGCCATTGTTTGGCTATCGGCAAACTCACGTCCCACGTTTTCATTAAGATACCACCAAAAGCCCGCCGCAAAGAGAAGCGAAAGCGTTACCCACACGATACTCCAAGCCGCAGCTTGTTTCATCGACATTGCTTGGCCTTTGTGTTTCCCTTGCCAGAACAAATCAATGAGTAACATAAGTAAAATAATAACGGCAAAACTACCCCATAAAATTGGGTTACCAACTGAGTGCATTTTCCTTTCCCTTAAAAACAAAAAACGGCTGATATCCAGAAGACATCAGCCGCTTAAAATTCATTAACCACAAGTTATGTCTTTTGGTTGTAAATTATGAGCAAACCTCGCCTTCTGGCAAGGTCTCACTTACAACACAAATAACCCGAAAACAGGGAACTGTGGTGCTCGGCTACCGGGTGTAATGAGTACACCGTAATGACGATAAACCGACAAGAAGAAGTTACTCCCCTTTGCTATGGCGATAAGATACGGTAAATAGTCTTAAAATGCAATAATTAGCCATTATTGTTTTATCGTTATTTTTTTACATTAAAAGATAAATTAACCAGTATATTTCGCATACTCTAAGCAAAAAACAGGCTAAAAGCCGTTTTTAAGCACTTTACATCATTACATGGCACACAGTAATTTGTAAAAATCGGCCGAAACTTAAATGAATTCTAAAAATAAGCTTAAAATTTGCTGTTTAGTTATTTTCTGTTTTGTTAAAGTGAGCGTGCTTTACACTAACAGCCTGAGGAAACACTACTTTCACTTTGGCATTCACTTAATCCATTTCTCCCTGCCCAACAACAAGTTTGTTGCTGTTATTGCCGTTTAGGAAACATTAATGGAATTAGTTAAAGAACTTTTTTTCGCCCTTTGGCACCAAGATTATGTCACCCTATCTAACCCTGCGTTAGTGTGGTCGATTTATTTCATGCTGTTCGCTATCTTGTTTCTTGAAAACGGGGTATTACCTGCAGCGTTTTTACCTGGCGATAGCTTGTTGATTTTAGTTGGTGTACTCATCGCTAAAGGCACATTAAGTTATCCACTCACCATCGTAATTTTAACCGCTGGCGCCAGTTTAGGTTGCTGGGTAGGTTATATACAAGGGCGATGGCTAGGGAACACACGTATTGTTAAAGGCTGGCTAGCACACTTACCCGAACACTACCACCAACGCGCTCATGGCTTATTCCATCGTCATGGCCTCGCTGCCTTATTAATTGGCCGTTTTTTAGCTTTTGTTAGAACACTGCTTCCAACAATTGCAGGCCTCGCAGGTTTGCAGAATGGCCGTTTCCAAGTATTTAATTGGTTAAGTGGTCTGTTGTGGGTGTTAATTTTAACGGCTATCGGTTATGGCTTTGGTAAAAGCCCAATCTTCCTACAATATGAGCATCACATTATGAATGTATTGATGCTAATTCCTGTAGGCTTATTAATCCTTGGGTTAATCGGTAGTATTGCTGTTGTCGTAAAGAAAAAACTGTCTAGCAAAAAAGCAAATTAATCCGCCTATGCGAGAACTTCGAGTTCTCGCATTTTTATTTTTACCTAATTTTACGTCTTAATATTTCTATCCCTTACAACTAAGTTAACCTACTAATATTAAAAATATTTTCCTAAATACTATTTTTTACATTTTTTCTGATCCCATAATTTATTATCGAATAACTCATTGCACTTAATGCAAAAACAGTTATTGTTAATACAGTGAAGTTTCTTTTCTATTGATAGGAGGTTCTATATGTCATTAAATCATTCATCAGAAGACCTACGTGCGGAACTAAAAGCGTTAGCAGATTCTCTTGAAGCCGTATTGAATGATACAGGCGAGAAGTCGAAAGAAGAGATTGAAAGCTTAAAATCCAAAGCGAAAGATGTACTTTACTCATCTCGTGCTAAGCTCGGCCAAACCACCGAAAGGATCACTGAACAAACTAAAGAAATTGCGGGTCGCGCAGACAACTATGTCAAAGAAAATCCATGGACTGGTATCGGTATTGGTGCTGCCGTTGGTGTAGTTCTTGGCGTACTTCTCGCGAAACGTTAATTGCTTATGGAACAAAATCAACAACGTCAGGGCCCCGGTAAAGGGGTCCTTGAAATACTGCAACGCATCGCCAGTATTACCGTTAATATTGTTGAAACTCGCCTTCAGCTCATTGCCGTTGAGCTCGAAGAAGAGAAAGTTAATTTTATCCAGTTGCTATTATTAGTTGGGCTAGCGCTTCTTTTTACTGCTTTTGGCCTGATGTGTCTAATTGGGCTCATTTTTTGGTCTGTAGACCCTGTTTACCGTTATCAAGCACTGGCTATCACTACAGGGAGTTTGGTTCTACTCGCCATTATCTTTGCTAGTTGGGCGCTCAAAAAAGCAAAACAGTCCACTTTATTGAGCTCCACACGGGAGCAACTAAGCCAAGATGCAAATGCATTAGCAGGTAAGGATAATGACCAGAAATAAACGCCAATTACTTGCCGAAAAAAAACAACGGTTACTCAACAGAATTGAGCAGCAACGGAATGACCTTGCTGCCAGTTCTGAGGATTGGCTACATGTGACAGCCCCTTATGACCGTACATGGAAAGCCTTCGTTACCTTCCGTCCTTTGTTTATTGCAGCAACAGGCCTGCTTTCGATTTATTCACTAAAAAAACCACAACGTATACTTCAATTAGGGAAAAAAGCCTTCACAATGTGGGGCATAGTAAGAACAATTCAAAGTACAATTAATGCAGGAAAAAAATAATTCAACTTAAAATCAATAGGTTAGTCTAACCACTACACTTCAACTCATTTCCCCCTCACCACAGTTCAAATTTTTTGACCATCTTTGTGAATAAGCTTTGCTTTTTATTGAATAAGCAAATGACTATTATAAGCCCATCGAATGTTTTCTTACCTATTTGTGCTGAAAACAACACTACAAAGCGACATATATCGCAACTAATTTATATTTAATGACTTATTAGTCTGGAGAATCTCAATGAAAAATTTAGAAAGTGGTGCGGTATTATTAGCTCGCATTATGATGCCAATTCTGTTCATTGTCGCTGGGTATGGAAAACTGGGAGATGCATACGCAGGAACACAACAATACATGCAAGCAATGGGCGTTCCAGGCTTTTTATTACCTTTAACCATTTTATTAGAACTTGGCGGTGGCTTAGCGGTTTTATTCGGTTTCTTAACTCGGACTGTCGCTTTATTTACCGCAGGCTTTACGGTATTAACCGCACTCCTGTTCCATATCGACTTTAGCGTTGCGCCAAATAGCTTAATGTTTATGAAAAACTTTACTATTGCCGGCGGTTTCTTACTGTTAGCTGTGACCGGCCCAGGAAAATTTAGTATTGACCATTTATTAAATAAAAAATGGTAATTCCGATTTCATTATCACCCTTATTAATTTAGCTTCATTTTTTGTCCAACTTATACCTCCTTCGGGAGGTATTTTTTTATTCAAAATAATTGTTTTGAAGTTAATAGAAACTAAATCATCGTTATCAGTAAATGAAAATTAAGCTGGGCAGCTTTATTTATTCTTGTTGAATCACCACTAATTATCACGCGACTCGTAAACTCTAAATAGTTTGAGTTGTAGGTAGGTGGCAAATTGATGTTGATGGGTTTATTTTTCAACCTCAAGTTAACTTCTAAATAATTCGTACTGTAGCAAGGCTGCAAGCTCACTAATCCCTAGGAGCATACATAAGTATGTGACTAGGGTTAGTGAGTGAAGCTAACACCGCTACAGTGCGAAGTATGACGAAGTTATAATCGGAAAAGTTTGGGGATTTCTCGGAGACACCACGACTTAGCCTCCCCCATACTATCTCGCCGCCACGCCATAATAATATTCGTCTCATGGCTATACTCTGCGCCAACTACTTTTAAACGCCCTTCACGAATATCTTGTTCAACCATTGGATACGGCATTGTTGCAACACCAAGACCAGCCAATAAAGCATTGCGTTTATCTTCAATTGTCGACACGGTTAATCGTTGTTGTTTATCCAACAACTGCACCGTTATCACAGGTCGCTCACGTGCGGTATCAGCTACTGCAATTCCACGGTACTTCACTCGAGTCGCATCAGATAATGGTTCAGGTTCTTGATGAATGGGGTGATCCGGGCTCGCAACATAAATATGATTAATGGTGTATAACGATTTAGAGTTAATTTCTGAAGATGATCGAAAATGCATATCAGGGGCAATGACAATATCCGCTTTACCGCTTTCAAGGCGTTCCCATGCTCCCGCCAATACTTCAGTAATCAAAGATAACTGTGTTTCTGATTTTTCCGCCAGTCGTTCCACCAGTGGAAAAAGTGAATTAGCAGGAACTAAAGCTTCACACACGATGGTTAAATGCGTTTCCCATCCTTTTGCAAGGGCTTCCGCGTCAGATGTTAGCTTATCAGCGGCTTCAAGTAGGATCCTTCCTCTATCAAGTAACATCCTACCGACATTCGTAAATTTAGTTCTATGCCCTGAACGGTCAAATAAAATGACATCGAGCTCTTCTTCTAATTTTTGCATGGTATAGCTTAGTGCAGACGGGACTCGCCCCAACTCTTCAGCAGCTGCAGCAAAACTACCACGGCGGTCGATTGCATCCATAACCCTTAATGATTCAAGCGTTAATGCTCTCTCTTTACTCATGAAGTTTCTCTTTCAGGAAATTTGAACAAGGGAAACAGATTAACTGGCTAACAATTCAACGTCCAGCTATTTATTATAACAATAGATTATTAACTTATTTATTTTCGATGGGGGTTAACCATTATGATGACACTGAGACCCGCTAACCATTGCGGAAAAGCTGATTATGGTTGGCTGCAAGCGCGTTATTCCTTTTCATTTGGCCATTATTTTGACCCAGATTTTATGGGTTTTAAAACACTCAGAGTGCTGAATCAAGAGGTTATTGCGCCACAAAATGCGCTACAGCCAAGAACCTACCCTCATGTTGATATTTTAAATATCATCCTAAAAGGGCACGCAGAATATCGAGACAGTTTAGGTAATACCATCCAAGCGGATGAAGGTGAATGTGTGCGTTTCTCACCACGCCCAGATCTTAGCTACAGTGAACAAAATGTGTGCCCCAAAACACCACTAACGCGTTTACAGCTCTGGTTAAATGCTTGCCCACAGCAAGAATCTTTGCCCTTGCAAAAAATAGCCATTAGTGAAAATGAGAGTAAGCTTATCGCCTCTCCTGATGGGGAAGATCAAAGCATTCAATTACGTCAACAAATTTGGATCACTCAAATTCACTTGGCAGCCGATGAATCAACAGCGATCACGCTAAAAGGAAAAAATTCATTCCTTCAGTCTATACATGGTGGAGCAACATTACGAACACCAAAAGGCGAACAACTCGGGATGAATTGCAATGATGGGGCATTTATCCAAGATGATAATCAAATCATCATTAGTGCAGATAAACCGTTTAGAGGCCTGTTAATCGACCTTGGGGAACAAAACTAGCCACTTTCCTGCTATAACAGCATGAATTTTGCGAACGGATTCGCAAATTTCATCATTTACATATCCTACATATTGACACGCTTGTGTTAGAGTCCTGCCATTAGCGAGCAAAAAAGACGTAATTTTATTGCTCAAATGCTTTTTCGTTTTGATTTTAAAGGTGTTTCCGTGGCTCTATTCACTCAACAGCGACATAATCAAATTTTTGCTCAAATTCTGAATGAGGTTGTTCCTCAAGACGAATTAGCAAAAAACTTTTCCGTTTCTACTCGAACTATTCGTTCTGATATCAATGAAATCAATGAATTGATACAGCCATATAGTGCACATATTGTGTATGAACGAGGTCGTGGTTACCGGTTGAACATTGAAGACGAAGCCCTATTTGCGACCTTTACTCAACAAAATGATGAAGACGATCATATCCCTCGAACGAGCAAAGAGCGCATTGATGCACTGCTATTAAAGCTCTTAATGCTATCACTTCCCGTAAAGCTTGATGATATCGCTGAGGAATGGTTTATCAGCCGAGGCACTTTACAACAAGATATGGGGGCGGTGAGAGAACAGCTGCAAAAATACCAAATTGCATTAGAAAGTATTCCTCACCAAGGTATTCGTTTGAATGGTAGCGAGTGGGCAGTTCGAGCTTGTATGACTGAAACTTTATGGCGTCGTTATTGCGCACAGATATCGCCTGATTTAACCACTTTCCGCCCCGATTGTCTGGATAATTTAGACCTGTCATATATCGATAAAGTATTACATAACAGTTTGAATCGTTTTGATATTCGGATTAGCAATGAAGGCCATTTATACCTAGTTTTTAATTGTGCGGTCACTATTTTGCGTATCACTCGCGGCCATGAGCTCACCACTGCGGTCAAAAACGATGACAGTGAAGAAGTGATCCGTAAAGCGTGCGATGAAATCTCCAAAGGTTTGATCTACTTTCTTGGCAATGACCTTTCTGGGGCGGAACTCAGCTATTTGCATGACCAAATTGTTGCCCAACGTATTAGTAACCAAGACTCTAGCACGCAAAAAAGTGGTACTCATAATGAGCTATGTGAATATATTTTAAATTATATTAATGAATTATATAATTATGACTTACGAAATGATGAAAAGCTCAAAAAAGATCTCAATACGCATCTTGCGGCCTTAATCACTCGCCTGCAGTATCATATTTCTACACCAAATCCGCTATTATCTGATATTAAACAATACTATCCGTTTGCCTATGACGTCACACTCAGCGCATTAACCAGCGCAAGTAAACAATTACTCCCCCACCCAATCAGTGAAGATGAACTGGGTTATCTTGCAGTTCATATCGGTGTTAGCCTCGAACGTAACTATGGCGCAGGGTCAATTCGCCAAACAGAAGTACTGGTAGTCACCGATGCAGGAAACTCCACGTTTCGCGTGGTTGAATCTAAAATCATGCGTGAGTTTCCACAACTCAAATTTAGTCGAGGGTTAACATTACAAGAGTATGAATCCTTGGATGAAGTCACTGAAGATTTCGTGATAACCACAGTACGAATTTCAGAGAAAAACAAGCCTGTTATTAAAATCGCGCCTTTCCCAACGCCCTATCAGCTAGAGCAAGTTGGCCGCCTAGCTATGGTTGATCAAACTCGCCCTTATATTATTGAGCGTTTTTTTGATGAACGGTTCTTCATGGTAATTAATGAAAAAATTAGCCAAGAAGAGCTCTTTCAAATGGTTTGCCATAAATTACAACAAGAAGGCTATGTAACCCCCGATTTTTATCCATCACTACAAGAACGTGAATCAATTGTTTCCACATTGCTCGGGGAAGGCATCGCATTACCCCACTCTTTAGGCTTACTTGCCAATAAAACGGTGGTTGCAACCGTTGTGGCCCCAAAAGGCATTGAATGGAATAAAGAAACCAAAGAGAACGCTTATGTCATTTTCTTGTTGGCTATTAGTAAAACAGACTATGAAGAAGCGATGGCTATTTATGATTTATTCGTTACCTTTGTAAAGGAAAAAACGACTCGTCGCTTAGTAAGTGTCAAAAATTTCAATGAATTCCAAGTGATAGCTAAAGATAGCTTAGCACGTATCCTCTAATCTGATAGCAACTTCCACTTCGTAGTGGAAAAGTGGAAGTTGCTGACTTTTACGTGATCCTAACCACAACTCTCGCAAATATTTTCCTATCCTAAACGGCCTGTTTTACGCACAGAGTAACTAAGTGGAAGCTATTACAATCAACACAACATAATTTCCATTTATTGTTTCCACTTTTCTTTCCAGTTCCTTTTTTCAATTCCATTTTTTATGTAAAAAAATAATCAATTGATAAACAACATATTTTATTCGAAGTATTGTTATTTTTATCCTTTTTAGATAATTGATTGATGTCAATTTTTCCACTTAACTTCCACATAGAACAAAAAACATACCAATCCAACTAATATTTATTTCCAAATAATTTCCACTTTGAAGTGGAAATTCACTGCCTGCAAAAAATACCAATAAACGTCTAATGTATAAGGCATGAAGGAACAGAGTAGTCTAACTTGCAATATTACTTTGGATTTTAAATAGTTATGAGTGAATCAGTTGTCGTTTTTAAAATGTTAGAACATAACCTTGATATTGATGAGGTGACACAAAAACTGCTAGCAGTGATTACTGACTGGCTCAAGCAGGAGGATTGCTACACCACGGATGTACAACAACAGATGTTGGAATCTCATTTACGTGCCATGGTCGGTAGAGCAAAAACGGGTGAAGCCTTACCAGAAGTTGATATCAGCCTATTTGATGAAATCTCTGAACATTCGATTACGCTCGCGCAACGGGTTGTTGACACACTTCCCGGTTTAGCACCTGAAGAAACCTATTTACTCTCTGTTCACTTTGAAGTTGCACGTTCAAATGATTAATTACTAATTTGGTAGGATTTGGAGAATATTTTATGAAACAGATAGTTGTTGTTATCGGTGACCGTTTAGGTAAAGGCCAAAAAGTAGCGGCGGGTGTTGAAGCTGCTGGCGGTAAAGCGATTGTTGTTCCAGGTGTCGCCGCTGACATGAAACTTGGCGATGTGATGAACGCAGAACAAGCCGATTTAGGTATCTCATTTTGTGGAAGTGGTGGCGCTGGTGCAATCACAGCTCAAACTAAGTATGGCTATAAAGCTCGCTATGGGATGCGCTCCATTGAAGAGGGAGAAACCGCAATTGCAGACGGTTGCAATGTATTAGGTTTCGGTTTTATGGACAAGGAAGAGTTAGGCGAGCGCTTAGTAAAAGCATTCAATAAAAAATACGGCAACGCTTAATGAAAAAATCTATCGAAACGGTTGTACGGGTTACAGGGCAAGGCGACACTAAGCAAAAAGCGATAGCTGACGCCTTAAATTCAATTCAAAAAACCGTACTGAAAAACAGCACAGACATCATCCTACGAATTGAACCAAAGGATGTTGAAGTGATTAGTGCTCACTCTCATTCGCGGACAGAAAAATTTCTTTTTCTCTTTTTGCCACGCAAACGTGAACATTTTCGTGTTGTACTCGACGTTTCGCTGGATGTCACTTTACTTTCTGTCAACGAAATACCATTTACAGAACAATAATAGCAATCAGGTCTGGAGTTAATTCCATGAGTGAAACTGCATCTTTTCTAGAAATATTGGGCATGTCCCTGATCATCGGTGGGCTCTGCGGCTTTGGCTTAGGCGCAGGGGCTGCGCGTATGTTCCACGCACCAACCGTACAAGGTATGGGGGCATTCCGTACATTGGGTGAGCTGAACGCGTGTGAAGGCGACCCAGCATCTCACTTTTCTTTTGGCTTAGGATTTTTCTTTAATGCATGGGCATCATCAGTTGCTGCAGGGGCATTTACACAAGACGTTGACCACCGCATCATCCCAAACTGGGGTGCGGCAGCGCTGTTAACCAAAAATCGTAGTGTCGCTGACACACTGCATAACCCGAAAAAAATGGCGATTGCTTGTGCCATCATCGGGGCATTAGTTGTCGCCTTCTTAAACACAACCGCTTCCGCAGTTCCGGCTGCACTGCAAACGACAGCCATTAATGTACTAGTGCCTGCCGCAAACTTGTTAGTTAACACAGTGATGCCAGTCATCTTCTGGTTAGCTGCTATGGATGCTGGTCGTCGTTCAGGTTTCTGGGCAACATTATTTGGTGGTTGTGCTCAGTTAATCATGGGGAATGCTATCCCGGGTTTAGTTTTAGGTATCTTGATTGGTAAAGGCGTTGATGACAACGGCTGGAACCGTATCACTCGCACAATGATGATAACCGTGGTTCTCTTGTTCGTTCTCAGCGGCTTCTTCCGTGAGTTCGACCTGAAGATGATCACCTCTTTCAACCTAGATAAACCATTGTGGCTTGAATACGTCCACGGTCTGCTGAGCGGGAAATAATCATGACAACTGAAATTAACAAACAAGATTTTTGGTACGCAGAATGGTCCTTCCCGATTTTTGTTGGATTGCTATCTGCTGGGATCTTCGCCGGTACCCACATGTATGTCGTCTACGGCTTTGGTGCATTTAACGAAGTAGCGTTCGTCGCCATGTTACGTGCAGGCTTAGATACAGGGGTTTACGGTGCAGTCGCCGCATTCGGTGCAAGTTTCTTATTTGCTCGAATCATCGAAGGGTCACTGGTTGGTATTTTAGATATTGGTGGGGCGCTACAAACTGGTATTGGGCTGGGTGTTCCTGCTCTATTCCTCGCTGCGGGTTGGGATATTCTAGTCACTAACTTCTGGCTTTCATTAGTGACAGGTTTATTCCTTGGGGTATTAATCGGTTTACTGATTGTCTTTGCACGTAAATTTACCATTGCCCAAGCCAACTCAACCTTTGGTGCAGACGTCATGATGGGTGCGGGTAATACTTCAGGTCGATTCTTAGGCCCATTGATTATCTTAGCCGCCATGGCAGCTTCTATTCCAATCGGAATTGGTTCTTTAATCGGCGCATTGATTTTCTATGTATGGCAAAAACCGGTTGCCGGTGGCGCCATTTTAGGTGCGATGTTATTTGGTTATTTCTTCCCAATCGTCGCCTAACTAGTATCCTCCCGGAGCATCTGCTCCGGGTTACTGAATAACATCATTAAAAACAGGCTCGAAATAGTTCAAAGAGTAGCGTAAGAGTAACCAACAACGCTGCGATTGGCATTATTTAGAACAAGTATTCAAGTATTTTAGCATGCTCTAGATAATTCAAATTGCAGCTAGGCGACAAACGACGATATCCCTAGGAGCATACAAAAGTATGTGACTAGGGTAGCGGAAGTGCTGCCAACAACGCTGCGGTTTGAAGTATGACGAGCATCGAGTATGAGTATAAAGAGGGCAACTATGTACACTCTAATCATCAAACAAGGTAAGCGTATCGATGGCTCGATTATCGATATTCTTATCAAAGATGGAAAAATCGAAGCAGCAGGCCCTGAGTTAGCCTGTAACCAGCAAGCTGACAAAATTATTGATCTCCAAGGTAAAACTTATGTCAGCGCCGGATGGATTGATTCTCACGCACACTGTTTTGTTGAGTCACCTATTTACTTCGATGACCCTGATTTAGCAGGAGCCGCTGGCGGAGTTACCTCACTGGTTGATGCAGGCAGTGTCGGTGCTGATGATATTGATAAATTTTATCAACTGACACAAAAATCGAAAACCAATGTCTTTTCTCTGTTAAATATTTCACGCATTGGCATCATTGCACAAAATGAATTGTCCGATATGAACAACATCAATGATGCCTGCTTTCAAGACGCTATCGAGCGCCACTCAGGCTTTGTTGTTGGTATGAAAGCCCGTATGAGTAAAAGTGTGGTTGGTGAAAATGGTATTGCACCACTGATTAAAGCTAAAGAAATGCAGAAAAAACACCATCTTCCACTCATGGTGCATATCGGCAACAACCCACCGGATATCGATGAAGTCGCTGATTTACTGACACGTGGCGATATCATCACTCACTGCTTTAATGGCAAACCCAATAAAATTTTAGGCGAAGATGGCTACCTAAAGCCCTCAATTGCTCGCGCACTCGCACGCGGAGTCATATTAGATGTTGGCCATGGCGGTGAGAGTTTTAGCTTTAAAGTTGCCGAACAAGCCATGCGCATCGGCACTTACCCTGACATTATCAGTTCCGATATTTACCACCGCAACCGCGTTAATGGCCCTGTTTATAGCCTCGCTTTTGTGATGACCAAATTCCTGTGTATGGGCTTTAGTGCGGAACAAGTGCTTCGCTGCGTTACCGAAAAAGCCGCCAATTTCTTATCATTACCCGCGAAAGGCTATTTAAGGCCCGGCTTTGACGCCGACATAACCCTTTTTGACCTTAAAGAAGAGCAAACCGAGCTCACGGATGCAGAAGGCGAACACCGTATAGGCACTCACCGCTTCGTACCATTGGCTGCTATCGTCGGTGGAAAACACATTATTCATGCACAAGGTGAATCAGAACATGCAATCGATTTATGATAAATATCAGTTAAAACACGTTATTAATGCCTCTGGCCGCATGACAATTCTGGGTGTTTCAACGCCAACTCCGGAAGTTGTTGAACGTGTTGCTTACGGATTAAATAATTATTTTGAAATTAAAGACTTAGTTAATAAAACTGGCGAATACATTGCTAATCTATTAGATGTTGAAGCCGCAGTTGTTGTTTCCTGCGCATCTGCCGGTATCGCACAAGCTGTTGCAGCGGTAATTGTACAAGATGATGATGATTTACTGCTTAATTTGCATTCATCCGACAAAGTTGTGCCTCGTGAAATTATTTTACCTAAAGGCCATAACGTTAATTTCGGTGCTCCTGTCGATACAATGGTGAGCTTAGGTGGTGGTAAAGTGGTCGAAGCGGGCTTTGCTAACGAGTGCAACGCCGCCCAGTTAGCTGCAAAAATCACCCCCAATACCGCCGCTATTCTGTATATCAAATCCCATCATACCGTACAAAAAAGCATGTTAACCGTGGAACAAGCCGCCAAAGTGGCTCATGACCACCAGCTACCACTGATCGTTGATGCTGCCGCTGAAGAAGAGCTCACAGCTTACTACCAAGCAGGCGGCGATATTGTGATTTACAGTGGCGCAAAAGCGATTGAAGGCCCAACAAGTGGCCTAGTTATTGGTAAAAAACAATATGTTGAGTGGGTAAAACGCCAAAGCCAAGGTATTGGCCGTGCGATGAAAGTGGGTAAAGAAGGTATTTTAGGCCTCACTCTTGCTATCGAACAGTACCTGACAGCGACAAAAGAAACTGGCCCAGAAATGGTCAATCGAATGAGTAAATTCATCAGCGATTTGAATGCAATTAAAGGTATCTCTGCTCAAGTGGTCTGGGATGGCGCTGGACGTGATATTGCTCGTACTGAAATTAGCTTTGATGAAAAAACAATAGGCAAAACTACCTACCAAATCATGGCTGAGTTAAAACAAGGTGATACCGCGATTTACTTCCGTGAGTACAAAGCCAACGAAGGAAAAGTGGAAGCTGACATTCGTAGTGTTAGTACTGAACAACTTGATGTTATTTCTCAGAATATTCGTTTGTTAGTAGAAGGAATTTAAAATGAAATTGTCACCGAATTTTTATCGTGACCGCGTGTGTTTAAACGTCTTGGCAGGCAGCCATCAAAATGCAAAAGATATCTATGCTGCAGCAGAAACCTTTGTTGTTGTTGGTGTTTTATCTAAAAATTACCCTGACTTAGAAAGCGCGATTGCAGATATGCGTATTTATGCCCAAAAAACCGATAATGCATTATCAGTTGGCCTGGGTGCTGGCGACCCAAATCAATCAACCATGGTATCGTTGATTTCAAAAGAAGTGCAACCGCAGCACGTTAACCAAGTATTCACTGGTGCCCCAATTAGCCGTGCACTATTAGGCCAAAACGAAACCTTCGTGAATGCGCTCATATCACCGACAGGCACGGTGGGTATGGTAAAAATTTCCACAGGCCCATTAAGTTCTCAAGCGCCAGATGGCATTGTTCCGATTGAAACTGCCATTATGATGCTTAAAGACATGGGTGCTGACTCTGTTAAATTCTTTAATATGAAAGGGTTAACATATATTGAAGAATATAAAGCCATTGCCAAAGCTTGCGCTGACTTTGATTTTTCTTTAGAGCCTACAGGCGGCATTGATTTAGATAACTTTGCTGAAATTTTGCAAATTGCTCTTGATGCAGGCGTGAAAAAAATCATTCCTCATATCTATAGCTCAATTATTGATAAAGATACTGGCAATACGCGCCCTGAAGATGTACGTCAGTTATTGCAGATGGTTAAGCAAGCGGTTAACTGATGGGGTAGTAAGTAGTATGTAAGAAAATAAATATAAGCGAGAAATAAGTATAAATAAGCAGTACAAAATCTGTCATCACGACAAAACAACAAGTTGCCCCGCTTATTATCATATGTAGCGGGGTTTTTTATTGTGCATCAATGGCCTATCATTCTTGCATTTGGAATAATATGAAACCAATAATTATCGGGTACTGGGCTATCCCAAACGCCAAAATACATAGCAACCCCAATAGTGATAAATAAAATTGCCAAGGTTAAAATAGCCATCATCCTACCCGATAACCGAAATTGATGTTTTTTTGCTGGCAATTGCAATGAAAAATCCAGTGTTGATGCAACAGGGCAAGATTCCACGCAAGTCATACACCCCGTACATTCGAGCGTTCTTACCTGAATTAATTTATCAACAGGGATGTGGGATGGGCAGTTTTTCGCACATTTTCCACAATCAATGCAACTTTCCACATTTCGCCGAATTTTAAATGGTGAAAATAACGAAAACAGCCCTAGCAATGCACCATAAGGACACAAATAACGGCACCAAGCATTACGAATAAACAAGCTTGCCACCACTAAAACCGCAACACTGACCAGCGCAAACAAGCTAATATAGCGAAAGAAATCCAACATTTTGACGTCAATGATGATCCCATAAGGTGACATCATAAAGTATTGGATCATCTGCGCAGACATGGAAAATGCAATATAGAGAAAGAAGCTTAATAGTAAATATTTTAAACCTCGTAGGGGGATATCTAGCCATTTAGGTAAACTGATTTGTTTTTGATAACCAAACAGTTTTTGGCCTATTTTTCCCGTATATTCCGATATAGTGCCTATCGGGCACATCCATGAACAAAATGCTTTTTTGAGCAGTAAGCTAATCAAAATAAAAGAAACAAGCAGAAACATTGAAGCCGCATGAATTGGCGGGAAACTCCCCGTCTCCAACGTATATTTTAAATTCATTAACCCCGCAATCGGCAGCCAACCTTCAATTCCACCAGGGCGAGGAAGGTGAACTGTCGCTCCTCCGGTTTCGTAGTAACGCACCCAAAAATAGAAGGTGATGCCAATATAAATATTGATCGCCAATAGCGTTAACTGTACAAATTTACGCCATGTTGATGCATTACGCCAATCATTCCAAGGGAGCTTACCCCCTGTAGTACCAGGGCGACGTTGGTACCTTACACGTGGTTTTTCTTTCATGTCCGCACATCTCTTTAACATGCATTATAAATACCACTATTGTATTTACATATTCACAGGGCGCATTGATTTGCATCAGAGGGTTGTGATGTTGATGAGTTGATGAGTTGATGAGTTGATGAGTTGATGTATCAAATGGTGAAGACAAGCCAGAAAAGAAAGAAGAGAAGTATTTTTATATTAAATCAAAAGATTATGATTTTTTCTAAATAGTTCGTGTTATACCGAGGCGGCAAAATGAAGACAGCGCGGGGAGCATACAAAAGTATGTGACCCGTGTGGCTGAATGCAGCCAACACAGGTACAGCTCGAAGCATTATAAACTGAAATTTTTTCTAAATAATTCGAGGTGTGCCAAGGCGGCAAAATGAGGAAATCCCTAGGAGCATACAAAAGTATGTGACTAGGGCTGACGAGTGACGCCAACACAGGCACAGCTTGAAGTATGACGAAAAAATGGGAGTTGGCCGATAAGCCGGGTTCTGTCTTGGACAACCATTCATCTAGGCCAGCACTTACGCACTGGCTCCAGCAACCTACCCGAGTTCAATGCGGGCCGCACCATATGAACCCCTATTTGGTCTTGCTCCGGGTGGAGTTTACCGTGCCACGAACTGTTGCCAGTCGCGCGGTGCGCTCTTACCGCACCCTTTCACCCTTACCTGATCCTGTAAACAGGCCATCGGCGGTTTGCTCTCTGTTGCACTAGTCGTAGGCTCGCGCCTCCCAGACGTTATCTGGCACCCTGCCCTATGGAGCCCGGACTTTCCTCCCCTCTACCCGTCTCCCGAAGGGACTACGATAAAGCAGCGGTTGTCTGGCCAACTCCGCGGCGAATTATAGGCACTTTGCTGAGTCTTGTACAGACTCTAACGACTTTCATTTACCACTTATATAAATGAACTCGTCTATTTGCTCAAGAATCATTCACTATCTTGATTATCAAGCATCAATTTATACAGCATATTTTTCTTGAGGCCATAAATTTCAGCCGTGATCGCCGCCGCTTTTTTAGGGGGTAATTCTTTTTGTAATAAATTTAATGTTCTCACCACTTCAGGGGAAACTGCGGAGTCATCGACTGGTTTTTTATACCCTTCGACAATCAACACCATTTCGCCACGGTGACGATTTTCATCTTCTTTTACCCAAGCGAGTAACTCTCCCACAGGGCGACCTTCAATAGACTCCCATGTTTTAGTGATTTCACGCGCTAAAACAACATGACGCTCCGGCCCCCAGACTTCCACCATATCTGCTAAACTGTCTAACAAACGGTGGGTTGATTCATAGAAAATCAGCGTGCGGGTTTCTTGTTCGAGTGATTGCAATACATCTTTACGGCCTTTCGTTTTAGCCGGTAAAAAACCTTCATAACAAAAACGGTCTGAAGGTAAACCCGCGGCGGATAACGCAGTAATAGCAGCACAAGGCCCCGGTAAAGGTACAACACGAATACCCGCTTCGCGACAACGATTGACGAGATGATAACCCGGATCATTAATTAAAGGTGTACCCGCATCGGAGACTAATGCGATACTATCACCTTGTTGAAGTCGACTAATTAATTGATCTGCCTTTTGCTGTTCATTATGATCATGCAGAGCAAACAACCGTGCATTTATCGCAAAATTCTGTAATAGAATGCCTGAATGCCGAGTGTCCTCTGCAGCAATAAGGTCAACATGTTTAAGAACATCCAACGCACGTTGCGTGATATCCCTCATATTACCAATTGGGGTAGGAACGATATACAGCGTGGATGCCATAACCACAGCTTGATTAGGTTGGTTCATTGTTTCATCCGAATAGCCGGTTTAAAATTAAGCAATTGAAAAATACACCATTGGATACAGTATGCGTCCTTCAATTTTTTTGCATTTGAAAAAAGGGTTAATCTGCACAGCAATGCTGTCCACATTTGCTCTGTCTGGGTGCCAAATTGTCTCGGAATATTTTCCGTCAACCCAAAAAACACCTGAGCAAAGCGCATCTGATGATGCTAGCCGTTACCAAGCAATCATTGATGCAGCACAAGGTAAGCCTTCAATGGAGGCGATACGTGCCTACATTAGCCAAGAACCTTTATTAAAAACAACCACTGAACGCCAAGCTAACATTGATGGGTTATGGCAGATGTTAACACAGTTAACGCCAGAACAAATTCATGGAATTAGTGCCGATGAAAATATTCTCCAAGGCTGGGTCGATCTTTTAGATATTTATCAAAATAACCGAGATGACACAGATGCCTTACTTGCTGGCTACAACGATTGGAAAATGCGTTACTCAAATAACCCTGGAGTGACGACAACACCAACCCTTTTACTGCAAGCGATGATACCTCAAGTGGGTAAAAATCCTAAGATTGCGTTGTTTTTACCCATGAGTGGGCAAGGACAAGTATTCGGCCAGGCGATTATGCAAGGCTTTATGGATGCGCAAAAAGGTCTGCCTCAAGGGTCTCCCTCTCAAGACGCTATAGATCCCCCAAGTAGTGGAAATGATGTCCTCGACCAAATTTATGAACAAGTTGCTGCAACAACAGGTAATACCCCTACTGCTAGCGATAGCGATGTAGTGGCATCCACTTTACGTATCGATGCAGCCCCTGTGAATACCCAAAGCGTCAAGGTGTTTGATACCACTAATAAACAAATGCCTGCGCTTATTGAGCAAGCAAAAAATGAAGGCTTTAACCTGATTGTTGGGCCATTATTAAAAAGTGACGTTCAAGTTATTACCCAAATGGGGGCTCCAGTTAGCGTGCTTGCGCTCAATGAGCTTGATGCGAACCAATTACAGCCTCGACCAAATCTTTGCTATTTTTCATTATCACCAGAAGATGAAGCACAGAATGCGGCCGCTTATATGAAAGCTGAAGGTAAGCAAATGCCATTGGTATTAGTTCCCGCTAATGCTTTCGGCGATAGGATAGCCAAAGCCTTTGCTCAAGGGTGGCAAGAAAAAGGGGGGGGAACCGTTTTAATGCAAACCTTTGGGTCCATCCCTTCACTAAAAGAGTCAATTAATCGTGGTGCAGGTATCCGTATGACAGGAACGCCAGTGAATACCGGAGCACAATCGATAGATTCACAATATGTCGATTCAACCGGTGCGATTGACGGTGTTTATATTGTTGCCACTCGTGATGAGCTCACCTTAATCAAACCAATGATTGAAATGGCGATTAGTTCCCGTTCCCGCCCTGCACTTTATGCAAGCTCTCGCAGTAACCAAGCCGGATCTGGCGCAGACTACCGCTTTGAAATGGATGGCGTTAAATTTAGCGAAATTCCTTTACTCGCAGGTGCAAACAATAACTTACGTAAACAAGCCCAACAAAAGCTGAACAATGATTACTCGTTATTCCGCTTATATGCCATGGGTATTGACGCATGGTCTTTAGCCAACAATTACGACAAGCTTCAACAATCGGGGCAATTTCGTATTAATGGCGCATCTGGAACCTTAAGCACCACACCAAACTGTGTGGTGTTCCGAGAATTACCTTGGTTACAATTTAAACAAGGTAAAGTGGTTTCCGCGCAATAATATTGTTCAATACTTCATCTTTTTTCAGACAAGGACGTCATGAAAATTATGCCAAAAGCCATACAATGGTTAACAGGCCGGTACTATGAAAATCAAGTGCTCGCTTTCCTGAAACAGCAGGGACTAACATTTGTCGAACGTAACGCAAGAAACCGAGGCGGAGAAATCGACCTCATTATGCGAGATAATACAGGTTGGGTATTTGTTGAAGTTCGTTTTCGCAAAAATTGTGATTACGGAGATGCACTTTTATCAGTAAACTGGCGCAAACGTCGAAAGCTATTAGCTGCCGCCAAATTTTGGCTCTCACAAAGGCAAGAAAGTTTTGAAACCAGCGCATGCCGTTTTGATATCTGCGCCATCACTGGAAACCAATTTGATTGGATACAAAATGCATTTAACGAAAATGATGTTTATTAACAAATGTGATAATCAGCTTTATATACTGATCATGCAGTCAACAAAGCTATAATTCAAATATAATAGCGACACAAAAATGATTTGAATTATATCGAGGCGACAAAGGAAAAACTCGTGCTAGACCGAATAAAAGTTTGTTTCACTGAAAGCATCCAAACTCAAATAGCAGCGGCTGAAGCGCTGCCTGATGCCATATCAAGAGCCGCAATGATGATGGTTCAATCTTTACTCAATGGCAACAAAATTCTATGTTGTGGTAACGGTGCTTCCGCCGCTACCGCACAACGTTTTGCTGCGAGTATGATCCATCGCTTTGAAACTGAGCGCCCTAGCTTACCCGCCTTAGCGCTTAATACCGATAATGCCGTGCTAACTGCGATTTCAGGTAGTAAGCAACCTTCTGAAATTTATGCGAAACAAGTTAGAGCATTAGGGCAACATGGTGATGTTTTGATGGCGATTTCAACCCATGGTAATAGTAGTGATATTATTAAGGCCGTTGAAGCTGCGGTGACTAGAGACATGACAATTGTCGCGTTAACAGGTTATGACGGAGGGGAACTCGCTGGCTTACTGGGTCCTCAAGATGTTGAAATCCGCATACCATCCCAACGAAGTGTTCGAATTCAAGAAGTTCATCTTCTTACTGTAAATTGTCTGTGTGACCTTATAGACAATACTCTTTTCCCACATCAGGACGATTAAGGAGACAAAATGCGATTAATACCGATTTTTGCCATAGTCATCAGTACTGTTTTATTACAAGGCTGTATTGGGGCTGCAGTCGTAGGTTCTGCTGCTGTTGCAACGAAAAGTGCCACAGATCCTCGCAGCGTTGGCCAGCAAGTTGACGATGGAACTTTAGAAGCTCGAGTTAGTGGGCAGCTGAATAAAGATAAGGAAATCACAGGTAAGGCTCGTATCATTGCGACCGCTTATAAAGGTAATGTCCTGTTAACTGGCCAAAGTCCTGATATGGCTTGGGCTGAACGAGCAAAACAAATCGCCTCTAACGTTGATGGCACCATCGCAGTCTATAATGAAGTTCGTAGCGGTGAGCCCGTTGATTTGGGTACGGCTTCAAAGGACACTTGGTTAACAACCAAAGTGAAATCGAAAATTCTTGCTAGTGATAGCGTTAAATCTGGTAGTGTAAAAGTCATTACTGAAAACGGTGAGGTTTTCTTGCTAGGTGTTTTAACAAGGCAAGAAGGTGATGCAGCGGCAAAAATTGCTAGTGAAACAGACGGTGTTCGTCGAGTTACGACCGCTTTCACTTATCTTAATTAATCATAAACAATAATATATTGTTATAAAAACAAAAGCCGTGGGTTAAAAACCATGGCTTTTTTCTTATTCATCCACTAATTGGTTTATTTTCAGATAATTCTTACCTCCTAATAAGTGCATTTGATTCAAGATCCAAGCCTGCCTTTTGAGAACATAAGAAGATGGGTTTTTCACGCTATACCTATGAGGATTAGGTAAAACTGCTGCTAATAGTGCTGCTTCATTCATTGAAAGCTTGCTAGCCGGCTTATTAAAGAATTTATTTGCAGCCTCTTCTACACCAAAAACACCATCACCAAACTCAACTATATTAAGGTAAACTGTCAATACTCTTTGCTTTGACCATAAGAGCTCCATAATAGGAGTCATTACTGTCTCCAGCCCCTTTCTTAACCAGCTTCTTCCACCCCATAACCACAAGTTTTTCACTGTTTGCTGCGAGATCGTTGAAGCCCCTCTAATTGTTTGTTTATTACTCAAGTTGTGTTTGTAAGCACGCTCTATTGCATCAAGGTCAAAACCCCAGTGATGAGGAAAATTTTGATCTTCCGCAGCAATTACTGCTAAATAAATATACGGAGAAATGTGATTTTCATCTACCCATTCAGAATGAGATACATAAGAAAAATTTAAGTTTATCCATGCGGTGATTTGTCGTTCAATCATCACTGCAGAAAAAGGCACTGGTATGTATTTAAATAAAACGACTGAACAAATCCACACCACAAGTAATGAAAATGTGATCTTCTTTAACCAGTGCCATAATTTAGAAACAATAGTTCGCATTCAAATAATCACGCCATTTCCAATACTTTCTTAACAAGCTTATTAATACCCGTATTTGCTTCAGAAATTGATTGAGCCAGCATATAAGCAGGTGTTGTAACAACTCGGTTAACTTCATCAATTACAATATCATCAACAGCACATTTAATATGTTTCCCACCCATAAGTTCTATTTGAGCAATCGTTTCACTATCATCACCAATAGTTAGTACTACTGATGTATTTAACATTTTAGGAAGCATCACAGGAGCAATACACATCAGTCCTAGCGGCTTTTTTTGTTGGTGCATTTGGCGTACTAAACTTAATAGTTCTTTATTAATTTCACACTCACTTCCTTTAACGGCGAAATCACATAAATTTTTTGCCACACCAAAACCACCAGGAATTATGAGGGCATCCAGCTTTGAAGCATCAGCTAAGGATAAAGGCGATATTTTTCCACGTGTAATGCGTGCAGACTCTTCCATTTGGTTACGTTTTTCTGATTTTAACTCACCATTAATATGATTAATAACAGTAAATTGAGAATCATCAGGCGCAAAAAAATGAACTTCAGCATTATTTTGGCTCAAAGCTAGCATAGTTAATACTGACTCATGGATCTCACTTCCATCAAAAACACCACAGCCACTTAAAATAACCGCAATTGATTTCATATCTTCCTCCATTTGTAGTAAATTATCTCTCAGGCGCTAAGGTGCACAAACATCAATCTTCATCACAGATTTTAATGAATCTTGTAACAGATTCGCAAAATTTTGGTATCTTGATGTTGCCCTTTACAGTGATATACCTAATTTAGTGATTTGCAAAATACAAAAAAAATATGCAAATCAATGATTTCCCTGGTGTTGGCGCAGTATTCGCGCACCCCAACTTCGGTTGGGGTTATTTTTTTGTACGCTGATCAACCCAGTTTCTCAAAGTTTCTATATCTGCTTTCCAATCCTGTTTTAATTCATCCACCCATTCCTGTACATTGTCCCACCATGCTGGTAAATCAGGAGATTGAATCTGTTGTGCAATTTTCTGTAAGTTCTTTAAGCCAACAGAACCTGCCGCTCCTTTGATTTTATGGGCTTCCTCCACAATGCCTTTTTGGTCTTTAGCCACCATGTTCGAATCAAGAATAGCTAAGTAGCCTGGAAGCATTTTTTCAAAGACATCTAGCCCGTCATAAATAAGCTTAGGGCCAACTAATTCAATATACTGCTCTAGCATATCGCAATCTAATTTGGATTCATCAACACTTGAAGCCTCATGCTTACTCGGTGCTTCTTCAGGTCGCAAGGATTGATCCCCCCAAAATTGTTCAATAACCTGGGTCAGTGCTGGAACTGATAATGGCTTACTCAATACGCCATCCATACCGGCATCAAAGTATTCTTTTTTGTCTTTCAGAACATTTGCAGTTAATGCAATTAATGGTGGTAAATCTTGCTTATCGTACTGCTGTTTGAGTTTCCTAGAAATATCAAGGCCTGTCATATCAGGTAATTGGATATCCAATAACACTAAATCATATTCACCAGGAGCAAACATCTCGAGGGCATCTTTACCATTCATTGCCACATCAACGGTATTACCTAAATTTTCTAATACAGAACAGGCAACAACGACATTCAGTTCGATATCTTCTACGAGTAAAATATGTAATGCAGGCAATGGGTAATCGTCTTCACTCTCTTGCTGTTCAACAACATCACTTTCAACCACAGGCGCTGTAATGGATAAAGTAAAAGTAGAGCCTTGCCCTATTTCACTTTCAACTTGAATATCGCCGCCCATATTTTGTGCTAAACGACGAGATACAGAAAGCCCAATCCCCGTTCCAGTAGCCGGTTTACCGCCAGCAGAATCTGTCACTTGATAATACATTGCAAAGATTTTATCTAGCTCATCCCTAGGGATACCTATGCCACTATCCTGAACCCTGAAAAACAGTTTATTTTCAGCTTCTTGCCAAATACTAAGCTTCACTTCACCTTTTTGCGTAAACTTAACTGCGTTACCAATTAAATTCCACAATATCTGCCGCAAACGGGTCCCATCAGTTAACACCGTTTTTGGTAATGCAGGAGCGACATCCATGACAAATTTAAGCCCTTTCGGCTGCACTAATAACCCACTTAAATTCTCTAAATCATTCACAAATTCAGATAATGTGATTGGTTGGTTATCTAACTGAACCTTGCGACGCTCAATTTTGTCCATCTCTATAATATCATTGAATATATTACCCAATGTAACCGCACTTACATGGATCGTTTTTAAATAGCTAGATTGTTCCGAAGTTAAATCTGTGTCTAATAAAATCCGGCTCAAGCCAACAATGCCGTTAAGGGGTGTACGAAGCTCGTGGCTGATTGTAGAAATAAAGGTGGTTTTCTCCCTACTCGCGTTCTCTAACGCCTCCTGGTAGCGTTTACGTTCCGTTATATCGCGCCCAAAGCCCATCAGACCATGTCGTTTGCCAACTCGATCATAAAAAGGCACTTTACGGAGTTCAAAACAGGCTTTACGGCCGTCTGGATATACCAACCATTGCTCATAGGTAAGAGAAACATTATGACGAAAAACTTTTTCATCGGTTTCCATAACCTTAGAGGCAATTTCAACATCATAAATATCTAACGGAGTTAACCCAACTAAGTGTTTTTCACTTTTTCCAGTCAACAGTTCCATTGCCCGGTTACAACCTGAAAACTCATTATTTTCGTTGCGGTAATAAACCAAGTCAGGTGAGGCATCAAGAAATGAACGAAGTAAAACAGATTGCTGCTCAAGTTCAATTTGTGTTTGCTCACGATATTTCATTTCTTGCTTTAATTGTTCAAGGAGCTCTAAATGAGCACGCTCAGCCTTTTCTCGCTCTTGAATTTCAAGGTTAAGCTGTTCAATATTTCCCTGTAATTGAGTGTTTAAATCAGCATCACGCTTTCTCATAACTTCAAGTTTATCAACCATTCGCGATAAACGCTGCCGAGATTCCTCAAGTTGCTCAACCACCACGGACAAAAAATAAACGGCTAACGGAGTGATGATTAACCCAAAGAAAATTGACCCGACCATATCGAGGCTATCAACATGCCCTCTTAAAAAAATTGTCACTGCCATTTGCATTATCATGGCGAGAACAACCAGTGCCGATGCGAGTAATAGGGAAAAACGCACTAACCCGAGCTTCATCATTAAATCGACATAGTATTGCGCAAGGCCGCGAAGTACTTTCATAACCACCCCTTAGTTAAATTCTCTTTGAATCATATATCAAACAAGGCAGTTTCGGATGATTATTCACTCGAAATGTCGATCCCGCTCATTCAATAGCCATTTTTTACTATTAATGATAAAAAACAATCAGGTATTTTCTTTGTGTTAGATAAAGTAAAAATTTACCTTGGATAGTTTTTAATCATAATTACATAAAAATCAAAATAATAACGCTATTGTTCCTTGGGCAAGACCGCTAAAATCAAAGAAAAAGCCCCTGCTATCTCAAGTAAAATCAGACAAAATTCAGTAAGGAATGCCATGAATTCAAATATTTTCGGTTCCCAACGTCGCGAGCCGCCCAAAAAAGCGCTGGCAATCCGCAAAATAGCGTTTACTGAAATCTATGCGCCCGATAATGCCGTCGATGCACAACAGCAAGCGAGCCGCTGTCTATCTTGTGGTAGCCCATTTTGTGAATGGAGGTGCCCACTACATAATCCAATATCAAAGTGGCTCAGGCTTGCTGCTGAAGGAAAAATTATCGAAGCTGCTGAATTATCTCATCATACCAATAGTTTACCTGAAATTTGTGGGCGTGTTTGCCCACAAGAAAAACTGTGCGAATTAGCATGTGTACTTAATGATACAACTGGTTCTATCACTATCGGTCATATTGAGCGGTATATTAATGATGCTGCTTTTGCGATGGGGTGGCGCCCAAACCTTTCCCATATTAGCCCCGTTAACAAACGTGTCGCCATTGTTGGCGCAGGCCCGGCGGGTCTTTCTTGCGCCGATGTGCTTATTCGTAATGGTGTAAATGTCGTCGTTTTTGATAAGCACCCTGAAATAGGTGGGCTACTAACCTTTGGTATTCCGTCATTTAAGCTAGAAAAGGAACTGATGATCCAACGACGGGAAATATTTACAGAAATGGGCATTCAATTTCAATTAAATACCGAGGTAGGTATAGATGTCTCTCTAGATGAGCTTCTTTGCAGTTATGACGCCATTTTTATTGGTACAGGTACTTACCAAGCAATTCGAGGCAACTTACCTAAAAAATCGATTCAGGGCGTTTTTGAAGCACTTCCCTATCTAATCGCAAATACACGCCATTTAATGCAACTTCCCATCTCTAAAAACGAACCCTATGTTAATTTACACTCAAAAAGAGTTATCGTATTAGGAGGTGGAGATACCGCGATGGATTGTGTACGTACCGCTATTCGTCAAGGCGCAAAGCAGGTTAGCTGTCTCTATCGTAGAGATGAACAAAGTATGCCAGCCTCACAAAAAGAAGTCGCCAATGCGTTAGAAGAAGGCACTCAGTTCCATTTTAATATACAAGTCACTGAATTTGTCGTTAATGAGCAGCAACAACTTATAGGCGTTTATGCCACTCGTACACAAAATGGCGAATTAGAAAATGGTCGTTATCAAGTAGAACCACTTGAAGATTCAACCTTTTTTATCGAAACCGACACCATAATTGTCGCTTATGGATTTGCCCCTCATAACCAAACTTGGTTAGAAAAACCGTTAATTAAGCGTGATAAGTATGGTCATATTTTAGCAAACCGTAATAGCCGATTTCCGTTTCAAACTTCTCAAGAAAAAGTATTTGCCGGAGGGGATATAATCAGAGGCTCAGATCTTGTTGTGACTGCTGTTGCTGATGGGCGTAATGCTGCCGAAGGTATTTTATTATTTCTAGAAGTTTAATTTCTTATTGATATAAAAAAACAGAGGGTTTTGCCCTCTGTTGATTAATATACTGTTAACCTGACCAATGGATTATTTGACAATCCTTAATGAAGGCCGACCTTTTGGTGGCCGCGGTGGCTCATCATCTGATGGCTCATGTGAATTTTCATCCACAGATTCAGCTTCATGAACTAAAGCAATGTTGTCTTCAAGCTCTTCAACTTGTTCAAAACCTGCTGATAACTCTGCATCATACGCAGCTTCAGGCTCAAACATCATTCCAGCCCCATTTTCACGTGCATATACCGCCATAATTGCGGCCATTGGGACATAAACTTGGCGAGGTATTCCACCAAAGCGAGCATTAAAACGCACTTCTTCATTGGTTATTTCAAAATTACCAACAGCTCTTGGCGCAACATTCAATACAATTTGCCCATCACGAGCAAATTCCATAGGAACGTTAACAGCAGGAACGGTGACATCAACCACCAAATGCGGAGTCATATCGTTATCGAGCAACCATTCATAGTGAGCGCGTAACAAATAAGGGCGACGTGGTGACATTGCTGTCATTTCCATCATTCTTTTAGCCTCTTGTAGACAAACGCATTTCGCGCTCAGATTCAGTCAACGATGCTAAAAATGCGTCACGTGCAAATACACGTTGCATATACAACTGCAAGTATTTGCTACTAGATGGGTTCAATTCAATACCAAGTACAGGTAAACGCCATAGTAACGGCGCTAAATAGCAATCTACGAGACTAAATTCTTCGCTCATGAAGAATTCCATTTCAGCAAAAACAGGTGAAACCGCGATCAGCTCTTCAGATAGTTGACGGCGGGCATTTGCTGCCTCTTGCGCACTACCGTTCTCTATTTTGCTCATTAATGAATACCAATCGCTTTGAATACGGTGCATCAATTGACGACTCGTCCCACGTGCAACTGGGTAAACAGGCATTAATGGTGGATGAGGAAAACGCTCATCAAGATATTCCATGATAATGTGTGGGTCATAGAGAGTCAGGTCACGATCGACTAATGTTGGAACACTCTGGTATGGGTTGAGATCGATCAGATCTTGAGGCAGATGACCGGGTTCAACATGTTCAATTTCAACACTTACCCCTTTTTCAGCCAGAACAATCCGTACCTGATGGCTAAAAATGTCAGTAGGGCCAGAGAACAATGTCATTACCGAGCGTTTATTAGGAGCGACAGCCATTAAAACCTCCAAAATACAAAATGGACGAAATGTAATTAATTTTTAATTACCCATTACCCATTTTAAAATCCCCTGTGTTTAACTTTCATTTATCCATATTGGAAGTCAACACAACCCTCCCGCACAGTAAAGGCGAGAAATGCGAAATAAAAAAACAGGGGCGTATTCTAACAGATTTTGTACAACTTAGGGGGGCTACATCGAAAAAATCATAGATTTATTTCATTTTAAGGATAAAATAGTAAAAAATTTAGAGTTATGACAATATAAAAACAAAAAATACAGAATAAAAACCTTAAAGTTAACTCTATAGTTTGGACTATGTTTAATTAAAGTATCTCAGTATCGCTCACTAGTGATTATTTTAGACTAAATTATGATGTTTAACTTTAGATTATATTCGTTCTTTTATAAAGAGTCATAATTAGACACTGTTACCTGTCATAAATAATAAAAATGTAAGTAAAACAATAGGCAATAAAAAACCCGCCATAAGACGGGTTTTTTCATCAATTTTATACCCAAAGGGTAATAAATTAACGTTTGGAGAACTGTGGACGACGACGTGCTTTGCGCAGACCCACTTTTTTACGTTCAACAGAACGCGCATCACGGGTAACGAAACCAGCTTTACGCAGATCAGAACGAAGAGTCTCATCATAAGCCATCAGTGCACGTGTAATACCGTGACGGATTGCGCCTGCCTGACCTGAAATACCACCACCTTTAACAGTGATGTACAGATCCAGTTTTTCCAACATTTCAACCAATTCTAACGGCTGACGAACTACCATGCGCGCAGTTTCGCGACCAAAGTATTGTTCCAGTGTACGTTGATTGATTGTGATGTTACCGCTACCCGGCTTAATAAAGACACGAGCAGATGAGCTTTTGCGGCGACCAGTGCCGTAGTATTGATTTTCAGCCATTGCTATAATCCCGATTAAATGTCAAGAACTTGCGGTTGTTGAGCCGCGTGGTTGTGCTCATTACCTGCGTAAACTTTCAGTTTACGGTACATTGCACGACCCAGAGGTCCTTTTGGCAACATGCCTTTAACCGCGATTTCAAGCACACGCTCAGGACTGCGAGCAATCATTTCTTCGAAAGTTGCTTGCTTGATTCCACCTACATGGCCAGTATGGCGATAGTAGATTTTGTCTTCGCGTTTATTGCCGGTAACAGCAATTTTTTCTGCATTCAGAACGATGATGTAATCACCAGTATCCACGTGCGGAGTATATTCCGCTTTATGCTTACCGCGCAGACGGCTAGCAATTTCAGTTGCAAGACGGCCTAAAGTTTTGCCATCTGCATCAACAACGTACCAGTCGCGTTTTACGGTCTCTGGTTTAGCTGTAAAAGTTTTCATTAAAACTTACCCAATATTGAAGTTACACGTTGGTGAACACTCATGTTCATAAGCTTTCTGAGGTTCACACGACTCTTTGTCCAGTAAACCTACCCCTTCGAGCAGCCTAACTGGCATTAATGCGTTATTTTTTGGGAAATAAAAAACAACGCTGTAACGTGGGGTCGCAAGATTATAGAGAAGTCAGAAACAAAAATCGACCCCAAATGCATTTTTTTTACGTTTGCTCAAATAAACATCGCATCTTGTATTTAAATTATGCGATTTAGATGATTTGTTCGCTAACAACTCGGTTTTATCGTTAACCTTAAGTTAAATGCGGTATTTTCAGGTACTCTTCACTTTGCATTTCTTGCAATCGAGATAAGCAACGTTGGTATTCGAATGCTAACAATTGCCCCTGATACAGCGATTCCATTGGCACTTCAGCGTTAATCACTAATTTAACTTTTCGTTCGTAAAACTCATCAATTAACGCTAAAAACCGCCGAGCCGGGTTTTCATCGTTGGTTCCCATCACAGGTACATCGTACAGTAAGACGGTGTGATAACAGTTGGACAGGTAAATATAGTCATTTTGACTACGAGGCTCCTCACACAATACTTTGAAGCCTATCGCAAGAACACCTTCTGCAGCACGGATAACGGGCATTTTTCGGTGGTTAACCTCTAAAACAGGGTTCACCTCACCTTCTTTTCCTGCCAATTTTACAAACACCTCATCAAGATGTTGTCGGTTTTCATGGTTAATTGGCGATAAAAATAAATGTGCTTGCGTTAAAGTTCTTAAACGGTAATCAATACCTGCATCGACATTCATCACATCACAGTATTTTTTAATTTGCTCAATCGCAGGTAAAAAACGTGCCCGCTGCAAGCCATTTCGATAAAGATTATCAGGGATGATATTTGAAGTGGCGACAAGAGTGATGCCCCGAGCAAAGAGCCCTTCTAGTAAAGTGCCTAGGATCATAGCGTCTGTAATATCTGACACAAAAAATTCATCAAAACACAAGACATCTGTTTGTTTTTTAAACTCATCCGCAATGATATCTAGTGGGTTCTCTTGCCCTTGCAGTGCCATCAAATCTTCTTGTACTTTTTTCATAAAGCGATGAAAATGTAAGCGAAGTTTACGCGTACCCGGTAAACTTTCATAAAACATATCCATTAGCCACGTCTTTCCACGCCCCACCCCGCCCCACATATATAGCCCTTGTATGGGGACAACCGGTACTGTTGACGTTTTACCTAGAAGGCGGTTAAAGCGCTGCTTTAAACCTGAAGGCTTATCTTGTAAAGTGGAAGAGGTTGCATTAACAAGCTGCTGATATATTTTATCTAGGCGTTCTACAGCGAGCTTTTGTACGTCATCTGGCTGATAGTTTCCATCAGCTAGCGCTTGTTGATAACGCATTGTAGGGGTCATCGGCGACATTAACTGAATAATCCTTAAAAATTTTTCGGTTTTTTTACCGTTATTTGATATACACTGCCTTTATTATAACCAGATTCAGTTATCATTTAACTTTCGGTTAACGAGCCGCTATAGAGTAAGGAAATTCGATTTAAGATTCCACTCTTAATATCTTAATAAGTTGTTGACTATTTTAGCCTGTCTAATTCAAAGCTTGTCGATTTTGTCATCACTTAACTAGTCAAATTACAATATGTTAAGACGCTTTACTTGACGCTTACATGCAACTTGAATTATTTAAGGTATAGTAACGGTAACAACACTACGTTTCTGCGAACATTGAATCTGTGAACATTGAAGTAATGAAGGAGTCAGCATGACCTGGGAGTATGCATTAATCGGATTGATTGTGGGTTTTATCATCGGTGCATTAGTTGTGCGCTATGGCAACCCAAAGCTTCGCCAGCAAAAAACAGCGCAGGCTGAGCTAGACAAAAAAAGTACTGAACTTGAAGAGTACCGTAAAGAGCTTGTGAGCCATTTTGCTCGTAGCGCAGAATTATTGGATAAAATGGCGCGTGATTACCGTCAGCTTTATCAACACATGGCACAAAGTTCGTCTGAATTAATGCCTGATATGCCAGCGCAAGACAACCCATTTAACTATCGTTTAACCGAATCTGAAGCAGATAACGATCAAGCGCCAGTTAAAATGCCACCAAGAGATTACTCAGATGGTGCATCGGGTCTTTTCAGGCCTATCGAAGAGAAAGAGAAGTAAGTTTTTATCTTTTATCACCAGTAAGCACCACTTACTGGTGATTTTCTACCAAATGCACTAAATTTAGTCGCTTTCCGTGTATCTTTCATGATTAAATTTTTATTTAATAATTCTGAACAAGATTTCCATCCAAATATAAATTAATAATTTATTTACCTACTGTATAGAAGTTATGGTTTCACTTAAGTTGCATGTAAATAGATGTAAAAGAGTGGATATTCGCTACCCGTAAGGGGAACTTTTGCGCATAATCGGTAGTCATAGTCATCAGTAAAATTGAATCTGATACCAACCAATATTATCTCAACGCATTGTGTTTCTTCTAAAATTGTATCTACAATGAGTTGATAATTTATTCTTAAGAGAATCGACTAAATTATGAAAAGAAAAAACTTTTTTCTTACCGCGGTAGCAATGAGTTTAGGTTTATCTTTAGCGGCTATCCCTGCCGTAAGTAGCGCAGCATTACCTGCAACTTTACCTGCAACAGCACAAAGCCAGAACATGCCTAGCTTAGCTCCAATGCTTGAAAAAGTATTGCCTGCTGTAGTTAATATTCACGTGTCAGGTACGCGCGTACAAAACCAACAAATTCCAGAAGAACTTAAATTCTTTTTTGGCCCAAATGTACCACAACAGCAACAAAGCGTACGCCCATTTGAAGGCTTAGGTTCGGGGGTCATTATTGATGCTCAGCAAGGTTATATTTTAACCAATAACCATGTTATTGATGGCGCTGACAAAATTCAAATTCAATTAAATGATGGCCGTGAAATTGCCGTTAACTTAATTGGTAAAGACCCGCAAACAGATATCGCGTTATTGAAAATCAGTAATGCAAAAGATATCAAAAACTTAACAGCTGTTAGTATTGCAGACTCCGACAAATTACGTGTGGGTGATTTTGCGGTTGCCGTCGGTAACCCATTTGGTTTAGGGCAAACAGCGACATCAGGCATTATCTCCGCATTAGGCCGTAGCGGTTTGAACCTTGAAGGTCTAGAAAACTTTATCCAGACCGATGCTTCCATTAACCGTGGTAACTCTGGTGGCGCACTCGTTAACCTAAACGGTGAATTAATCGGTATCAATACCGCAATCTTAGCACCTGGCGGCGGTAATATCGGTATCGGCTTCGCGATCCCAAGTAATATGGCTAAAAACCTTAGCGAGCAGTTAATTAAGCATGGTGAAGTAAAACGCGGGATCTTAGGTATCAAAGGTACTGAAATGAACTCCGATATCGCTAAAGCATTCAATATTGATGCACAGCGTGGCGCTTTCGTGAGCGAAGTTTTACCTAAATCATCCGCAGCTAAAGCAGGCATTAAATCCGGTGACGTTTTAGTCTCTGTTGATGGTAAACGTATTAATAGCTTTGCAGAGTTAAGAGCTAAAATCGGTACTAGCCAAATTGGTAAAGAAATTACTATTGGCTTGATTCGCTCAGGTAAACCAATGGAAGTCAAAGTGGTTCTCGAGAACGACGAAGGCTCTGCAACTAAAGCCGAAAAATTGAGTGAATCTTTATTAGGTGCAACGATTTCGAATGCAACGGTAAGCAACACCAAAGGTGTTCAAGTTGATAGCGTCGCGCCTAAATCACCGGCGGCTGCCATTGGCCTAGTAAAAGGCGATTTAATCTTTGGTGTCAATGACGCTCGTGTTGAGACGATTGAACAATTCCGTAAGATTATCGATGCTAAACCTCCGGTATTAGCCATGAAAGTATTGCGTGATGGTGAAACCTTATATTTACTGATGAGAAATTAATTCATCAAAAACCATCTGAAAACCAATAAAACAGGTACAGTATCACTCTGCTGTACCTGTTTTTTTATGTTATGCTCTGAACATGTTTAAGCAATAACTAAATATTCTATATCCTATGGTGAAGAAGCTAACTTTATCTGTCATGCTTGGCCTGTTGACTGCATTGATTATTATCGTTGCGGTTCCTTCTTTGCGCCCTCAAGGTTTAGCCGACTTATTATATGGTAAAACAAATAGTGAGCCCGTCAGTTATAATAAAGCGGTACGTCGTGCTGCACCTGCAGTGGTCTATGTTTATAGCAGTTCAAAAGGCAGTTTTTCTCAATCAGGACGTGAATTAAAATCCCTCGGTTCAGGTGTGATCATGAGCCAAAATGGCTACATCATCACGAATAAACATGTGGTTGATAACCCAGACCAAATTTTAGTGGCTTTACAAGATGGTGCTATTTTTGATGCCCTCCTAGTTGGCTCAGACCCATTGACTGACCTCGCCGTATTGAAAATTGATGCCGATAACTTACCTGTTATTCCAATTAATACGCAACGAGTCACTCATGTTGGTGATGTCGTACTGGCAATTGGAAATCCTTATAACATAGGTCAAACCGTTACTCAGGGGATTATCAGTGCGACAGGTCGTGTTGGGTTAAGCTCTACTCGCCGACAAAACTTTCTTCAAACCGACGCCTCAATCAACTCAGGTAACTCTGGCGGAGCATTAATTAATACCGAAGGTGAGTTAGTAGGCATCAACACGCTTTCTTTCACTGCAGGTCAAGGCATTAGTTCTGAAGGGCTAAGCTTTGCTATTCCTACCGCACTAGCCACCAAAATCATGGATAAGCTAATTCGTGATGGCCGAGTGATCCGCGGTTATATTGGTATTACCGCACGCGAATTGCCTCAAATTAGGTCAAATAACAATAATATCAATCAAATACAAGGCTTACGGGTTTTCCAAGTTGCCCCAAATGGGCCAGCGGCTAAGGCTGGTATACTGCAAGGGGATATTATTTTATCGGTTGATGGTAAACCGGCTATTTCAGCCGCGGAAACTATGGATTTAGTTGCAGAAATCCGTCCCGGAAGTAAAACGGCAGTACAAATTTTACGAGATGGCGAAATTAAAAATATTGATGTGATTATCGAAGAAATTCCTGAAGAACAGGCTGGGTAATCATTAGAAATACATTTGCATAAAAAAGGTTGTTCGATATCGAACAACCTTTTTTGATTCATCGAATAGGTAAATAAAGCCACCAGCCTATTTACCTTATCAAGGTATTAATCATCTGAGTGCACGCGCTGAATATCAGCACCTAAACCACGTAGTTTATCTTCGATATGCTCATAACCACGGTCAATATGATAAATACGGTCAACTGTCGTTGTCCCTTCCGCAATACAACCCGCTATAACTAAACTCGCAGAAGCTCGTAAATCCGTTGCCATCACCTGTGCACTGGTTAATTTTTCAACACCATGACATAACACAGTATTACTTTCAATTTCAGCATGAGCCCCCATACGGATTAGCTCAGGGATATGCATAAAACGATTCTCAAAAATCGTTTCAGTGATCATGCCAGCACCATCAGCAACAAGATTAAGTAAGCTAAACTGTGCTTGCATATCCGTTGGGAACCCTGGGTGTGGCGCCGTACGTAATGTCACTGCTTTCGGGCGTTTGCCTTCCATATCTAGGCTAATCCAGTCATCACCTATTTCAATTTTAGCTCCTGCTTCACGCAATTTAGCTAACACCGCATCTAAAGTATCTGGACGAGCATTACGACAGATAACCTTGCCGCGCGAAACCGCGGCTGCAATTAAAAATGTTCCCGTTTCAATACGGTCAGGTAGTACTTTATAAACACCCCCACCTAAACGTTCAACACCTTCAATAACAATACGGTCAGTCCCTGCACCCGTAATTTTTGCACCAAGGGTATTTAAGAAATTAGCAGTATCTTCAATTTCAGGTTCACGTGCCGCATTTTCAATTGTTGTGGTTCCTTCAGCTAAAGTCGCAGCCGTCATAATAGAGACTGTCGCACCCACACTGACTTTATCCATCACAATGCAAGCACCTTTTAAGCGGCCATCGACCGTTGCTTTTACATAACCATCTTCTAAAGCAATCTTTGCGCCTAATTGCTCTAAACCTGAAATATGTAAATCAACTGGACGAGCACCGATAGCACAGCCACCTGGTAAAGAAACTTCACCATGACCAAAACGAGCGACCAATGGCGCCAAAGCCCAAATGGATGCACGCATGGTTTTAACAAGGTCATAAGGTGCACAGTATGTCGTTACAGTGCTTGCATCGACGTACACTGAGCCATTGCGTTGTACTTTAGTACCAAGTTGATTCAGTAATTTAATCGTTGTGTCGATATCCCTCAAATGAGGGACATTCTGTATTTCTACTGGCTCTTCAGCCAACAGAGCAGCGAACAGAATTGGTAATGCCGCATTTTTTGCGCCAGATATAGTGACCTCACCCTGTAAGCGGGTTGGTCCTTTAACTAAAAACTTATCCATTCAAGTATTCTCGTATGTCGAATTTTACAGTCTGTTCGCTTAGGCTTTGTAATCAAAGGCCACTAAGTTTACGATCGCGCTCCCATTGCGCAGGGGTGTACGCTTTAATAGACAAAGCATGAATGCGGTTATCCGCAATATACTCCATTAAAGGCGCATAAATTGCTTGCTGTTGCTTAACACGGCTCATACCGTCAAACATGTCACCGACCGCGATAACCTGAAAGTGGCTACCATCACCAGTAACAATAGCCTCATTCAGAGACAATTTTTCCATCAATACTTGCTTAATTTCGTTGGTATCCATAATGACTCAATTTATTAATTATTTGTGATTTATAATTTTACTCTAAATAGTGCAAATTGCATGCATAGCATACAGAGGCATCGCAATAAGAACAGTCAGAGCTCAATCCTCTATCCTAAAGGATTAGGCTTAACACTTAAACCAAAGAAAACGCCTCTCGTGCCGAAAAGCACATAGAGGCGCTTATTTTTACATAACTTGACCCAATTTAGGATATTTAACCTAATTGAGGATAACCCCTTGAACCCCGTATAGCTCAATCAATGTGTTCAAGTTATCACTGACACCGGTTATATTCAGTGAACGGTTTTTAGCTTGGAATTCACCTTTTAAGCGAACTAGCATCGCCAACCCTGTTGAGTCAACATGTTTGAGACCAGAAACATCTATATTTTCAATGCGTTCCAGCGATGAGTCTTTTTTATCCCAAAACGACATTAGCGAATCACGGTCTAACGTCCCGGTGAGATAAAGTGTTGTTTCATTGAGTTCCCATGCTAACAACTGACTCATATTACTTTTTCTCTTCTAAAGTAATTGGCGCTTTTGCACTGATTTCTAACTGTTTTGTTAAGCCATCGACACCTTGCTTACGTAAAATATCACCCCACTCATTTTGCTTAGTCGTGATCATACTCACGCCTTCTGCAATCATGTCGTAAGCTTGCCAGTAACCTGTTTTACTATTTTTACGCCATTGGAAATCTAAACGGACGGGAGGACGGCCGTTGGTATCAACAATAGTCACGCGAATGGCGACAATGTTTTTATCTCCCAACGGTTGCTCTGGGGCTATTTGATACGTTTGGCCATGGTACATTGCCAATGCTTGACCATAGACTTGTTCGAGGTAATCTTCAAATGCGTTGAAATAAGCCTCACGCTGTGCTGGAGTTGCCCCTTTATAATAGGTTCCTAACACCAAAGCCCCTGCATATTTAACTTGTACATAAGGTAATAATTCCTCACGAACAATTGTTCTAAGATACTCGGGGTCTTGCTTAATTTTCGGTTGCTCTGATTTCAAGCGGTTAAACGTTTTCGCCGCCGCTTCATCCATTAATTTATAAGGGTTGGTTTGGTCTACTGCCATGGCAAATGGCGCGATTGCCAACATAGCAACCATCATTAAACGTTTAAACATAATTCATTCCTTTATTCTTCAAAGGGAACACCAAATTACTGTGCAGTTGACTCTGGCTCTGCACCTTGGCTATCACCACTTTTATATAAAAACTGGCCAATTAAGTCTTCTAATACCATAGCCGGCTTAGTATCTTCAAGACGCCCGCCATTTTTTAAGATTGCGATACCTAATTCTTCGTCATCTGGACCAATATTCATCGCAATATATTGTTCTCCCAACAACCCTGACGTCCGAATTGATAGTGAGCTCGAATCAGGAATATTGTCGTATTCACTCAATAAATCAATTTTAACTTCAGGAACATAGTTCTTTTTATCTAGCGTGATACTGGCAACTCGACCAATCACCACACCACCCACTTTGATTGGCGAGCCTTCTTTTAAGCCACCAATATTTTCAAAAGATGCTGAAATTTGATAGGTGGATTGGCTTCCTATCGATTTTAAATCAGCGACTTTTAAACACAAAAAGATAATTGCGGCAATCGCCAGCAACATAAAACAACCAACCCATATTTCACTTTTTTTACTTTGCATGACTTAGTTCCCAAACATCAGTGCGGTAAGTACGAAATCCAGTCCTAAAACAGACAATGACGCATGCACAACTGTTCTTGTTGTAGCTTGGCTTATCCCCTCCGAAGTTGGGATGGCATCATAGCCATTAAATAATGCGATCCAAGTAACTGTGATAGCAAAGACTAAGCTTTTAATCACACAGTTTACTAAATCTAGCCGCCAATCAACGGAAGATTGCATTGAAGCCCAGAAAAAGCCTTCATCAATCCCCTTCCAGTCAACCCCAACTAGTGCGCCACCTAAAATACCGACAGCAACAAAAATTAGAGATAACAACGGCATACTAATAAAACCAGCCCAAAAACGTGGCGCGATGACGCGCCTTAGAGGGTCAACCGCCATCATTTCAAGGCTAGAAATCTGTTCTGTCGCTTTCATTAAGCCAATTTCAGCAGTTAATGCAGAGCCCGCTCGTCCAGCAAACAACAATGCGGTTACAACAGGGCCTAACTCACGCAATAGTGAAAGCGCCACCATCATACCTAAGCTAGCTTCAGCACTAAACGTCGTGAGAACCAAATAGCCTTGTAACCCCAAAACCATCCCAATAAATAACCCAGAGACAGCAATGATCAGCAATGATTGCACACCAATGGCGTACAATTGCTTCATCAGTAATGGCCATTGTTTACGAAACTCTGGTTTACCGAGTAAGGCGCGAAACAGCATGTAACCTGCTCGACCAAACGCGGAAAATATATCAATCCATCGGCGTCCGAAGCCTGCTATCGCCTTTAATATCATTTTATTTTACCCTAATAAATCAGCCAGATAATCATTGGCGGGAAAACGGAATGGAACAGGCCCATCAGCAATGCCATCAAGGAATTGTCGTACACGAGGGTCTTGGTTTTCTCGCAATTCTTCACCCGTTCCCTGAGCAATGACATGCTGCTGCGCAACAATATAAGCATTATCTGCAATACTCAATACCTCTGGAACATCATGGGAAACCACGACACAGGTGACACCCAGCGCTTGATTAAGCTCATCAATCAATTTAACCAAAACCCCCATAGTAATCGGATCTTGGCCGACAAAAGGTTCATCAAACATGATTAAATCTGGGTCAAGCGCGATAGCACGTGCTAACGCAGCACGCCGTGCCATACCTCCTGACAACTCAGATGGCATTAATTGAGCAGCGCCACGTAAACCAACCGCCTCTAGTTTCATCATCACCGTCGTATGAATCAGCGATTCTGGCAAGTTAGTGTGCTCACGTAGAGGGAAAGCCACGTTATTAAATACGTTCATATCCGTGAATAACGCCCCGGATTGAAACAGCATGCTCATCTTTTTACGAGATTGATACAGCTTTGAGCGTGACAGCGCTGGAATATTGTCGCCATCAAACCAAATTTCACCTTCATTTGGCCGTAATTGCCCACCAATCAAGCGCAGTAATGTGGTTTTACCAATCCCTGATGGCCCCATAATTGCCGTAATTTTTCCACGAGGAACCGCCAGATTAATATTTTCAAATATTTTCCGGCTTCCACGAGTAAAGGACATGTTCCGTACTTCAATTAAGTTGTCTGTCTGTGCTTGCATTGTTAAATAACTCGTTATACACCACGCGTAAATATTTTTTATCCGTTCAGATGTTACCGAAAGATAAACTGAAAATCGTCAAATATCACAACAAAATAGAATTTATAGTATTATAGCGTTGAAAATATGACTTTTAGTGTTACAACCCTGTTTTTACCTTCAGGTAACAGAGAAAAAACAATATAATTTACCTATAGTCAGCAAAAGCTTTTACTATTAACAGCAGATAGCTCTTAGAATGTTGTGATTTACCTAGCTTGAGGATACTCGAATTTGCCTATCCATTTTTGGTTCAAGATGCTAATGAAATCGTCTTGTACGTATTAAATTCTACATCGAAGTCCCGAAAAATACTCATTAAGTATAAAACTAACATTAAAAATAGCTTAACTGACAAAATACTTACTGATACCAAGTATTCGTTATACAATTTAATTTCGCTAATCCGATTAACTTAAAAGCTACGCATGGAACTAGAAATGTCAAACTTCGATTTTCAGAAAGTAGGTAAAGAAGTTCTCCATATCGAACACGAAGGTTTAAAAAACCTAGAACAATATATCAATACTGACTTTGACCGCGCTTGCCAGCTCATTTTTAACTGTGAAGGTAAAGTCGTCGTAATGGGAATGGGGAAATCGGGGCATATTGGCCGTAAAATTGCCGCCACACTAGCGAGTACAGGAACACCATCATTTTTTGTTCATCCGGGAGAGGCCAGTCACGGTGACCTTGGGATGATTACTCATAACGATGTTGTGTTAGCCATTTCAAATTCTGGTGAGTCAGGAGAAATTTTAGCCTTACTTCCTGTTTTAAAAAGAATTAAAGTGCCTTTAATCTGTATGACTAACAACCCTGAAAGTAATATGGGAAAATATGCAGATGTTCATTTATGTATCAAAGTCCCTCAAGAAGCCTGTCCATTGGGGCTTGCTCCTACCACGAGTACAACAGCTACACTCGTGATGGGAGATGCATTAGCGATAGCCTTATTAACCGCCCGCGGCTTCACTGCGAATGATTTCGCACTTTCGCATCCGGGTGGCGCACTTGGGCGCAAACTTTTACTCCTCGTTCGTGATTTAATGAATACGGGTGATGAAATCCCCCATATTCCTAAAAGTGCGTCTTTACGCGAGGCTTTAGTGGAAATTACCCGCAAAAAACTGGGTATGACCGTTATTTGTGATGATGATATGAATATTGAAGGTATTTTCACTGATGGGGATTTACGCCGTATCTTTGATATGGGAATCGACCTGAATAACGCTAAAATTGCTGATTTAATGACCCCCGGTGGAATTCGAGTATCACCAACCATGTTAGCGGTTGAAGCGCTTAATTTAATGCAATCTCGGCATGTGACTTCGTTATTAGTTGCAAATGATAACAAATTAGTTGGTGTGCTACATATGCATGATCTGCTTCAAGCAGGTGTTGTATAACATAAGGAAATACCATGACGTCTACCTTGTTGGAAACCTGCTATGGCCCTGTTGCCAATACTGTTTTAACCAAAGCAGAAAAAATCAAATTATTGATCTGCGATGTTGATGGTGTCATGTCTGATGGCTTGGTCTATATGGGAAATAATTGCGAAGAACTCAAAGCCTTTAATGTCCGTGACGGCTATGGGATACGTTGCTTATTAACTTCCGGTATTGAGGTCGCCATCATTACAGGAAGAAAAGCGAAGCTTCTTGAAGATAGGGCCCAAACATTAGGCATTACATATCTTTACCAAGGTCAAAGCGATAAGCTTTTGGCGTATCACGAACTGTTAGATACACTACAATTATCAGCTGAAGAAATAGCTTATATTGGGGACGATCTGATTGACTGGCCTGTTATGGCTAAAGTAGGCTTATCCGTCGCCGTCGCGGATGCCCATCCTTTGTTATTACCGCGAGCGGATTATGTGACTCGCATTGGCGGAGGAAAAGGCGCAGTCCGCGAACTTTGTGACCTTATTTTGCTTTCTCAAGGCAAACTGGAAGAAGCAAAAGGTTTATCAATATAACGAATAGATTGAATTCATGAGCAATGCGAAGAAGTGGTTAATTATTATTTTATCCTTGGTTGTATTAGGGCTTATCGGCTGGAATTTAGCAGGTAGTGATTCTGACAACCAAGAGGATAAAGTAATTAATGATGGTCAACCTAATTATCAAACTGATGATTCAGTGACTTTTGTCTATAATCCAACGGGTAATTTAGCGTATAAACTCGTTTCAGATAAAATAGATAACTACACTGAAGGAAAAATCACGTGGTTTTCAAAACCGGTTCTAACCACTTATAACGAAGCGGGCGAGCCAACTTGGACGGTTAAGGCTTTCAAGGCTAGGTTAACGAACGATAGAATTCTCTATTTATATAGCGATGTTCAGGTTGATAGCTTAACCAAAGACTCGCAGATCCAACGAATTACAACTGAGAGTGCAGTTGTCAATTTGACAACACAAGACGTTTCATCTGATGATAAAGTGACCATTATTGGACAAGGTCTCAATTCTACCGGTATGAAAATGAAGGGAAACCTTCGTACAAGAACGGCTGAATTAATCGAAGATGTTAAAACTCATTATGTGTTACAACCAGAAGAGCATTAAAATGAATCAAGTAACTAAGAAACGTTTTATTCAAGGAGCTGTTGCCAGTGCAATCTTGGCTCTTAGCCTACCTGCAATGGCATTAAAAAGTGATACGCAGCAGCCAATGACGATTAATTCGGTCAAACAATCTCTTGATTTAGAAAAAAACGTCACCACCTTTACTGATGATGTTGTTATTAAACAAGGTTCTATTGATATCAGAGCCAATAAAGTGGTTGTAACACGTCCAAGTAGTGACTCGGATAAAATTGTGATTGAGGCCTTTGGTACCCCGGTTACCTTTTACCAATTACAGGATGATGGCAAACCAATTAAAGGCCATGCCAGCAAAGCCCGTTATGAGGTCGATAAACAGCTCGTCACCTTAACAGGCAATGCTTATCTTGAGCAGTTAGACAGCAATATCCAAGGTGACAAAATTACCTATTTGGTTCCTACGCAGCAAATGGAAGCATTTAGTGATAAAGGTAAACGCGTCACCACTGTAATACTGCCAGCCCAATTGCAAGAAAAAGGCCCAGCAGCGAATAAAAATTCATCAGCAAGTAAGAGTAAATAACTGTTATGGCTACACTAACCGCTGAAAATCTAGCTAAAGCCTATAAAAAACGTAAGGTCGTTGAAGATGTCAGCCTGGAAGTTAAATCAGGAGAAATCGTTGGCTTGTTGGGACCAAACGGTGCCGGTAAAACCACAACCTTTTATATGGTTGTGGGTATTGTTCAGCGGGACGCTGGCAAAATTATGATTGATGGTGAAGATATCAGCCTTCTACCACTGCATGAACGTGCTCGTCGTGGAATTGGCTATCTTCCTCAAGAAGCCTCAATTTTTCGCCGCCTCAGCGTTTATGATAACTTAATGGCTGTGTTAGAAATTCGCGAAGATTTGAGCTCCCAGCAACGTAAAGAACGTGCTGAGGAATTGATGGAAGAATTTAGTATCACCCATCTTCGGGACAGTATGGGGCAGTCGCTATCCGGTGGGGAACGCCGCCGTGTGGAAATTGCGCGTGCACTTGCTGCTAACCCAAAATTTATTTTATTAGACGAACCTTTTGCGGGTGTAGACCCTATTTCCGTCTTAGATATCAAAAAAATCATTCAGCACTTAAGAGATTACGGCCTCGGCGTTTTAATTACCGACCATAATGTGCGGGAAACCTTAGATGTGTGTGAAAGAGCCTATATTGTCAGCCAAGGGCACTTAATTGCGCATGGGTCACCAACCATGATCTTAGAGAACGAACAAGTGAAACGTGTATACTTAGGTGAAGGTTTCCGGTTATAAATTATCGTGTTGTCATTTTTTAGGGAGAATAAAACAGATTCATGAAGCAAAGTTTGCAGCTTAGAGTCAGTCAACAACTTGCAATGACCCCTCAATTGCAGCAAGCTATCCGCTTGTTGCAGCTGTCTACACTTGAGCTTCAGCAAGAAATTCAACTTGCCTTGGAAACCAACCCACTTCTTGAACAAGAAGAGTTGAATTCCGAGCCCGAATCTATTGACTCCCTAAATGAAAATACCGATACCAGTGAACTCGATACCAAAGACGCTCTTGAAAATCATGATATGCCAGATGAGCTCCCTTTAGATGCTGATTGGGATGAAATATATACTGCAGGAACACCGTCAGGGACCAGTAACGATTATAGTTTTGATGAACTGCCTGTTTATCAAGGTGAAACGACACAAACGCTGCAAGATTACTTGACATGGCAAGCTGAGCTGACCCCTTTTACTGACACAGACAGGGCAATCGCTACTGCCATTATTGATTCAATAGACGATTCCGGTTATCTGACAACAGCAATTTCTGATATACATGAAGGGATTGATAACCCTGAAATTAGCATAGAAGAAGTCATCGCTGTCCTAAAGCGTATTCAGCATTTCGACCCGCTGGGTGTTGCAGCACAAGATTTAAAAGAGTGTTTATTAATCCAATTGTCGCTGTATCCTCAGCAAACTGATGGGCTACAAGATGCAAAGCGCATTATTAGTAACCATATTGATTTGCTGGCTAACCGTGATTTTCGCCAGCTGGGTAAATTAACTCGCTTAAAAGAAGATGCGCTAAAAACCGCGATAGACCTGATTTTAACGCTAAATCCAAAACCCGGCCAATCCATCAATACTGGGGAATCAGAATACGTTATTCCTGATGTTTTAGTGAAAAAAATTGCTGGGCACTGGCAAGTTGAGTTAAATACAGATAGCATCCCTAAACTAAGTATTAATAACCATTATGCTTCGATGCTAAATAATTCAGCAAATGAAGATGACTCGCAATATATTCGTAGTCATCTGCAAGATGCAAAATGGTTGATTAAAAGCCTTGAAAGCCGCCACGAGACACTCTTAAAAGTCGCGACTTGTATTGTAGAACAGCAACAAGAATTCTTTGAGCTGGGTGAGGAATATATGAAACCGATGATACTGGCCGATATCGCCTATCAAGTGGACATGCATGAATCAACCATCTCACGAGTAACAACTCAAAAGTTTCTCCATAGTCCACGAGGCATTTTTGAGTTGAAGTATTTTTTCTCCAGCCATGTTAATACGGACACAGGTGGCGAAGCCTCTTCAACCGCAATTCGAGCATTGGTGAAAAAACTGGTTGCTGCTGAAAACCCAGCAAAACCATTGAGTGACAGTAAATTGACGAGTATGCTGGCAGAACAAGGCATTCAAGTCGCTCGCAGAACTGTTGCTAAGTATCGAGAATCGTTATCCATTCCGCCCTCTAACCAGCGTAAGCAGCTGGTTTAATTGATAAAATAAGGAAGATTGTATGGAATTTCAGATTACTGGACACAATATTGAAGTTACTCCTGCATTGCGCGAGACTGTTGAGAAAAAACTCAAAAAATTGGAGCAATTGTTTGATCGTATTAATGGTATCCAAGTTGTCTTGAAAGTTGAAAAAGTTCAGCAAATTGCTGAAGCAACCGTGCAAGTTAATGGAGCGGATCTCCACGCATCAGCGGAAGAAAACGATATGTACGCTGCTATAGATATACTCGTAGACAAACTGTCGCGCCAATTAACCAAACATAAAGAAAAACTGAGACAACATTAATACATTGACGCGGCTTATTAATTAGCCGAATAATGTTTCAAACCAGATGGTGGGATACATCATCTGGTTTTGTAGTCCTAAGTGAACAATAAAATGAATAGTGATATAGAAATCCAGTTAAACGTTGTTTTATCATCAGCCTGTACACGTAATAATATTGTGTGCACCAGTAAAAAAAGAGCTTTAGAAATTATTAGTGAGCTGGCTGCCGTTGAATTGGAATTACCTGAAAATACGGTATTTGAAGCGTTATTAACCAGAGAAAAAGTTGGCACAACAGGTATTGGCGGCGGTATTGCCATTCCTCATGGAAAGCTGAACGAAGGTGAAAGTAGCCGTGCTGTCGGTGTCTTTTTACATTTAGAAGAGCCGATTGCTTTTGATGCAATTGATAACCAGCCTGTTGACTTGCTTTTCGCTTTACTCGTGCCATCAGACCAATGTAAAACGCACCTGCATACGTTGTCGCTTATCGCCAAAAAATTAGCCGATAAAACGCTCTGTAAACGCCTGCGCAGTGCACAAAGTGATGAAGAGCTATACAGCATAATTACAGAGTAAGCGATAAATTATGTATCTTGCCATATGCAAATGATATTGTTATGGTTTCTAAGTAATATTAATTGGCAAGTACTGCTTTTCAAGAAACACATTATTAAGAAACAAAAGGGAGCAAGCTCATGGTGCTGATGATAGTCAGCGGCCGTTCCGGTTCGGGGAAATCCGTTGCCTTACGTGCGCTGGAAGATATGGGTTTCTATTGCGTAGATAACCTACCGGTTGTATTACTGCCGGAGTTAGCGAATTCACTGGCTGATCGTAATATTTCAGCAGCGGTAAGCATCGACGTGCGTAATATGCCCGACAATCCAGAGATTTTCGAAGAAGCGATTGATAAATTACCATCAACCTTCTCTCCTCAATTATTGTTTCTAGATGCCGACCGTAACACGCTTATACGTCGTTATAGTGACACTCGTCGGTTGCACCCACTTTCAAGTAAAAATCTTTCGCTTGAAAGCGCAATAGATGAGGAAAATGAGCTACTTGAACCTTTACGCTCTCGTGCTGATTTAGTTATTGATACCTCAGAAATGTCCGTTCATGAATTAGCTGAAATGCTAAGAACACGTTTGATGGGCAAACGTGAGCGTGAACTGACAATGGTGTTTGAATCCTTTGGTTTCAAACATGGTATTCCTATTGATGCCGATTATGTATTCGATGTGCGTTTTTTACCAAACCCGCACTGGGATCCGAAATTACGCCCAATGACAGGTCTTGACCGGCCCGTTGCTGCATTCTTAGATAGGCATACTGAAGTCCATAACTTCATCTACCAAACTCGTAGTTATTTAGAATTATGGCTACCGATGTTAGAAACCAATAACCGTAGCTATTTAACTGTTGCGATTGGCTGTACAGGAGGGAAACACCGTTCAGTATACGTCGCAGAACAACTTGCCGATTATTTCCGTTCCCGTGGTAAAAATGTGCAGTCACGCCACAGAACATTGGAAAAGCGTAAATAACAGCAATGACCGTAAAAGCCACAATAACGCTCAAAAATCGGCTTGGGATGCATGCACGGCCTGCCATGTTACTCTATGATTTAGTTAAACAATTTAACTCTAGAGTTATTTTGCGTAATAATAATCAAATTGAGGCGGAGGCCGATAGCGTTATTGCGATGTTGATGTTAGACTCAGAACAAGGCAGTAAGATTGATATCGAGGTTAGCGGTCCGGATGAAAATCAGGCCTTGTCTGCAATTATCAACCTATTCGAAAACAGGTTTGACGAAGAATAGTTGATGAAATGATGAAAAATAGCAGAGTTTCAAGCTAGCTATAGCATGTCAATCAGTAGATTTTTATCTAGGCAGGCTTAGAGATCGTGATCATGATCTCTTCCCTTTAAAGCGTATAGCGCCTAATATTTTAAACAAACTTATTTCTAGCGACACCCCCTACCTTATGGGTGGGGGGTGTTTGCTTTGTATGTCTCTATTGGAGTGTGGTATGACAAAGCCAACAATTATTATCAATGATTTAGATGCTGAACGTTTAGATGCACTGATGGAACAGCCGGCTTATGCGGGCACACCGGTTGCCGAAGCGCTCAATGATGAACTTGACCGTGCAGATATTCTTAGCCCACAAGAAATCCCTGCGGATGTGGTCACGATGAACAGTACCGTTCGCTTTTTGGATTTAATCAGCAACGAAGAACGCACACGCACCTTAGTTTACCCAGCGTCACTGAAAGATAGCGCGGAGCAACTGTCTGTGATGGCTCCGATTGGTGCAGCCTTGTTGGGCTTGCATGTAAACGATGAAATCAGCTGGGAATTGCCAAACGGTGTTCAAACACGTGTTCGTGTACTTGAAATCGTTTATCAACCAGAAGCAGCTGGTGAGTTCCACCGTTAATCACGACAACGGCTGAATTAAAGAAGGCTTAGCGAAAAAAGTTTTATTTAAAAAACTCAGGCAAGTCCTCTAACCTATTCAGGCACTCAATTGAGTGCCTTTTTTGTTTTAATAGGTAGTAAGGATATAAGCTAGTGCTTTTTAGTCATATTTATCAATCTATTATTTTCCCATTGGTGAAAGAGCTTATCCAATAAAAACAGTTTGATTACCTTTATCGCTAACAGCCCGCCCCAAATAGCACTAACCCAAATAGGCCAATGGCTCTCTGGTGTATAAATATAATTAGCGGTATACAGTATTACGCATACAATAATCGCTGTTATTATATTTTTAAGTAACTTTGTTTCATTTCTTACCCGCTTTTTAGCCTCTTCTATCCGATGATCTAGCTCAATACTTTCGGGTAAAGGTGTAGATGTCAGTTCAGACACACTCACATTAAATACTGATGCTAATGCACTGAGTGTTTCTAAGCTAGGTACTTCACCGTTTTCAATTCGTTGGATAGTTCTTGTGCTCAGTGATGATAGTAGAGCGAGCTGTTCTTGAGACCAAGCTCGCGCTAATCTCAATTGTTTAATTTTATTTTCCATCATAACCTACCTTAAAAATCGAATGATCTTAGGAGATGGCTATACTGTCAGCATAATGCAATCATGACCACGACAGCATGACGACAGAGCGACGACACCGCAGTGACAGTGGTAAATACTATTTTATAGAATAAAAAACGCCCAATAACAAATGTATTAGGCGCCTTGTTTCACACAAAACAGAGGAAGAACAAAAGGAGTTACTCTCCTGCAATGCTCATTTCTGGGATCAATACCGAACCACACTGAATATTACTGCGAGTTTCAATATCATCAGCGATAGTCACCATATTCGCCCACATATCTTTTAGGTTTCCAGCAATAGTAATTTCACTCACTGGGTACTGAATCTCACCATTTTCGACCCAAAAACCTGAAGCGCCACGAGAATAATCTCCTGTAATCCCACTCACCCCTTGACCCATTAACTCAGTAACGATTAGCCCTGTTCCCATTTGTTTCAGTAATGCATCAAATGAAAGCCCTTGGCCTGCAATACGCCAGTTATGGATGCCGCCCGCGTGGCCAGTGCTTTGTAAACCTAGCTTTCTTGCTGAATAGCTGGTCATCAACCACGTTTGTAGAACACCATTTTCGACGATATTGCGTTCACAAGTGCGAACACCTTCGCTATCAAAAGGTGATGATGCTAATCCCCCCATTAAATGCGGTTGCTCATTGATAGTTAGCCAGCTTGGTAGAATTTGTTTTCCTAGGCTATCTAATAAGAAAGAAGATTTACGGTAAATACTGCTGCCACTAATAGCACCAACTAAGTGGCCAAATAGACCTGTTGCCACTTCGGCCGCAAAAATAACAGGCGCTTTCATCGTAGGTAATTTACGAGGTGACAAACGAGATAAGGTGCGACGAGCGCACTCCTGCCCTACCCACTCAGGGGACTGTAATGCGTCTAAGCTACGACCGATCGTATAAGCGTAATCACGTTCCATCTCACCATTTTGCTCTGCAATCACACAACTCGACATCGAATAGCGGCTTGAGCAGTAGCTTTGCAGCATACCATGGGAGTTGCCAAACACACGTACACCATAGTGCCCATTAAAACTGCCGCCTTCGGTATTCACAATGCGGGGGTCTGCATTTAATGCTGACATTTCTGCAACTGATGCTAAGCGGATAGCTTCTTCGGGAGAAAGTTCGCTCGCTTGAAACAAATTGAGGTCAGGAGCTTCAAAAGCCAACAAAGATTTGTCTGCCGGCCCTGCACACGGGTCTTCTGAGGTGTAATTAGCGATATCAATTGCCGCCTGAACGGTGCGTTCAATCGCTTCAGGGCTTAAATCTGTAGAAGAGGCACTACCTTTACGTTGTTGATGATAAACGGTGATCCCTAATGCCCCATCACTGTTAAACTCAACATTTTCGACTTCCCCTTGGCGGGTACTCACACTAATTCCTGTGCTTTTGTTTACTGCGACTTCCGCAGCATCACAACGTGTTTTTGCAAATTCTAATGCGTGTGCGACGGCTTCTTCGAGTTTTTTACGTTGTTCAGTGACTTGTTCAGTTACACTCATGCTTTAGTCCAATCAATAATATGGGGGAAACGTGATTTTCTGCCCTAACACGTAAATGCTAGGTAGTCATAGAGGGGTTTTCCCAGTTACAATATATAATAGATGAATGTTAACACTCACAACACAGTAAATCATATTAATTACGCGTAATTAAACCACTGTGTTCGGTAAAAAGGAAAATCGATATGGCCAAACAGCCTGATGACTGGCTGGATGATATCCCAGCGCCGCAAGACGAAGAAGACGAGGAAATCATTTGGGTCAGTAAAAGCGAAATTAAGCGCGATGCTGAGATCCTCAAAAAATTAGGGGCTGAGCTCGTTGATTTAAGTAAAAGTGAATTAGAACGTATTCCGTTAGATACTCAATTACTTGAAGCTATTGAACTTGCTCAAAAAATCAAACGTGAAGGCCGTCGTCGCCAATTACAATTGATTGGTAAGTTATTACGTTCACGTGAGGTTGAGCCGATTACAGAGGCTCTGGATAAGCTTAAAAACCGTCACAACCAACAAGTAGTCATTTTACATAAACTGGAAGACTTACGAACCCGTTTATTAGATGGCGGTGATGAAGTCATTGAAGACGTAGTTGCCCTGTTCCCACAAACAGACAGGCAACAATTGCGTGCATTAGTCCGTAATGCGAAAAAAGAGCGTGAAGGCAATAAACCGCCAAAAGCCTATCGCCAAATCTTTCAATATTTGAAAGATCTGTCTGAAATGGCTTAATAAATTATCCCCTATGCTACGGCTAGGGGATTTTTCTTGGTAAATGTACCTAGTATTCTTACCAGCCATAACTAGCTAAAATGCGCTTTGATTGTATCAAGTAGTGTTTTGAACTCAGTATAGCCTTCTCTATCAAGGAAATGCCCGGCAGATTCTTCAATAATAACCTGTGTTTTTAAAGCCTCTGCCAATGCTTTCGAAGACCTTGGTGACACAATTTCATCATTGGTTGATATAATCGATATTCGATTATTTGCTATCTGTATGAGTTCATCATAATTCAATGGCTCAAGGGTGTGATGCTGTAATTCTGGCAATGTTTCTTGCGTTTCATCAAACCCTGATACCAATACATAACCCGCTACCGATTGCCTCGTATTTTGCAAAAATCGTAATGCGGTAATGCAACCTAAGCTATGACCAATCAAAACCGTATTTTCATCAATATCAAAAGGTAAGTGTTGTAAGCGCTGCTGCCACCTTTTAGGGTCGGGAGTTAAAGAATCAGGCATGGTGGGGACGTTAACAAAAGCGCCTAAGGCTTCAAGCTCTGATTTCAACCATGGAAACCAATTTTTATCAGGGGATGCCGTATAGCCGTGAACAATAAGGAATTTTTTTTCTTTTAGCGGAAATGCAGTGCAGGTAACGTTATTCATCCTAAAGACCCCTATCAGCTCAGTTATCTTATTTAGACTTTACCATGAGTGATAGGAATATTAGTTAGAGCTTTTTGTTATATCTAAAGCAAAAACGAACTCTTCTTCCCACATATCTTGTGCGTCATTCATCACATCAATAACATCTGCGAATTTTATACGTTGTTCGGCTGTCATATGTGAAAACGTGATGGTTACAGGCAACTCAATGCCAGCGGAAACCATGTCCCACAGGGCATCAAGATTATAGCCAAACCAATCAGGAAGGGAAAATTGTTGAGCAAATTGGTCATAAAAATCATTCAATGAATTTATTTGCCTGAAATCAAAGCTCACCTGTTTGCTCATTATGATTTTCCTTTAGTGGACTTGAGTAAAGCTCTTATAGTGGTCATGAGTCACAAAAATCATCCCATCCGATGAGTACAGCAAACGGTCTGCCCCGCGATGACCACAGCGATAATTGATATCTGCTTCAAACCACTGACGCCCTTGTGCAATTGGCAAACTTTTTTCACGGTTAGAAAAACGGTCTCCGCCAATTGCTCTTCCAGGTAACACATCGCAAAGATTACCTTTTTTCGCATCCCATCCGGCTTCACGGGCTTGTTTCTTCGTCATATAGAAAGCTGGAAGTTTTTGATATTTTTCCATAAAACTAACCACGTTGTCTTGTGCAGTTAGCTTATCAATCGGTTGTGGTGTTTCTTTTGGTGTTATCGCTTCACGAGAAGGTGGATTGCTTTGATTAATGGATGGTTCAGATGGTGTTTTATCTCCACCATTGAAATAAAGGCTAATCACAATCAAAATAGCCATCAATACGACAGGTAAAAAACGTTTATTCATAACACCTCAGTTGTTTTGTGCTTTACAGGCAAACAATCGCCCTAGTCACAACATCGACAAGAAGTTGTCTCCAGGGCGAGCAGAGCCTAGTTTATATCGCCATGAACGATTACGCGGTACCGCCAACGGTCAGTTTGTCCAGTTTTAATGTAGGTTGGCCTACACCAACAGGAACACTTTGGCCTTCTTTGCCACAAACACCAACACCTTTATCTAGCGCTAAGTCATTACCAACCATTGAAATCTGCTGCATAGCTTCAACACCTGAGCCTATTAACGTAGCCCCCTTCACAGGAGAAGTAATCTTACCTTTTTCAATCAGGTAAGCTTCTGATGTTGAAAATACAAATTTACCTGAGGTGATATCTACCTGACCACCACCAAAGTTTGGCGCATAAATGCCTTTATCCACACTAGCAATAATTTCTTCTGGCGTTGATGTCCCTGCTAACATGTAGGTATTGGTCATACGCGGCATCGGTAAGTGCGCATAAGATTCACGACGTGCATTACCTGTTGGAGTAACTCCCATCAGGCGTGCATTCAGTTTATCTTGAATATAATTACGTAAAATACCATTTTCTATTAGGACGTTATACTGCCCAGGCACCCCTTCGTCATCAATAGCGAGAGAGCCACGACGGCCCGCTATCGTGCCATCATCCACGACGGTACACAGTGGTGATGCGACTTGTTCACCAATTTGGCCTGAAAATACAGATGTGCCGCGACGGTTAAAGTCACCCTCTAAACCATGCCCCACCGCTTCATGCAATAGAACCCCAGGCCAACCGGCACCTAGCACAACAGGCATCATTCCCGCAGGAGCCGCAACTGCAGACAAGTTCACCAGTGCCATACGCACCGCTTCGCGTGCATATTGTTCAGCAACTACTTGCCCTTGGTGAATTTCCAAGAAATATTCATAACCATAACGACCACCACCGCCACTTGCACCGCGTTCGCGCTTGCCGTCATGTTCCACCAGCACGCTGACTGACAAACGCACTAACGGGCGAATATCTGCCGCCAAAGTACCATCTGTTGCGGCGACTAACACTTGCTCATAAACACCGGTTAAACTAGCATTGACCTCAATGACACGCGGGTCTTCTGCGCGTGCAACTTGGTCAACACGATGCAGCAAATCAATTTTTTGTTCCCGCGATAAGCTTTGCAGTGGATCTGCCACTGAATACAATTTTTTATATTCAACGTTAGTTAAAATTTGTGATTTACCAGAGCCTTGCTCATTCACAATGCTGCGTGCAGCGGTAGCACTTTGTGTCAGCGCGTGTAGCGAAATTTGGTCTGCATAAGCAAAACCCGTTTTTTCACCACTAACAGCTCTCACACCAACACCTTGGTCGATATTGTAAGAGCCATCTTTGATGATCCTATCTTCAAGCACCCATGACTCATGGAAGCTCGATTGAAAGAACAGATCCGCATAATCTAGATGGCGCTCAGATAACAAACCTAAAATGTCATACAGATTTTCTTGCCCAAGGCGGTTGGCGGCCAGCAAATGTTCGCTGACAGAAACTAAACTCATATTCGTTACTCTTTGGTTTCTTTTTTAATCAATGATGTCAATTGCGGTCTAAAACGGTTGTGTTTCACCACTTTTATTTGCTCGCGCATGACACTCAAGCTGTCTGTTTTAATATTCAGTACCGTAGAAGCGACTGCATCCACGTTCTTTTTCATCACTTTACCCCACCCATCAACCGCAAGGCTATGCCCCCACGTGCGACGTGTGCCGTGCACACCGACTTGAGCAGGTGCTAAAATATAGCATTGGTTTTCTATCGCACGAGCTCGTAATAACGGCTCCCAATGTGCTTGACCGGTGTAACGGGTAAATGCCGCTGGTACAGAGATAATTTCTGCACCTTGCTCACGTAATGCTTGGAATAAACCAGGAAAGCGTAAATCATAACAAATCGTCATACCAAGGCGACCCACCGGCGTATCAACAACGGTAATATGTTCACCACGCTGATAAATCACGGATTCGTTATAAGTGCCTTGTTCATCTTCGATATTGACATCAAACATATGAATTTTATCGTAGCGCGCTTTAATGTTTCCTTCAGCATCAAATAATAAGCTACTACTTGTAATACGTTCGGGATCTTCACGGCTAATCATTGGCATTGAGCCAATTAAAATCCAAACATGATAACGTTTGGCCATTGCGCTGATCGCTTTTTGCAAAGGGCCTTTTCCTTGCTCTTCCGCTTGTTTACGATAGGTCGCTGCATCTGCAAATAACAATGCGTTTTCAGGTGTCAGTACTAACTCAACAGTTTCTGGTAACTGTTTGATCTGTTGTTCGATTTGCGCCAAATTGTGTTTAGTATTATTTCCACTACATAACTGCAAAAGTGCAACGTTGCCATTTTTCATTACTCTTGAGTCTCCTTCAGTTGACGTAATACTTCATCAATTTTCGGCTCGTCCAAGCTACCTGTTACTCGGTAACGAATAACGGAAACTTTACTCCATAGTGGACCGAGCACTTTCGTTGCCGCAAATACGGCAGCGCCTGCAAATGGGTTTACCACAAACGCGGTTGCTACTCCTACTGTAGCAGATATTTCCGGTGTAATGACGGCTTCAACATTAATTTGGCGTTTAACGAGGTCAATTTGACCATTAAAAGCAATATCGGCAACTAAACCATCAACATAGGTATTTTTCGAAACCAGTACACCATTTTTAATGGTCGCATCACCTTTAATGGAATCAAAATCAAAGTCATCACTAAATGTATCGCTAAAATCAAATCGTAGTTTACGCAACAGCGCATCAAAGCTGACTAGACGCAATATTTGCCCTGCACGACCGCCCCCCATTTGTGCAATCGCTCCTTTACCCAATTTTGCAGACATTTTACCATTTAAAGAGGCAATATCTGGTGACCAAGGCAAATTAGCCCAATCTAAATCAAATTCAATAGTATAAGGTGATTGGATAATGGGAACCAATATACCAAAATACGCTGCTGTTTCGTCAAAAGCTTCGCCGGTCAATGAACCTGCAATTTGCGTTTTATTGCCGTTTTCGCTATTCCAAATAGCATCTAGCGTTAATTTCGTAACACTGTTATCTAGCGTGCCATCGGTCAGTTGCAATAACGTCCCTTTAGGTTGGATATTCGCACTAATTTTACCCAATTTCTGCCCAGCAACCCAACATTCTTTACAATGAAACTGCAATTGTGGCCATTGGCTAAAATCAAATTGTGTTGTGGCAAGGTCATTGATTTGAGCACTAGAGGAAGTGCTAGGGTTGTAATACAAATAATCAATAGCGACCTGCCAAGGCTGTGAAGCAAAGATTTGTAACGAGCCTTTTAGGTTTTCACTGTTGATACTGACCAACTGCTCAGGCCGTTGTAAATCATAAGAAAAGTTTACTGCGTTCCATTGCTGCCCAGCGAGGTAGATTGATGGAATATTGACCTGGAGCATATCCGGCAAGCCAATATTCATACCACCTTCGCGGCTATGGGATGACACTAGTAACCCAGCTAATTTCTCCCAGTTCATATCAGTAATCGCTGGCAAATCGACAATAAAAGCTGAGTTTTTAGGGAGTTCAGGAATACCGTCACGCCATTGGGCAATATGGGCTTTTAATAAACTCAGAGGTTTGTCACTCAATCCCCATTGAGTATTAAAACCAATACGCTTACCGATATCACCACCAACCACCAACTGTTCTGTGGTTCCTTTTGCTTGAACATTAATTTGCCCAAGCTCTGCTAACAAAGCGTTATCAATAGCAGGTAGTTGGCTTTTCAGTTGTTTTAGCCCTGCGGTGACGTCTATTTGTAAGCCAACGGGTTCTTTTGCCGTATTCGGAATGGTGATAGCGACTTGGCTTTTCCAGTCAGTGGTTCCTGATAATTTTTGTTTAATCTCAGCAGGTAACATTGCCAACTTATTCACCGCCCAGTTTCCGCTAATATTCACATCCACTAAATAATTTTTTGCTTGGTCAGTGGTAGTGAAATCGACAGTAATTGGCTGTTCAAACCAGTGTCCACGCAGGTTTTCACCGCGTAAATCTCCATTGTTAAACTCAAAGCTGCCCGTCAAAGCAGAAATAGTGCTATCAATTGGCTGAATATATAAATCGTTTTTATTGAGATTGACCTTTCCTTTGGCGACAACATCCTTACCCGCCACCAGTGGAATAGATAACCCTAACTGGCCATTAACAGTTCCCCCAATTTGTAACTCTTCAAGCGTATCGCCAATTGAGTGGTTCATCGGGGTATGCACAAAATATTGCTGGATTTGTTTTCCAGTTCCATTGATATCTGCATTGATATACAGCATTTCTTTAGTGTAATCAGGGATATTGGCATCAAGATTGGTTGCTGTGGCATCCGCCAGTTTTACCGTTGGTGCATGCATAAATAGCCCTGCACGCCTAAAGTCTAAATCCATATCTAAGTTCAATAATGCAGGCCATTCACTGTCATATTCGAATGTCGCATTACGCAGAGGGACATAAACTTGGAATTGCCCATCATTGTTATCGTATGGGAAATGAGCTGGATCACCTTTATAGACCAACGTCGCATTATCTACACTACCTGCGATAATGGCTTTCGTCAGGTAATCCGCCACATCTTGCCCCATTAATTTTTGTGGGAAATAACGCCACGCATCCCCTGCATCATCTAAACGAATTCCGGCAAGAATGGCGAGATCGGCATAATTTCCTTTTTTCGCTTTTGCGTAACGAAACTCACCATTTGCCCAAAGAGACTGAGCTTGTACCTCTAATGATGGGCTCCACAGTTTAAATTCACTGTCATTATTTACCCAATGGAACTGACCTGTTGCCGTCTTTATTAAAAAAGGAGCTTTAAATTCATCGCGATAGTCCACTTCACTATCTTGCAAGCTAACTGTGGCACTACCACTTTGCATGCCACCAATTAAAACACCCGAAAAATGATTAACTGAAGGCAACTCTTTCCATTTTTTCCAGCTGACATTTTGCCAATCCATGTTGATTTGTACGTTTTCAGGCATGTTTTGTGTGATATCAAGCGCAAATTCACTCACTACACCAGTTGGTTGGCGATGTTGCCAATCTTGTACCATTTCAGGAGTCAAAAAAGAAAATGTGGGCAAAACTTCGCTTAAACGTTCGAGTTCAATATCTTTAGCACGGATGCGCCAATGGTCATTATCTTGATATTTTTTGCTGGCAGGCAAATACAATACAGAGACGCTCCCTTGCGGCCAGATGAACTCATTGGTTTTCAAGGTATCAAGCTCAGGAATGTTAAATAACCACCCATTCCCCTGCCTTTTCATTCGCAAAAGCAAATCATTAACTTGTAGGTTTTGGGCTAATTCGCCCGTTCCCCAGTTAGCTTCGCCTTGTCGTAGTTGAATAAGGCCGCTGTCAATTCGATGATTTCTCAGGGTTACCCAAGAAGACAGGCTAAAATTGGCATCCCGCAATGAAGTATTGTCACGCAGCCAGCGGCTAAGCCATGGCTGCATATCAATATTATCCGCTTGTAGATAAAAAATACCGTCACTTAACACGCCGTTTTTATCTGACACATCAAGCTTTACTTGTAGATAGCCATGCTGCTTATTAATGGTTTCAAGACTCACAAAACCTTGAGCACGATGCCGTTCATTGTCATTCAGCCATGAAAGCTCGGGTAAAATCAGCGTTGTTTTTTGTTCAGAAGGTGTGAGGAAGGTTAATTGGCTTTCTTTTAATATAAAGTGGTCGAATTGCCGTAAAAATAGCTCTTCAATGCTATCTAAAGACTCGCCTTTCGCGGAGTCTCCAAGGCTTAAAGGAACTTTATAATCAACATTTAACTGATAGAAGGTTAAATCACGAAAGCGCCAGCGTAGAGAAAATAATGAGCTCCAGATATCTAATTCAACAGTAATGGTATTCGCGGTAACATCCGTAGTTTTACTCTGTAAAGCGACATCGGATAACGTCAGTACAGGGCCAAAAGATTGCCAAGCCCCTTCGATTTTACCAATTTGTACAGATACATCGGTCTTTTTTTCAACATAATCGACCAGATCTTGTCGATAGTTGTCAATATTTGGCAGAAGAAAACGCAGCCCTGACAGCACTAATGCACACAGCAATAATATAACCGCGGTCGTCACCAGTGCTACACGTGGCAGTCGTCTCACTCAAATCTCCTTATTACATCATTACGACGTCAAAACGTTCCTGACTGTAAAGAGGTTCAGTCTGAACTTTAACTTGCTTCCCAACAAAGATTTCAACTTCTGCAAGGGCATGTGATTCATCCCCTTTAAGGACATCAACCACCGCTTGGGATGCATAAACTAAGAACCTATCTGCATCGATAGTCCGGTGAACGCGAACTATTTCACGTAAAATTTCATAACAAACTGTTTCTACTGACTTAACGGTTCCACGCCCTTGGCAAGTTGGGCAGTCGTCGCATAACACATGTTCTAGGCTTTCTCTTGTGCGCTTACGCGTCATTTCAACTAAACCCAGTTGCGAAAAACCATTAATGGTGGTTTTGACTTTATCTTTGCTCAATGCCTGTTCTAATGATGCTAGCACACGGCGACGATGTTCAGGGTCAACCATGTCGATGAAGTCAATAATAATAATACCGCCTAAGTTACGTAAACGCAGTTGCCTTGCTATCGCTTGAGTCGCCTCGATATTAGTATTGAAGATGGTTTCTTCAAGATTACGATGACCAACAAATGCCCCAGTATTGATATCAATCGTCGTCATGGCTTCAGTTTGGTCGATAATCAAATAACCACCTGATTTTAGCTCCACTTTTCGATCCATGGCTCGCTGAATTTCGTTTTCAACGTCAAACAAGTCAAATATTGGCTGATTACCTTGATAAAGTTCGAGCTTAGCCGTCATTTCTGGTACATACTCTTCGATAAACTCTTGCAATTGAGTATAGGTCAAACGGGAGTCAACACGAATACGATCAAGATGAGCACCTGCAAAATCACGGATAATGCGGTAAGCAAGCGCTAATTCACCATAGATTTTTGTGCGAGTCACATTACGTTTTTTTCGTTCAATCACTTTCGCCCACAGGCGCTTTAAGAAGGCCGCATCCTGTTTAACTTCCTCTTCCCCGACCCCTTCTGCTGCCGTACGGATGATAAAACCACCATTTTCATCACAATACTGTGAAACACACTCTTTTAGGCGTTCTCTTTCAACTTCACTTTCAATGCGTTGAGAAACGCCTACATGGGAAGCTCCTGGCATAAAGACCAAATAGCGAGAAGGGAGAGTTATATCTGTAGTAAGGCGAGCGCCTTTGGTGCCAAGGGGGTCCTTGACGACTTGAACGATTAAATCTTGTCCTTGCTTAACGAGCTCAGCAATATCCCTGACATGAAAGTTTTTTTGTTCGTCACCCGCAATGCATTCCGTATGGGGCATAATATCCGAAGCATGCAAAAAGGCCGCTTTATCTAGACCAATATCAACAAAGGCCGCCTGCATCCCCGGTAAGACACGGCTCACGCGGCCTTTGTAAATATTCCCTACTAATCCTCTTTTTGCTTCTCGCTCAACATGAATTTCTTGTAATATCCCACCATCAATATAAGCAACGCGCGTTTCAGATGGTGTAATGTTCACTAATAGTTCCGCAGTCATGACTTCCCCTTACCATCACTTAACGCTAAAAATCGCTGAATTAGCTCGTCTGTTTCAACCAGTGGTAAACCAACAACCCCATGGTAGCTGCCATTGATTTTACGTATAAAACGCCCACCAATGCCTTGAATTCCATAAGCGCCAGCCTTATCCATTGGCTCTCCTGACTGTATATAATCCCGTATTTCGAGTAAAGATAACTCGCGGAATGTCACATCTGTCACAATTAATGACTGTATCGTCTGTTGACGGTTGGATAAGGCAATCGCCGTCATCACTTGATGAGTTTTTCCCGATAACGCACTTAGCATCTCTTCTGCATGCTGGCAATCGCGCGGTTTTTCCAAAATTTTGCCTGCAAGAACAACAATAGTATCAGCGCCCAAAACAGGTTGATTATCGGGTGCTATCGCAACACCAGCTAAAGATTTATCTCGTGCAAGACGTTGAACATAGTCTTGAGGCGTCTCCCCTTCCTGCCACAGCTCTTCTACCTCTGGACGTAAGATTTCAAAAGTATAATTAAGTTGCTGAACAAGTTCACGTCGACGGGGTGAGCCAGACGCAAGATAAATTAAACACATAAACTGTATTCCCAGTCAGAGTGACAACTAACATGCTAACATACTGAAAATTGCCGACGAGTTTTACGTAAAAGCAAAAATAGCCATGGCCATAGAATACCATTCACTAAGCTATTCCAAAATACTTGCGGATGGAATAATACTTGTGATGATAAAAATTCAGCCCAAAAAACAGCAAGATCCTGAATGATAGTCAGCAACATAATCACCAACGCTTGCTGCCACAGCGCCATATTACGCAACAACTGGTGCTTATAAGAGACGAGATAGCAAATAATGCTAAAAGAGAGGGCATGTACCCCCAGTGCTGAACCCTGAATGGAATCAACGATAATCCCTAAGATAAAGCTCGTGCCAACACTCACACGGTGTGGTAGCGCCATCACCCAATAAGTGAGAATCAACAGAAGCCATGATGGCCGGTAAAAGCTGAGTTGCTCCGGCCAAGGCATGACTTGCAAAATCAAGGCAATAAAAAACGATAACCAAATGATGGCGCGGCCATTTCCACGATACTCATCCATGCTAATTTACTCTCTTGCCCATAACCATACTGTGTTTCCTCTACTTATGGTTGTGACGTCGGAGCCATTGAGGGTGGCAATGGAGGCCCCTGAATTTCATTCGGGTTAGGTAATACTTGCGGCAATACTTTCATTAAGCGTTCATTTGCTGCCCGATAGACTTCCGAAGGCTGTAGTGGCGTTTTAGGGTCGTTATCATTTCCCCATAATAACAGAAGGTAACGTAAACGCTGCAATTCGGCGCTCGGCTTCGCGCTAATGATGGTATACGCTCGTTGTGTGTCGTGTTTTACGGCAGAGACCACCCCTACTGGATAACCTTCAGGGAAACGCCCCCCTAGCCCTGACGTGACAAGGACGTCACCAACACGAATATCGGTATTTTCAGGTAACGGTTCTAATTGGATATCATCAGCACATCCAGAACCGGCTGCAATCACACGAACATCATTACGTAATACTTGCACAGGCAATGCATGGGTAGTGTCACAAATTAGCAGGACACGGCTATTAAAATTACTTACCCCAACCACTTGGCCAACAACACCTTTATCACTAATAACAGGCTGCCCTTCATAAACGCCTTCATTACTGCCTTTATCTATAACCACTTGGTCACGATATGGCGTATTCGCGCCTGAAATAACTTGCGTTACCATCATGTGTTCATCTTGGCGAAGTGGTGAGCCAAGTAACTCCCTTAAGCGTGCATTTTCCTGCTTAAGTTGCTCTAAAAGCAAGTTGTCCGCTTTTTTCAGTAATAGCTCTTGTCGTAAGGCTTTGTTTTCGAATTGCAGTTGTTCTCTTGAAGAGAAACTTTCCGAAATATTATCTAGAAATTGGCGTGGGCCATTCGCTAAAAAATAGAATGGGCTAACCGCCGTGTCTAAGTAGTTACGGACTTTATTGAAAGGCTCAAAACGATGGTCAATCACCACCAGTACAAGTGCAATGATTACCGCAAAAAATATGCGTAACTGTAGGGATGGACCTCGCCTAAAAATTGGCTTCATGTGTGGCTAAGTTTCGCTAATGTCAGAGGAACAAAAAATAGTCAAAACAGTTGGAGAACCTCCCCAACCGTTTCTAAAAGGCCATTTAGTCTTCGCTAAACAGGTCGCCACCGTGCATATCAATCATTTCTAACGCTTTACCGCCGCCACGCGCGACACAAGTTAGTGGATCTTCTGCAACAATAACCGGGATACCCGTTTCTTCCATCAATAAGCGATCTAAATTACGAAGAAGCGCGCCACCACCCGTTAAGACCATACCGCGTTCTGAGATATCTGAGGCTAGTTCAGGAGGACACTGTTCAAGTGCTAGCATTACCGCACTGACAATTCCTGTCAGGGGTTCTTGCAATGCTTCTAAAATTTCATTGGAATTCATTTTAAATCCGCGAGGCACACCTTCAGCAAGGTTACGACCGCGAACTTCAATCTCGTAAACTTCATCGGTTGGGAAAGCAGAACCAATTCCATGTTTGATGCGTTCTGCTGTCGCTTCACCTATCAGCGAGCCGTAATTACGACGTACATAGTTAATGATAGACTCATCGAAACGGTCACCACCAATACGTACCGAAGAAGAGTAAACAACGCCATTTAAAGAAATAACAGCGACTTCTGTCGTACCACCACCAATATCAACAACCATTGAGCCTGTAGCTTCTGATACAGGTAACCCAGCACCAATAGCTGCAGCCATCGGCTCTTCAATTAAGAAGACTTCACGCGCACCCGCACTTAGCGCGGACTCACGAATGGCTTTACGCTCAACTTGTGTTGCACCAACAGGCACACAAACAAGGACTCGCGGACTAGGGCGTAAAAAACTGTTACTATGAACTTGTTTGATGAAGTGCTGTAACATTTTTTCAGTCAAGAAAAAGTCAGCGATAACACCGTCTTTCATTGGCCTGATTGCCGAAATATTGCCTGGTGTACGTCCCAGCATCTGCTTCGCTTCACCACCGACTGCAGCAACGCTTTTTGGCGATCCAGAGCGGTCTTGACGAATAGCAACTACAGAGGGTTCATTTAATTTTACGCCTTGTCCTTTGACATAAATAAGGGTATTGGCCGTACCCAAGTCAATAGACAGGTCATTAGAAAACATGCCACGAAATTTTTTAAACATAACGAAAGAGTTATCCTGCAAGCTGGGGACGAATTTAAACCCGTCTACTCTACCAACCACTTGAAGCTGCCTCAAGGCGTTAATGAGCTGCTTCTATAAATATGGTTAATTCATCTATTTTTCACGTACCGTACTGTACATGCTTCTTATGTAAACGAAGCAGATAAAAACCCCAAAAATAGATATTAATTGTATTCTTTACCTACAGGATAAAATTATACAGAAAAACATCTACTCTTTGGTTGTTATATACTCCATCTTTTTCTTCCCAGTGTGACAAGTTATTGGGGCAACAAGTTCAAATATTATTTAGTTCTTTTTATTATTGCTACACACTGGCTATTTCCAATACAAATTGGGTGAATTCGCTGGGTGTTCGCTCTATTATCTACCAAAAACGCGGCAAATTTATGTCAATACGCAAAATGAATCCGTCGAGATGCGATATTTTGCATGATAAAAGCCTATTTATGCCAGAAAAAAATTATTTTTTACAAATTAATTACAATATTAATAGCTTAAACACTGTCACTACGTCAATGAATTACCCGCAAATTTTAGGCACTTTTAAAGTACATATTTAATCATTTTATTAGGAGTGAAAGATGAAAGCTCTCATCCTGCAACAATCGGAAGATAAAATTATCTCTGGCATTCAACCTCTAACGACAGAAATGCTCCCGGCCGGTGATATTATAGTCGATATTCATTGGTCCACACTCAATTATAAAGATGGGTTAGCCATTTGTGGAAAGGCGGGAGTTGTTCGCCAATATCCGATGGTACCTGGTATCGATTTTTCAGGCGTGATCCACCACAGTGAAGACCCACGCTTCCAAGTTGGCCAACATGTGCTACTGACTGGATGGGGGGTTGGTGAAACGCATTGGGGGGG
>NZ_JAMPNG010000011.1:0-144347 GCF_028479245.1 Providencia sp. PROV223
GGAGAAAACTAAAAGAAACTGGCGGAAATCGCCGACAATGCGGGTTAAAACAGAAATAACAGGGTGTTAATCACCAAATTCACGGTCTCGGGATTTTTCCATCACCATTTCACGTTCTTGTTGGCGCAAAACGTCCCGTTGTTGCTGCTGATGTTCACGTTCAAGCTGAACGGCCTTTTCAATGACTCGCTCTTTCGCCTCCATTAAGTCATGTTCCCCTTTCAGCAAGCTATCACGCTCTTGCGCCATCACATGCCGCAGTTCGTCCTCACTCAGTTCTGGCACTTTAGGCTCGCTGTTTGCTTGCTGACGTAGGGCAGCTTCAGCCTCTTTTAAGGCTTTATCAATCGCCTGCTCCTCGGGGGTTTGCAGGTTTTTCGGGTCACTGTCCGCTTTATCGGTTTGCGTGGCATTTGGGTTTGCATAGGCGTTATTCACTTCCCCTTGCGTGATTTTCTCAATCATGGCCGTGTGTAAACGTTCATCGGGATTGAGCTGCACCACCACACCCTGCTCGGGTTGCTGTTCCATCGTCTCAAAGGCGGATTCTAGACTGTTCACAATCACGGTTTGCCCGTTTTGACTGGGTTTCACAACAATAAATTGTGCCTGCTCGCTCCCCAGTAAACGCCCTTCAGCGCGAAGCCCCTGCAATTTATCCCCGTCGAGTTCAATGGCTTGTAATACCGTACCTTGGGCTTTGCCGTGTTCATTAAAAGCAGGCCACGCGACATGCGGTTCGGGGTGCTTGGTGGACGGGTAAACAAATTTTCCTTCGTGTGACTCACCCAATCCCATTTGGCGGCTTAATGCCCGACCAATCGCCGTATCATTAAGGGGTTTCGCATGGTCAAACAATTGATTACCCACTTTGGCGGCATAGTCTTGTTCAGCCAACAGCACATCATGGGCCGTCTTTCGGTTGCCCGGGTTTGTAATTTTACTTGTCCATTTATCCAAATCATCACTGTAGGTTTGGACATGGGCTTTAGTACGGGATAAAGCGACATACGCATCACGCAAAGTGGCGAGCATACGTCGTCCTAATTGGACGCCCCCTAAGACAATCACATACGGACTGCTTGCCCCTTGCGCTTTATGTGCGGTGCCGGCATAGCCGTAATCCAGATGTTGGTCAGTCAATGCCCCATTCGGGTCAAGCACGCGTGACTCCTCACCATTCGTCAGGGTGATTTGCCCGTGTTCATTGACTTCGCTGACTGTCCAGTCACTGTTCGTCACGCGTCCACGCTCTTTGTCTGTGCGCGTAAAGGTGATTTTTTCGCCGACGGCAATGTGACGCCCTTCTTGGCGGTAAATACCAATATCCAGCAAGCTACTTTCAAAGGCCGAGAGTAAATGCCCTTTCCCTTCTTCATCAACCAGGGTCACAACCCCATCACTTATCCCTTCCTCTGTCACCGCAATCCGATAGTACTGCTCTTGAATGAGTGCAATTTTACCCGCATGCTCAGCCATCCCCGCCGTTGATAACAAGGCTTCGGTATGGGTATTTTCGCGCACTAATATCGGTACGGCTTTCCCCCCTTGCAATTGCCCTTGCTTGATTAAAATTTCATGAATACCGCGGTTAATAACATCTTTATCGACATTCGTTTGCACGACAATGAGTGTCTCTTTTTGGGCTTCAGGCGTTCGACTGCGATAATCATCGAGAATATGTGTGATGACCTTATTGCCTGAGTCTACCACCGACTGTTCGGGCAATTTTGCGCCTGCTCGACGAGGAACCACATCCGGTGTCACGCTATTCATCGTATCGATAGCCGTTTGAACTTGACCGGCGATGATGGCTTCAATGGCAGGGCGAAGCTCGGGATTTTGTCGCACAATTTCTTTCATGATGGCGGTATCGAGTGCAGAACGGTCTTGTGCAAGTACAAAGGGAGTCCCACTGTCCACTGACAATAACTGAGCCGTATCCCCACTGAGCACGCCTCGCCCCCCACCCTGAGCAATGATTTGCAAGACTTCACTTAAATTTCGGTTGCCTATCATGGAGCTTTCATCGACTAAAAACAGGGTATTTTTAAAATCGAGCGTTTCACCTTGTTGTTGGCGTTGATTCGCATCCATCAAAAAGGCTTGCAAGGTTTGCGCTTTAACCCCCACTGCCGCCATTTCTCCGACGGCGCGGTGCGTGGGCGCAAGGCCTATCACTTCGGGTCGCTGCGTGGCAGGGAGCGTGTCCAGTGCCTTGAGAACAGCTGTAAATTGCGTGGTTTTCCCCACCCCGGCATAGCCTTGAATGCCAACAAATTGGTCACGACTGCCTAAAATCAGCTCAGTCGCCGCTTTTTGCCCTGAGGTTAATCCGTTCAGTTGCGCTTCGGGAACAGACGCCATCAGCGGAGTTTGTGTGTCTTTGCCCGCTAAAATCGTCGTGAGGATTTGTTTTTCCATCTCCCAGGTACTGGCCGCCACATAGCGTTGTTGGGCTGCGCCTTTACCACTGGTCACGGGGATAATGGCTTTTTGGGCGACTAAGCGGTCAAAGGCTTTCCCCAGCGATTGACTGTCGAGCGAGTTGTGTAATGGTAACGCTTTGGCAATCGCATCGATGCGCGAGAAAAAAACCTGACTCCCTTGCGCTAACGCCATGCCTTGTTGCAGAGCTTTTTCGGGCTTAGACAATAACGCTTCCGTGGCTTTATCGGCGGCTTGCTCAATCGCTTTGCCGTCTAATCCATCAACCCCCGCTAACTGTCGCGCTTGCTGATAGATAGGCGAACGCGATAAGCGACGCTCTGTTTCCATCTTATCCAGTGGCGTATACACGGTAATATGGTCACCACTGCGTGCAGCCGTATTGAGTAAGGTGGGCTGTGTATCCCGCGCTGACGCGGCCAATAACACTGTGCCCGTATCGTTAGCCTGTTGCCCTGGCGCGGTAACATAACCATAATCGGCTTTGACACCATCCCGTACATCAATACGGTGCGTTTTTCCGTTGAAATTGACCATAATGGCGTTTGGCATAAATCCCGATACCGTGACCCTGTCACGTGCAGAGAGCTTATTTTGCTTCGCCAGTATGGTTAACTGTTCACCTTGGGCAATTTCCATCGTTTGACGCTGATAGGCACTCCATTGACCATCAAATTGTTGGGGTTTCATCACCTGTTTTTGCCCTTGGCTGTCAAGCAAGGTGACAGAACGGGTTTCAGGTGTCACTCGGTCAATAGTGTAGCGTTCAACTTCTTTTTTATCCGCATTCCAACGCTCCATCACCATGCCTTCACGGTAACTGTCGATTTGCTTGCGCGAATAGCTGTCGAGCCACACAGGTTTGAGTTGGGTCACCGTTACCGTTTTTTCACTGAGCATCCCACGCTCGGTGAGCGTTTGGCGAATGGTATCGGTCACGATTTTTTGCTCCCGAACGCCACTGACCTGCGCAACCACGGGTTTCATGTCGCTGTGCAGCTGCGCGTAATCCGCCGCCAGTGCCGCATAACGATGATTTTTATCGGGTATATGCGCGGTTTTCACCGTCAAGACAGATGAAGCCTCGCCTTGAAAACGCGGCACTCCCGCATCTTGTAACGTTGCCAACACGTTTCCCGTGCCTTTACGTCCGCCACTGTCCATCATGAGCACCTGCACATTGGTAGATTGAGCACTTTCCAATAGAGATAAGGCCGATTTCAATGACAGTTTTTCCGCATTAGCCACCACTAAGGTACTGTTGGGTTTAAGCGGTTGACCATCACCTAGGGTCATTTTCGGCACATAAGCAAAACGCGTATCATTGGCAAAGGCTTTAGCACTGGCCGCATCGAGGGTCATCACCGCCACATCACGCCCTTGTGATTGGGCCATAGTAACACCGTCTAATACCCCGTCCCGCTGGGCTTTACCCAGTCCCTGACTGGCCACAATGGCAATACTAGGTAAGGTATCAGCTACTTTTTCCATCACGGGACTGATGGCCTCTGTCCGCGCCTGAAAACTGACCGTGCGGTTATGTTGCTTCATGTCAGTGGCAATTTGTTGCAGCTTCAGCTCGTCCATCAAATGAATGGAGGAGGTAAACAACCCTTTTTTCTCATCCAGTGGGATAAGTTGACGCTGTTCAATCGCCACATCAATCGCTTCACGCACCTGTGCTATCATGCCCGCACGAGCTTCCAATCCCCCAAGCGTTTTAGCCAATACTTGGCTGTAAGTCATACTGAGCTGCTTATCACTGAGTAACGCGATGGCATCGGTGACAGCGCGGGTGATATCGGGCTGTATCTCCCGAGAGGTATCCCCCATATCCCCTTTAGCAAGGCGCTGCTCGGCTTCAGCGTAAAACGCTTTACGCGCATCGGCCCCGAAACTATTTTTCTCCAAACGGTCAAACCAGTCGGTTAATAACTCACTTTTTTCAGGGGTTGTTTTGGCCTGACGGGTATCAAGCGCCGCCACATCACGGGATTTGAGTGAAGCTTCATGCCCCACCGCATCGAGGATTTGCTGACGACGTTGAGAGAAGGGCGTCACTGGAACACCATCAATTTCCCACAAGCTATTACGTCCTGCGTTGTGGGTTTTAAATCCCATTCCTTCAATCTCTTTACGCAGCGTATTTTGATAGATTTCCCCTAATGCGATCCGTAAATCATACAATGCTTCACTGAACCCCATTTTGCTTCGTGTATCGCTGGATAACGTGCGCCACTCACTATTGTGTTCTGTCATGTTCATGACTAGCGCGTGCGTATGGAGCTGTGGATCATGCTCCCGAGACGTATCATGGTTAAATGCCGCAACGACAAGGTTTTTGGTCATTTCCAGTGAGGTTTTTCCCTCAACCATCATCCGTGTAGAGGCAAGACCTTCTACTTCATGGAGCGCAACCTCAACGGCACGATTATGAGCCTCAATCATGCGCTTATCGCCCAGTACAATACCGAGTATCGATACGCTTTTAGGGGCTGAAAACGTTAAGTCATGCCCTTCACGGTGGACGTTTTTACCGTTTTCCATCCGCTCAAGACTTTGGCCATTGGGTAAGCGCCCCTCAAGGATTTCACCTAATTGGTCTTTAGTGACTTCGCCTTCTAATCCCAGGGATTTAGCACCTTCACCCATCCAGCGGGCTTCAAGGTTGCCGAGGAAATAATAATTGTCTTCATGGGTATAATAATTTGCCGCATTATTGGCAATCGGTGCAACAGTCAGCATCACCACATCTCCGGTTCATCATGATCATCATTTATGTGTTTTGGCTTTTCTTGGGAAGGTTTGGGTCGGTTAAAAATTTCCTTTTCGTCCTGCCGCATGCGTGTGTAACTGTCATACAGGTCTTGTGGGTTTTGTTCCTCATCAATAACGCGTCCGAGAATCTCCCCTGTTTCGGTGTTCACTTTGACGTTATCAATGATGACCTCTTGACCGCCTTGGGTTTCCGGTGGATTGTCGGATACTGCGGTTTCCGTTGTTATCGGCGTTGAGTTTTGTGTGACTGACTTCGATTCAAGCTCAACGATAGGCTGTGGTTGAGTCTGAGCCACTTCCGGATCGCTATTGTTTTGTGCTGTATCAATGGGGGTTTCAATCGGTTTTCCGCTAATTAAGCTATCAATCGCTTGTGTCATCAATTCGGGTAGCGCATCAGTTTGTAATCGTGTGTTAATCTCGGCTTCAATTTCCTGATCTAAACTGTCATTAATTGGACGCTCAATGAATTCCGCTGCGATCGGCTTCATTTTTTCATAGCGCATGGAGAGTTTCACCACGGGGTATTCGCCAGGTAACGTGATATAACACGATAAATCGGGCAGCTTTTGCACATCGGAGTAGTTGACTAAATCCACATCCTCTTGCTGCTTACTGAATGACACCCCATCCCTTACTGTTTCAGGGCCAAAGCTATATTGCTCGCTCGCCACTTTTTTACGGGTTTGCCCGAGCTGACCCCGCACCCAATTAGCAACACTTTCATCCGGTGAACGAAAGAAAAAACGGGTATTGAGTAAATCCATCATCGCATCGGCATTTTCAGGCCCGTAGGTCACGTTCAGTTGAGGTTTATTTTGAAACCCGAGAATAAAGCACCCCCCAAATTTACGGCCTTGCGACAAAACTAAGGGCAAGCTTGGGAGTTGATGTAATGAAATTAATTCGTCGTAAACAAACCACACTCGGCGCTCAGGGTTCTCCCCCATTTCCAATAGCGTATTTGCGGCTTGCGATAACCACATGGAAATTAATGGCTTTAATGATTCATGTTCACGTTCATTACTGGTGATCCACAGCCAACCATGACGGTCTTTTTTCTCGTTGACGGTTTTCATCCATTCACGGATCGCAAATGGGGGTTTGCCATTACGCTCAATCCCTTGTAGGTAGCGCAAGGCTTTAACATAGTTGGTTAGAACCCCACGGATTGAAATGGCTGTCTTTTCAACCTTCTCTTCCATTAAGTTGCTAGCTTCTGTTCCCGCCACGTAAGCCCTTAACGTTTTAAGATCAATCGCTAATAAAGTCCGTAATAACTTGTTATAACTGCGTTTATCATCTTTACCGAGTTTTGCGGCCACCGCTGTAAATATCGTCCGCGCAGACCCTGTCCAGAAAGGATCTTCTGAGGTACTTTGAGGAATAAGGGTATTGGCCGCACTGTCAAAATCGGGTGTGGTGACACATTCACGCCACAAATCCCAGTTTTCACATCGTTTATCTAGAGGGTTCAATAACTTATCAATATTTTCATTGTAATGTCGCTTAATGAGCGAACACCCTTTATCATAAACAATGACCATGTCACCCCGTTTGCGGAGCTGGATAAGTAATTTATTGAGGGTATTTGATTTTCCTGAGCCAGGCGTACCATGCATTAGCATGTTTTGCACTTCACTGTTAAGCTTCAGGGGTAATCCGTCAAAAGTAATAGGTGACGCTTCGCGTCGTGCATGAAGCAGGTTGCGAACAGACTTAATATCTTCCGTGAGTGTACGACCGCCTATCACATCATCATTCGCTTGACGCTTACCTAAGCCATGAAACACTCGATAGATGACAAAAAACAGCACAATGATGACAATACACGCCCATAATAAGGATAATCCCAATTCTTGTAGCACGATATTACCGGCATAGATCATGTAGTCGTCTTTTAATATCGCATCAGACGTAAACCGATATAGTTGACCATCAAAATCCACTTCATAAATTGGTGCCACGCGATATAAGGCTTTTTCACCGCCTGCGGTTAAATATAACCACCAATATAATCCGCCATTTTTAATCTCTTGTAGCGGTACTTTAAAATAAAAAATGACCGGAAAGATAATCAAGAAAAGTAGAATAAGCCAAAAAGATATTCGCTTATTCACTTGCATGAACATGCCGAGCATATAGCTAAAGACTTGTCCACCCTGCGTAATATGCTTGGTTGAACTCATAATGAAATCACTCTAAATTAATAAGGGAAAAGATAGGGTTTAAAGCAGAGAAGGAAGGACACTTATTTTGTTAATTTCAATTTATTTTTTAGCTGTTCAATATAATGCGCTGATGCTATTGCACAAAACGAAACCTCCTTATCTCTATTTGTATCATCATTTAATAACACAAGACCTAATGTGGGTAAGCTATCTTTAAATTTAATGATTTCCTGTGAGAGAAGCGAAACATCCTTTTTGTTTATTCTCAGGTAATCCAAATAAGTCGTTATATTTTCTTCAAGCGTTCTATCGGGATGTTGATTACCAATCACATACTCACTGCATTGAGATAATGTAAAATAAAGCATAACTTCATCAAGTTTATTCTTTTCTTCTGATGAATAGGTGATATTTGACAAAAATAGTAACGATAAAGCGAACACCGCTTTATTACGGATTGTTTTTTTCATTGTAACCTCAATAAAGATTGTAGGAAAAATACGGTGATATTTATGTGGAGAATAATTATCTGGAGCGGAACAACTCTTGGCGCTCGACACCCCCCACACAGTGCTGAACGCCTGGTAACGCGATTCGACGAGCAAGCGGGATATTATCACCGCACTCAACACACACTTTTGCACTCTGCCCCTGATATTGAGCACGTTGACTCAATCTTAGAGACAGCAAAAAATCACTCTCAGCTTGAGAGACATCAATTTCATCAGCCATTGGAAACCTCTTGAGACGAGACGGTCTATTCCCCTGAAAAATTTATTATTTAGGGGAATAGATCGTTAACAAACGAAGTGCGTTAGGATTATAAATGACCAAAGTCATTATCACGTTCTGCTTCCTTTCTTTTTTTAACACTTTTATTAACTAAAATATTAAATTCTTTATTAACATAAATGAGATCAACGCTCTTTCCAAGGTCTTTTTTAAGAAAAATCATATCTCCATCATTTTCAAAAGTTGCAGCTGCAGGGAATGGGTAATCCCCATCCTCACTAATTAGCTTATACTTTGATTTTAGTAGATCTCGTAAGTAGGGATACTTTGAGTCAAAAAATTTAAACCCAACAACTTTAACTCTATTTTCATGTATAGTTACAAATGCCTCCTCAACTCCATCTATTGGTATTTGTTCATGACTAATTAAATATCCGTTATTTCCATCACGCTCGGTTGTATAAAGTTTATTAACATCGTCCAAGCTGGATTCATTAATAGTCAAACCAATTACTTTTGTGTTGGCGTTTACACTATATCCATAAGTAATTAAAACAAAAAATAATATTGTATTAATCACTATTTTTATATTTATTATATTCATCTCTTTTCATTATTCCATTATCTTCTTCGTTATTTTTTGATTCTGCTTTCTCATGATTCTTTTTATCATAAAGCAGTCCTGCTTTAGCTTTCTTATCTTTTTCAATCTCCATCTGCTGATCATATTTATTCACTTTCATTTGATGATTACTTTCTAATACCTTTTGTTGATTATCAACTTCTTTTTTTCCTTCAACTATTTTATCTTTAATATTAGCAATATTTCCTTTTGTTGACGTCTCTTTTGAGATCACATTTTGAGCTGTATCATGTTTTATTTCTGCGCCTTCACTCATCGCTTTAATCCGTTTGTCATTAGATTCATGCTCTGCAATTAAATCACTTGATGAAGGTAGATTTCCACCGGAAGCCGCCTCACCTTTTGCTTCTATAGTTCCACGATTTTGAGAATATTCACTCTCCAGTTTTGGTAGTAACCGCTCTTTGACAAACGATTGAGCCAAAGCATCCCTTTCTTTTGCCACACGGATATCACTGGTATTACTGAGTAATTCATCCGCTTGACTTGGTGCTTTTTGTCTAACGTAGCTGGCAAACTCTTGATCAAGATTACTATCAATCTGTGCACTGTTATTTTGAGCGAAGCTCGCCATATCACTTAACTCCTTACTTTCAGTTAAGCTATTCGAGTATTGTTCATATTGATTTTTCGCGACATTCAGCGTTGCAACCATTTGATTAATTTCTGAATTCGCCTCATTATCGTGTCGATTGGTTCCTTCTGAGATCTTGCTGCTATTGAGCATATCTAAGCCTTCAGTAAAGTCGCGAGTCGTTTGTGAACCAGATTCACTGCGTGTATCTTGATGCCTTGAACCTCGCTCTTGTACGCTGCTTTGCTTACTGTCCGTATCTCGGGTATTACCATCGGTATATGCTTGAGCTCCTCCAATAACCGGGAGTGATATCCCGCCTTCCGCTTTTGCCCCCATGGTTTTAGAAGCATCAAAGCTCTCACTCAAAAGCTTAGCGAATGCTTCTTCATTGCTAATATTGTCATTTTTAGCTCGCGTTTCAGTAGCGTTAATCACTTTCTTAAAGCCTTCCGCCTGATTGCCACTTAATCCCGAATCTGTGGAGGTAGATGCTGTTGCACTGTTACCAAATTGCTTAGTGAATTGTGACGCTTGATTCCATGCGGAATTCACTGAACTTTGGAACGCACTCAGCGACTGCGCAGCTTGGGTTTTAGCGAACTTCGCACTTTGTTGTAACGAGCTCACCACAGCCTCACTGCCTTTAATAGATACAGGTAATCTCGACATCGCCCCACTGATATCCATCACTTCTTGGCCACTACTGGTAACGGTACTGCTTGCCCCACTGGCAAGTTGCCGCGTCATCTGTCCATCACGGAAGCTGGCATTGGTATCCCATTTATTGCCTGCTACGTTGCCTGATTGCATATTATTAAATGACCAGTTTCCGTCCGCCGCTTGTGAGGAAGTGGCTGTCGCCGAACTGTTGATGGCAGTACCCAAATAATTCCCCGCTTGTGCGATTGCAGGACCTAATCCTCTCACTATCGCAACGGCAATAAAGGGTATCGATATAGATAGCCAACCGGCAATTAATCCGATATCGCTGTGCATTTGTTGGATACTGGCTTGATTGGCCAGATTAAAATCCAATCCGCCAGTTTTTCCTCGCAAGTAAAAACTGGTCGCATAATTTAAAATGGCAAACATGGGCGGCCACGATTGCAGGTAAATAATAGACATAATGTAGTTAAAGAGCATTTTCACCGAAAGCGAATGAATGACCGCCAATAAGATAAAAATAGGAAAGAGTGCAATCACTAACGACAACAAAATGGTATTCAATATCGGTACAAAGGAAACGGCCACCTGAGAAGAGGTCGCCCAACTTAATCGCATTTTATTGTATGACGACGTGGAGGCTAAGTTCACTAAACTGGCGGTATCACCGCTTTGCGCACTGTAAGCACTGATGCCGTTTTTAAGCGCGTTCATCACCACGGAATTTCGCATCAACTGACTGGCAGTTTCTGCTCCCTGATAATAAAAGTTATAGCTATCGCCCATCATATTACTGTACAACACATTGGCATCAGGACGGCCACCAAAGATTTGTTTCACCATGTAATTCCAGGTTTTTCCACCCGTTTGTGTATCGATATTGAGTTTTGGCATTAAGACATGTTTTGCTATATCTGCACACGTCCAGAAACCACTTTGTGCAACACCATTAGCGCCAACGGCAGCGGTGTTACCGTAGGGCACAATAATGCCGCGTAACGGGCTTGGTTTTTGGAAAATGAGCGTGTAAGGGTCACGGCTACTCATCAGCTCTTGGAATGAATATTTATGGTTAATTAAAATATCCCCGATGACACAGTTTTTAGTGTAAAGCCCCATCAATTCCGCCAAATCACCATCAACCATCATCGCATCACTGAGATTACCGACTAGATTTGCCCCAAACAACATGCCGGTTTTACTGTAGGTTAATGAGTCAGGGGTATGGAATATCATGTCATACAACTCAGTCAATCCCGTTCCAATCGAGGTAATAAATTTAGCCGGTGCCGCTAACCCTAACGGGACATTATCGACTAAATAGACCCCCGTCGGGTTGGTACGGTCAATAATTTGCACCGTCCGTTTCGGCACTAACAACACACTGGATACCAATACAATCATCGCGGTAAATTTAATTAGCTCTTTCGGGTCATGCGCTTTCATGAACGATATCAATACGGATACCGCAGAAATCGATAATACAATGCGGAACATGGAGTCCCACGTATCAGAGCCTATCAATGCAGCGACGCCGTTGAATACTTGCATCATGTATTCACCGCCGCCGAGCACATAGACGGTATCTATCACGGCCATATTGTGGCTCCTTTATTTTTGGGTTTCAGGGGTGACGATATTAAAGCGGGTGTTTTGCATAAAACGTTCTTGCAGCTGACTGGAGGTTTGTTGGCGCAAGTAACTCATCTGCCGCTCCAGCTCAATCAAGACATTGGCCTTGGTGTTGACCATTTGCTGCAGGGATTCCAATTGGCGAGAAGCTTCGGCGATGTTCTCTCGCAACGGTTTCACCGCTTCTTCCATGTAATTCCGACTTCCCATTGCCCCTTTTGCTTGGTCAATCAACTCCTGCAGGTACTGAAGTAAAATGTCGTAGGCAATATAATCGGCCAGAGCCGGTAATAAATTGGCTTGGATATTCAGCTGCATCGGGTCAACCAAGTACTTTAAAATTGGGATAGAGGTACTTTGAATAAAGCCTTTTTCTTTGGCACTTAACCCCTCATCACTGCGTAACTTGCCTTGAATGCCTTCAATCATGGTTTTGGTCATGGAGATAAGGCCATTTTGACTACTGATGGTGATTTTTTTGCTTTTTAGCTCCAGGCAATCCACGGTAGACACACATCCCTCAATGGTCATCGTGCCGCCTTCCATCAAGGTTTTGATGAGTTCTTGCCGGTTCACTTTGGGAATGGTGCTTTTGACATTCCCTTTGACATCAAAAATGAGCGTGCCTGTCAGGTTCATGACCAACTCTTTTAACTCGTTATCGCCGGATAAAAACTGACTTTTGGCTAAGATTTCCCACATCAAGTTTTTATTCTGCATGATTTGGTCTTTCATGTTCTCAGGGGCTTTATTAAAGGCATTGTTCATCTGCCCGCCGACCGTACACCCTTGACGTGAAGCCGCCCAGTCTGAAAACAGGTTAGTTTCTCCACCAATGTCTTGGCAGATTTTTTGTGAGGCCACGGTATTGGTGGGCCACAGCCCACCAATAATGCCTTGCGCGGCCTGACATGAAGAAATATTCATGCTATTGATATCTGCCGCCATTTTTTGCACAAAATCTTTCGCCGATTTCAGTTCAGGTACAGTCGTTTGCAATGCCAAATCAAATAAATACCCCGCTCCATTGGTCATCATCTGTTTGATAAATTGCTGCAACTGCTCACTGTTCATATAAGAAAAAGACCCAAGGTAGGCATCAATCCCCCCACACCCCGCATTGATGGATGGCGGCGTGAATGACGCAATTTGCAACTGCTTCACTTGGCTACGCAGGAATAAATTACCGCCTGTGGCATAGCCTGCGGCTTGCCCCTCCCAAGCTCGGGCATCCGTGGCATTACCTTCAAAGCCCAATTTATTGAAGAAGTTATTCATGTCGCTGTTCACATTGGCAACCGCCACCGTTTGGTTGAGTAATGCCGAACACATAACGGCAATGAGTCCTTTACGCATCAGGGCCTCCGGATTGAAGATAAATAGGCCAACACGAAAATAAGGCAGGGTTTATCGCCTTATTCCAGCAAGGAATAGGGTTAATTAAATCATTCATTGTGGGTAAACCTTATTGAGTGCCATCACCCGCAACGTTGCTGCGTGTCGGCATTAAAAAGTAAAGTGAGATTAAAGAGAGATAACGAGCAAAATAGCGTTATTCCATTGAAGAATGAGAACCAAACTCGGTGATGAGTATCTTCTCGATAACCGCAAAATCATGATTGATTGACGGCCGCCAGTAGCGATAATACCCTCGACGATGCCCACAAAGCCGCAGTGAAAAACACAATTGATAGGTATCATTAAATCCACCATTAATCATCCATCCCCAGTTAAGCTTGGGGAATGGGGATTCCATATCCTCTCGTAAGCGTCGTTCAAGCCGCCCTGCGTGTTCAGTTGTCGATATAAACGCGATATAGGGCTTCCAATAGTCAACAGGCCAACCGTGCCCTTGGCAGGAAGCATAAGTACTAAAACCGCATTGATTGAAGGTTTTCACCAACGGCTCAATCAGCGGGTCGATGATGTGATAATCCCGCTTTTTCATTTGGCTAACTTCTTTTTCAGGCGGATTATTTTTAAATGTGCAAAGGTATATTCAACCCAAGAAATGACACTTATTACAAAGTGTCTTATCGCAAGCCCCCAAAAACAAAACGGCACAACATACATAGCCACATTCCACAGTCCTTTTGTTCCTAAATAGTTAGGGTCAGCGTCGAGTTTACTCTCTGGCCAACACGCCATCTCAAACGCCTTATGCATCACAAACCAAAGAACCAAACCGGCTATAACATAACCAATAAACTCAGAAGTGCTCTAGTCGTAGCATTTCGCTTCACGGGATTGATATCTTCTTAATTCACGAATTCTTTTTTGAAGTTTTGCATTTTGCTCACAATTTATTTCATCATGGTTTTCGGTATCGTCTTGATTATCAATCATCATACGACCTCTATTTTAAAAAGTTAAAGATAGGCCAGGAGTTAAAGTACCTATCCCCACAGACCTAACACTAAAAAAAGCACTTATTACACATCTTTTTGCGCTTTACGCATTTTCAGTCACCAACTCTCCTTTATTGTGTCGCCAACATTAAGTTACTGTTGATACGGTTCATCACGTCCTGCATGTCCGTTAGCCCTTGTAGCAGTGGGTATGTTCGCAATGTGTTCACCTCAACTAAAAAGACCGACGGCGTCACAACTTGCATGCCTGCCCCAAAAAAAGTTTGCACCACTTCAGCGGGGGCGGGTATCGCATTGGGAAACGCCATATCGCCTTGACCATCGAGCGTGTACGCAAAAACCTTAAATCCCGTTTGCGCTGACAGTAAGGCTAATTGCGGGTCAAACTGCTGGCAATACGGGCACTTGGCTTGCATAAACAACACCAGGGTATAATCATTTAAATTGATGACCTTTCCATTCGGTAATCGGTACGGCTTAACGGCGACAGTATTAACATTAGTTGTCGGTGTTTCTTCTTCAATCACCGTTTCACGTTCTGAAGGGGCTGTTTTATGGGCTTCAAGTTCTGCAATATCGTCCATCACACTCGCTTGAACTAGACCGCTGAAGAACAACATTATCGCTAACATCATTATTCTCACGATGTTTTCTCCTCATCCTCCGGAAAAACGGTCGGGGCTTTAATGCGCTGCCAAGCTTTAATGACGGCATAGAACATCCCTGCTAAACACGTCGCAGCCCCGAGCGCAAAAATAAATACCATGCCGGTTTCTTGTATCATTTGAAGGGTTTGCTTTGTAGACTCACTTAAAACGCCGTGACGAATATCGATTAAGTAATGGATCAGTCCATAAAAAATCAGTGAGGCAAAAATCAACGTCATGCCAAGGTAAATCAACGTATTTTCAATTAATCGTTCTTTTATCGTAGGTTTTGTCATGTCTTTATCCTTAATAATTAGGCTTAAAATCTGTGGCTACATCTAAAAAGCGGCGTGCTAACGCATCTTGCGTCATAAACCCATACGCAAGCGGTTGGTAATGTTCACTTTTAGGGTCAACTAAGAACAGGGCAGGAAAATGGGTGATACCCATTTTGGCGACTTGCCCCGTATCAGGTCGCGTCTCAGGAAGTGCTTCACTGCGAACCCCATCCACGGATACGGGAATAAGCGCAATATTGTGTGACAGTGCAAATTCCCGAACCACAGTGGCTAACTGGTTATCCAGTGGGTCTTGTCCGCGATAAAAGAAAAACACACCGTATTGTGACGATAACGATTGAATCGCCGCTTTTTCCTTGTCTTGCAGTTGAGATAGTTGCAATGGCACCGTACTGTTGTAATGACTGTGCTCTAAGTTGTAATCAAGGGTAGGGTCAAGCAATAACCCTTTTTTTACTGACCGCTCAAATTTACCGGATTGCTCCAACCAAAAGCGCTGATACGCCATGTATCGCAGGGCATTTTGTGGCGAGGGCTGCATAATCGCGGTGTCTAAGGCTTCTTCTGTCAACTTTTGCATGACCTTTTTTTGCACCGTCGGTGATAACGTCGAAAGCGGGATTTGCTCTGGCTCTGGCGGCTCCTCATCTTCTTCCGGTTGCGGTTCGTTGTACCAGTGCCAACCGACGATGGGCTCATCCACATACGTTCGCGTTTCAACCCTTTCCTCATTGTTGGCCAATCCCGCTCCGGGTATCACCAGACTGATGAGCAATATTAAAATCCGTCTTGTCATCCTTGCCCCCCTTGCCCTTGTAGGCCATTGGCGATTTGATTTTTCACACGGTCAATCAACTCTTGGTCAGCAGGGATATCCGTGCCCGATTCCAAATCGGCATAGAAATCCGCAAAGTTCAGTCGGTCAAAGTTAATGGCCTGCAACTCATCGACGGTGATACCACGACAGTCACTGTTTTTGGCGCTACCAAACCCAATCCGTAACTGCCCGCCACGCCCTTGCTCTTGCACGATTTTGGCCAGTTTACTGTCAAATACGCAGTAGGCTTCTTTCTTCTGAAGACACACCCCGAGGACTTTGTTAGAACAATATGAGCCAACATAAATAGTCAGATTGCGACTTTTGGCTTTACCCAGGGCTTTTTCTTCACTGTCACAGTGCGCCAGCCCCACATCACTCCCCCAACCGCCACTTTTGCAGCAGTTATTAAACCCTGCAGCGGCTTTACGGCAGGTATAACGCTGACCCGTAAAGGCCCTGACGTTCACGTCATTGAGCTCTGCCACATCTTCCCCTGCGGCGGCCACGGCCGCTAACGCGGATACCGCTTTTTGGAAACTGTTCGCCTTGTCATTCTTGATTTGGTCACACTCGCCGCTGGCACAAATCAACTCAACACCGCACATTTTCCCGCCTCCGGTCAGCCCCTTTTCACAGGAAAACACCGCTTGCTCACGCAAACAGGTACTGCCAACGGATTCAATGCAGGTGGTTTTCACAATGGTGCAGGCGGGATTTTTCATGTAATCACCGCAGCTGCCATTATCTGCTGACTGCTTGGCGTAATAATCGGTATACTGCCAACATTCACTGTAAACATCGTATTTTTTACCACCCACAGTGACCGTTTTGGTACCCCCTTTTTCAGTACACTGGGTTTCCACCTTCACTTCTTCGGATTTATCAAACGGACAATGTTCAACCCATTCAATTTTGGGCGATGGCGTTTTAACTTTAACTGTCACCATCATATTTAAGGTTAAGGTCGCCGTTTTTGTTGACGCAAAGGCTTGATAAACCAATTCTTGAATACCCACTCGACACAACTCGCCATTGTTACCGACACAAATCCGATTGGAGGCAATAATTTCCCCCTCTTTCAACGCCATATTTCGTGCATTTAATGTGTAACGACTTGCATTTAACATTTGAAATGTCGTATTCATAAAAATGACATGCTGATTAAATAAAAACCCCGAGTTCAGTGTTAAGGTTGCACTTTGAATGGTGCCTGTGACGGGAGATTTGAACGAAAACGACCATCGGTCACCATGCCAGTGGTAAGCAAAATCAGAGGGCGGCACAACAATCGTTTGATTTTCCCACCCGTCAACCTCCTCCCACGTAATTTTGGCTGTCCGAGTACAGGCTAAACTGGCTGCGGGCGTTCGCTCACATTGGTGTGACGTGATTTCGGTTTTATCCAGCGTCACATCCTGGCAGGGCACCGTGATTTGCCCGCTTTCCGACTCCGCTTTTTCCCGCATATCAATCCCTGCTTTTAAGAACGGAGCGTCCAAATCTAACTTATCCGGTGGGCGATTTTTCATGACCTCCATCGTGGTTTGCCCCGCCTCCGTCTCATTCATGGCTTTCATGCCCGCATTTTCTAGCCCTGAGGCTGCGCCTGACGTCACCCCACCGTAATAGCCACTTTCTGACGGATTGGCCGTATAGTTCGGAATGATATTGGCGGGATTGGTGTTTTTTATCGTGTCAGTCCCTTTATTTTTCAGGCCGCTGGCAAATTCCGACCCCGCTTTATAATCATTGGCCGCAAAACCCAGTGACAGAGCCCCCACGCCGCATAATGCAATCAATAACCGTTTCATTGCCGCGCCCTCGATACCAACCAATCACGGGCAACCTCATGACAATCGCCACTGCTGGCAATCCGCTCAATAGCCGAGACCAAGCGAATATTGCCGTATACCACATCAAAGCCTTGCTCACAGCGCACCACCAGTGCGGGTACTTGCGTAATGCCGTATTGTGCAAAGGTTTTCGGGTCGATTTGTACGCCCCCTTCACCACTGTCTTTGGTCAGTTCAAACACGGCACTGGCCGTTTTACGAAAGTCATTGTCAATCAAGCCATTAATCAAGGTGGGAATACCGAGTTGTGTCGCCTCCGGCACCATCTGTTTGAGTCCGGCTTCAGAAATCGAAAACGACACAAAGTAAACAAAGGGACTTTCCTGCACGGCTTGCGCTTTAGCCGCATCCGCGGCCTGTTGCTGCGCCTGCTGTTGTTTGGCTAATAAGCTATCAATCCAGGCTTTATCCTTGGCCGAGATTTCCGGTGGCTTAAAGCCATCCGGCGGCAAGGAGTGTTCCCGCAAGGCCGCGCTTTGGTCGCGCAGCTGTTCTAAAAACTGTTGGTCATCCGTTAAGGCATGACTCGTCGGCGCAAGCAACACGCTTGCGAATAAAAAGAAAACGGATTTCATGAAATGGACCTCGTGTTAGAGGAAAACGCAGTTACGTTTACGCCAGATGAGATAACCGAAGTTTTTACGACTGTTAGGTGAAGCATGCCCTGTTTGCCAGCGCATCACGGAACGTCCAAAAGGATGGCATTGCGCGGTATCGGGGTACATGTTCACCATTTGATAGCGATAACGGTCTTTCGGGATAATCGGGGATGGGTAGGTGTAGCACACCTCCTGATTTTTCCCGACGCTGTTCATCACTAATCCTTGCCGATGCAACTTAAACGCCATGCGCTCAGACAGCAGAACCGAGGACGCCTGCGGACTAAATTCATTCCCCGTATACCCCGTAAACGGATACATACTGCCTTGTGAACCGGCACACCAAAAGAGCGCATTTAAAGGCTTACTGCCAATACTGGCAATCGCATCCGCAGCACACGCCCCTTGCGCGATGGGATTGGCAAACACAAACGCTTCAGGAGCAATAATTGACGACAACGAGCTGTCATTCCATAGAGGGTCTAGCTCCGACAAATAGGCGATATCCATATCCCCGCGCTCTAAACAGCCTGCCGAGGTAATGATATTGAGCCAATAAGTCAGTGGGTATTTGTACCAATGGACATGGTAAAACGCCCCTTGGGTCGCAGGGTCATTTTGCGTGCCTTTACCCCCGCCCATCTTACCGACATTGATGTTAAAACCGCCTAAATTCACCATGCAATACGGTGAACGGGTCACATCGGTCAAAGCAAAGGGCTCCCAATAACCAATCGCTAAACCAATGCGGTATAAAATCCCCATCGGGCAAATTTGTATCGGCATCGACGGGTTTTCTGTATCCGGTGCCACACCAGGGAAAACAGGCACATTACCAATGGTCATCGGAAACAGGCAATCCCAACAAATATCGGTGATCGGATTAACAAAATTCCCTTCACACATCACATCGGCTTTCGCTGGCGTTGCTACTGTTACACACCCCAGTACGCAGGTACTCAATAACCAACGGATAAATTTCCTCATCGCCCCTCCTGCATCGCCGCCGAAACGATTTTGAGTTTGTCGCCCTCTTGTGTGACGACTGCGGGAATATACTGAAGCCCGAGCTGACGACTTAAACTGCCCCCTTGGTCAAAGAACACGCGCGTATTCAGTGCCTCTGTGGCCTCTTTAATATTGCCGTTGGTTAAAATGACTTTATAACGCAAAGTTGCGGGCTGCTGTGCGTTCATCCACGCGATTTGGCGCGGATCATCCGCATCTAAAAAGTAAAGAGTTTGCCCCAGTGCCACATGACTGAGTGGGTTAATTTTGTCGCCTTGGCGGGCAAACACCACGCCATTGTGATCGGCATAATCCCCTTGAACCGTAAATGTCGGGTCGTACCACACTGTATGTGCTTCGGTATCCGTACTGAGCCAATCCACAGGCGGTGGACGCAACGTGTTTTCAATCACGCGATCTTTAAAATCTTGTTGCATCTGCGCGATTTCGCCCGTCCCTTCCATTTGTTTTAACCGCCCTTGGATAAAGTCCAACATGCTTTGCTCTTGAACGGGGTAGACATCCCCCCATACACCGAGATCTTTGGCGGTAACAAAACAGGGAACACTGAATAACAAGGCAACGACAGATAATTGTAATCGCTTCATGCTCGCTCCTTATTGCGCCATTTTGTCTGCAATCGCGGCTTGAATATCGACTGTGATATCTTCCGCGCCCATCACCACCGCAGGCGTGACTAAAATCAGGGCCTGATGTGACTGTTGGTACTCGGATAAACTGTCACTGAGCGCCATTTGAAAACGGTGAGTGGCATCTGCAATTTGCTGTTCGCTCAATGGGTTTTCGCTGTTAAACTGCATGGCCATTTGTTGCTGATACTGGTTGACCGTGCCTGTCATGTCGAAAGTGACGGTAACGGGGGCAAGCCAGCGCACCACAAACACCGAAATACTGAAGCTAAGTACCACCGCAATGACCATAAAAAAACTCATGGCTTTTAAACATTGTTTGCGGCGACGGCTCATGCCTAGAGCAGGGGTTTTTACTGCCTTGTCGACTAATGTCGTGTTTGACTCTGCCATTGGGATAAGGTCTCCATTTCTTGTGGGAATTTGCGCTTAGCCAGTGCCAATAACGCCGCTTGTTGTGACAGTCCTTCCGCCATGAGGTTTTCACGAAATTGGAAGTCATCCCCATCGGTTGAGTACAACGCTCGGCTAATCGGGTCAGTCAGCAACCGATGGAACGAGGAGCGTCCTGCAATTCGCAGCATAAAGGCACTGAAATGTGCATCCCCTGCCGCAGGGAACCCTTCAATAATGGCGCGTTCAACGGGGTTGAATTGGTCATTATTTTTCTGGTTGTATTTACGGAACGCTTCCATATTTTGACGCAAGATAATTTTGAACGAGGAGTTACTCCACGCGGCTTTCGCAGCAGTACTGGCACCATCACCGTCAAAATCTTCAATCCCTTGCGAGATGGTAATGTAAGAGCCACCGTATTTACGGGCTGTACGATAACCACCTTCAATAAAGTCGGCGACAAAGCGACTCTTGTTATCCAGCAGTTTCCAACCTTCATCAATGGCCGCCAGTTTTTTCATACTGCGCTCCGTTAAGTACATCCGTTGCTGAATGAAAATCATCATCGAGAACATGACGGCGGCTAACAGGTCGGGCTTGTTTTGCAGTCCGCCCATTTCGAGTACGGTAAAGCGGACTTGTTCATTCAGTGCCGGCTTGTCACTGTTAAAGTACTCCCCGTACAATCCTTCAGTGGTGTATTTTTGCAGTGAAACCACAATTTCATGCATTCTATTACGCACCGTTTCACCTTCCGTGATGACCGTATCTAACTGTTCATCTAGCTGTTCATCTAGTTCAGATTTCTCTGCACCTTGCTTACGATTGAGGCGCCAGACTAAATAATTCGAAACATCATCAATCAAGGCTTTATTGCCTTTGCGTTTAGCGGGGCCTACGCCTTCCCAAACGTGCTGAACCGCAGTCAATAGGATAGATTTTGACGTGTCATCCATGTCACCTGACGGATTGGCCAGCACCAATAGCAAATCACGAATACTTTCTGCCGCCTCTTTAATGTCCACCACACCCGCAAACGGATTGAATTTAAGGTCGCGAGCATCCACATAGACACCCCCAAGACTGTGACACAGCTCTTTATACGAATCCCCCATATCCAGCACATACGCCCAACCGCCTGCATCAAGCACTTGACGAATAAGCGCTTGCATGAGGAAGGATTTACCACTACCTGACGTCCCGCACACGGCGGCATTAAAATTGTCATTTCCGAGGCCTTTCCCCCGCTGAAAAATGTCGAGAAAGGAGAGTTGGTGCCGATACGACGGGATAGGTAAGCCTTTTGGACAAATCCGATTATCGGCCACCACGGGTAATAAATTGGCGACATTAAAGGCTTTCGCTCTCAATGTGCCGCCTGAACGCACCATGTCACCCCAAAGCCCCTCTTGCATGACAAAAGGGAATAGCGCCAAATAGTTGCGTAATTGCATAAACGTTGTTGGACAGAGCTTTAAGCGATTAGTGGTGTAGGTATTCATCAATGCCATTTCCGCTTTTAACGCTTTATCATCATCGTCTTCACAAAATAAGGAGATACCGTAACTGTAACGCGCGAGAGCGGTTTGATTGGCATCCAGCTCTTCACGCAACGCCCCCCACTCTTCGGCTTTACGCTTAACCCCAGGCACCCAATTGATGTACTTGGAGTTAGCCCGACTGTTATTTGTGATGAACTTTTTCTTGGCCTCATTTTGGGTTTTCACCAAATCTTCAACATACACGGACACGGTTATGACGAACGGACAAGACACACTGGATGCAGGATCAAGCAAATTACTCAAGTTATCGCCCGTTTGCCATAAAGCGAATTGTGTTGGGTTTTTCTCCAGCATGTAATTCATGATACGCGTTTTGCTTTTCTGGCCTTTTTCCATCGATAACGACTGATGAATAGCATCGGGCCGAATTTCAACGTTGATCGAACGGTCAGCGCACTGGTCATTGAGCGACTCATACGGGTCAACTTCATTGCTTGGCAACGCAATCTGGTCGTGTCGAAAGTTAGTAATTTCACGTACCAGTTGCAGTAATCCTTTATCGTTCATTTGCTCACAGTTCAGGGATGCGCCAGCCAAGGACTCCATCACGATACTGAGAGTTTGATTCACCTTTTGTAACGTCAGAGCATCGGCTTTTTTATGCTCTTCGGCATAACACACAAACAAACGGTAATTGCGTAACGATAACGGCAGATTGAGCTTATTATTCAGCCCCTCCAAAGCACCACGCTCGTAAAAGGCACGCGTGATATGGTTGAATTTCTCCGCTTCTTCCCCTTGCCACCCAAAGTCTTTTAGCCCATAGCCTAACTGTTCACTGATGCACTTACTGCCCAATAACATGAAGGTTAATGGCGTTTTACGCGGGAGTTTATTGCGCAAAAAATAATCCAGTGCATCGACAATTTTTTCATTCGCCCCCACCAGTGGCGTACACTCCAACAAAAAGCCTATGGTGGTTTTATTGATAAAAAGGCCAGACTTCGCATCATAATTTCGATACGGTAATACGCTACAAAAGGAAGGGTAATCCATATTATCCAGGGCTTCAGATGCCCCTTTACTTCCATCCGGCTCTCGCCATGCGGTAAATAAATTTTTGAATAACGCTTCTTGCAACGATACCGGTTCTGGTTCGTCATCAAACACAATGTCTTTTGACTTGGGGAGAAACGGGCCAAGCAGCTTATCGATTAAGGACGGTTTTTCATTCATGTTACTGGACTCTCCACTGACCATCTTTCACCACAAAAGAGACAACCGCAGGCTGATACAGGTTATCTTGTTCATCTATCCACGGGGCTATCCATAAGCGAGCCGTCGTGGTCGGTAATCGTTGAGGCGGTGCCATGCCAATATCACTCCAACTCGACCAGGTTTGTGTCGGTTGCTGAACGGGCGGAAGTGAATGCGGTGGCACGGACTTTTTGACTGTAGCAGAGGGTTGTTCAAATGCCCCCAACGCGTTCATGGTCTGTAAGGAAGTGCGATTATCCTGCACCGCAGTACGAACCGACTGAGCCGGAGATGCGGTTGTCACAACCGGTACTGTCGGGGTTGCCAACGGCGCTAACCGCGGCAACTCAACTCGCTTTTGGGAAGTGCCCTCCCCATTAGAAGAATGGTTCCACGTGATATTTTGCTGTGCTGCCTTTTGATTGGCTTCTTCCATGGTCATGCAGCTGTCTTGCGCGGTGGCATTACAATCAAAGGAATCTTTCATACCCGCAGTACAACCGGCGAGCAAGGTTAATGCGCCTAGAATTAGGAATTTTTTCATAAAATGAACCTTATAAATGAATGACAAAAAGAAGTGTTTTGTGGAGAAATAACGATGAATTTGTGTCGCCGCTTATTCAGTGACGAAAAAAATATTTTTATTCATAACCATTTAATTAAATATGGTTAATTAACGGATAATCATGTACTTTTTGAGACAAGTGAGTTTCTAGGAATTTGAATTTAAACGAAAGACGTTACTTGATGATTTTATACCAAAGCCAAAACCCGTGAAATTTAACACCACCAAGGCTTCCAATAGTTGGAGGGACCTCATATTCCAAGGATTCGATATTAATAATATCGGTTATATTATTTTCATTTAGCCATTGGTTCATTTTATCATTCATTAGCCGTCGGTCACGCCTAACACCTTTTAAATTAGAAATAATAACCCCATCTATCGTAAAATCTTTAAACTGTATATCCATTATTAATCCTGTTGATAATTTGAGAAAAGGAACCCGAGGGTTGAAATAAATTTAATCCCTCTCTTCGCTTTGTGTATAAGTGCGAAACGCCTCTACAGAATGCCAAATGGCATAGGCAACGTCATTTTCAACGACCACAAGGCCTTGATGACCACAGCCTACACATGTAATTTTATCTTTCTCAAACAGGAAGTTTTCTGAACCAAACTCGGTTTCAACAATACTGTTTTCACTGCCACATACCACGCAGCGCCCTAGCCAGTTAATCTTTAATTTTCGTTTCATAATTATTTCAATGACTAGCTAAAGATTCTTTCTGTTTAATAAATTCCAAATAACGGTAGGCGCTCATTTCTATATATCCGCTTTCGCACGTCAACTTATAATTTTCATTATTAATCTCAACACGGTATTCTGGACAGGTTTTTAAAAAGGCCTTGCCTTCATCCATACTGTTCACATTAGCCACATAACCAATGAGTAGCGCTACGCCAAAACCAACAATTAAACCAAATATAAAATTACCCATTGATACCTCTAATTATATTCATTTATCTTTTAAGATCTAAATAACAAGACTAGAAATGAAGGAGAAAACATTATTTCTAGATTCATTTTTGATTATATCATTTGCCATCAAATAACCTTTGGCATCAATATCAATATAACCTTTATCACATGATAATCGATAATCCTTGTCCGTTACTTGAACCTCAAACTCATTACATAGCTGAGTAAACGCCTTTACCTGGCGTTCATCATTTGTATTACGTAAAAAAACAATCAAAAGTAATGCTACGACCATACCAAAAAGAAAAGACATAAATAATTTTATTGAATTTTCACTTATCATATTCATCTCCAATTTAATTAACATAAGGAAGAGCACAATTATTAATTGCTTTTATTTAACCTAATCCGTATAGAACAATTATCAATTGCAGCTCTCGCTGCATTAAAGAGCGTCCTTTCTGCCTTAAGCTTCCTATCCGCCCACATTAAATAATATATTTCATCAATGAATATGATTTTTCTCTTTGCAGCAACAGTGAATGAAGCAAGATAGTAATGATGGGTGTTATTAATATTTGGCATTAAATGACTTAAACAAATTGCACTCAATTCTTTAGACTTAGTTTTCATTTTTCACGCTCTCTTGGTAGGCTTTAATTGCATAATCGTAATCTACTTTAGAAACTTCGATTTGATTCTTTTCATCACCCAAGTAATAGATAACTTTCCCATGTCGTTCAATTGATTTAAAAATCTCAAGCTTAGAATACCGCTCACCATTTGGAATATGTATTTCAATATCCTCACGTTTCCCCGAGTAAATTAACCAAGAAAAAATAATAACTAAAAAAATCACTATATATAAAGGCAACCACCATAAATTTATTTCCATATTAACCTTACCTTTTATTAGATTTTAAAACACAATTAATCTCATGTTTTTTTGACTTATTGATATTTTTCTTTGATTTTTTTTATTAATGAAATTAGTTTTTCTTTTTCTGCATAGTCCCAATATCCCGTCACGGGGTCAAAAACAACAAAATCAGCCTCAACAAATCGCAATCGATAATAGATAGTTTTTTTCAATTCATACTCACGCTTCAAACTGGCATTTTCTTCCTTTATTTCTTTATTTCTCGCTCCCGAAAAGTAAATGCCATACACCGTAGTGCAAGCTATACCAAGAACAATCAGTGTAATACTGGTAATCATTTGGTATTTTTCGATATTCATTACGGGCATAACCATAAATAGCAACATGATAAAAAACATGGGAATTGCCAATACATTATAGTCAGCAGGCCTAAGCTTTGGTGCCTTTTCCAGTACACCTAAGTTTCTGGCTAGTTCAGACCGTGATATTGATTGTCCCGCAGCACCACCAACAACAAGACCGCCGCTTCCGACACCGACACCCGCCCCGTTCCAGTCATTATTGTGCGTCCCTTTCGCCACAATGCTTGCTAAAGACACGCCATCAGTCGGTAAATACGTTCGTTTCATGATATTTCCTTGTATGAACTAATTTTCGCTATCCGTAAATTGGTAGTGCTTGGGTTTAGCTTTGTATTCGTCATACGTTTCTTTTTCTACTGCAATCCACTCCTCCAAATAAACAGGGAAGTTATCCGGATTTTCAGCCGTTTCTTTCTTTAAATGGTCGTATGCTTCAGGGTTATTTGGCTTATATTGGCTGAGGAGTTTATCTAAACGTTCATACTTAATCGGAAACTTTTTTGCCAAATTAAACTTAACGCACATAATGGCAGTGATAACAAACGCAAGCACAATCCCGGAAACATAGATTGGTAGGTTTAAATCATTAATTAACAGAGAGCCTATCCAATTTAAAATATAAACCATAACAACAACGATAAATAGATAGGTCAAAATAAGTGTTCTAGCTTGCCTTTGATTAAACACGTGATCAGGAATATTGTTTACCAGCATAATATAGTTAAATAACTTTTTATTTTTCACGTTGACTTTCCTTATAAGCCTTGATCGCCAAATCATAGTATCTTTTATTAACTTCAATTTGGTTTTTCTCATCCCCTAAAAAGTAAAATACCCCTTTCTCTTTTTCCACCGTTTTGATAATTGGCAATTCAGAGTAACGCTTACCATCAACTATTGCTTTTTAATTAAAATGTTGATGATTTGAATACATAAAATATATAGCCCAACAAACAATAAGAGCGGCTATAATAAATTTAATGGTTTCCGCTATTTTTACTTTCATGAATCAATCCATTATTTACTGCTCGACATCAAACAAGTTTCTTCATTATCTTGCTTGTAACAAATAAAGCTGGCTTGATTAATGTCATCCTTAATTGGGATATCGTATTCCGCCATATAGTCGTAAAGACACGTGTCTACATGTGCATATTCATAACGATTGAGGGTGAGTATTGCATTTTTAGGTATCTCTAGCTCCTGGGTCATTAATTCATATACACCCGTAGTTGTTTGCATTGATTTATGGGGATTATCTCCCCAAAAGAAAATACTTTGCGCTCCCGCATCGTTTAATTGAATAAACCGACCAATATCACGATGTTCTATTAATTTCCTATCAAGAGAGGCACTGGCTTTTTGAACACAATGATAAACCTCATCAACTTTTTTTTGCGCTACTTGAGTCAGCACCACGGAGGTTAATATATACCCGATAAAAATAGAGCCAATGAGCCCTGTAATAAGTTTCATTTTATGTATTCCCTTTTTTATTAGCTCAAGTCATCGACGTTCTTTGCCTGTTTGGGTGTGCTAACATCCTGATACCCCTGAGCGAAGGTTCGAAATGTATTTTGTAAATTCAAGGTGTTATTTAATTCAAAGTTGGATTGCGCATCGGTAATGATTAAGGAGCCATTAGTCGATGATTCTCGAATGGTATCGAACTTTGTCATTTGCAGTAAAAATGCCGCTGCAAGTTCCTCCGTGGTTCCCATCGATTTAGCCAGTTTACTGATGGACTCTGAAAATCCTGTCGCGATGGCATCACGCTGAGCAGAAATACCTTCCCCGTAAAGTTTTTTCGCCTCTTTTTGAGCTTCAGCTTCTGCAATCAATGAAACCTTTTGAGCTTCCGCATTATTTCTGGCCGCTTCCAAATTACGCAGTGATTCGCTAACCGCATCATAGGATTTTCTAACATCCTGGGATGGAATAGGTTCATCCACTAAAACCGCTTTAATTTGCCATCCAAATTCAGCCAGCTTATCTCCCAAGTGTTTAATCACTTCCTCTTCTAACTCATTACGCAATGCATACAACTCAATAAACTCATGTTTACCCGCTTCTGACCGTATGAAGCTGCCGACAAAGGATAATATTTGCTTGTGTGGCTGTTCCAACTCGTAACAGGCTTTAACGGGGTCTAACACTTGCACCTGAAGGGCGACAGGATAGGTAATAAAGAGATTATCTTTAGTTTTTAACTCCAGTTTTTCTTTTAACGAAATAATGTTCATATCAATGGTTGTTGCGACAGTTTGTATAGGGGCGGGTAGTTTTAATGATATTCCAGCCTCTTTGGTAGAAACATAACGACCAAATTGCTCAATGATATTCACTGTTTTTTGTTTAGTTATCACAATGCACGTTGCTAACCAAGTAAATAAACAAATAATAAAAACAATGAGCGTGGTATATAAACCTGCATGTTCAATAAAATGAGCCATGTTTTACCTCGATATATTTGAAATAGGACAATTGAAATAAAGTGGATAAAAATTAGGTAGGACAACAATAAATAATAAATAATAAATACTTATTTATTCGCTTTTAATTCTTGAAACTTTTCAGGTGATAATGAGTTGGTATAGTAGCCCGCATCACATTGGTAACGATATAACCCATCCGCCAATTCATGATTTACAGGTGACGCGCAATGCTTAATAAAATTATTGATACGACGATACTCTATATTCTGGTCCCAATAGATGATTAATTTAGCACCTAAAAAACCAAATGCACCAATAACACAAATAATTATAATAGCTTGCAATCGTTCCATTATTTTCTCATTTTATTAATTTTGAACTTAGCGATTAGCTTGTGATTTTTTATAAGCCTTGATCGCCTCTTGATATTCATCCACTGACACATTTTCAATCATATCCCTACACTTGAGCTTATTGGTGTTTGGCTGAAATATCCCATTATCAATATTGGTTTCAATTAACTGGCATTGAGTTGAGTTATATTCTCCTTTGCTCACACTTCCTGTCTGTTCTCCAAATATGCTGTCATACAACCCGAAAAGACATATAGCCACAACCGCGCCCGCAACTGCGCCAACAATACCTTTAGTTAACTCATCTTCTATAAATGAAGTAAAGATAGCTAAGATAAATATGACAGTAAAAAGTGAAGCAGTTATCGTATACAGTATCGTCATAATTCTTTTCCACCCTCTGCTATTTGATGGTTTCAAAGCTACGATTATCGACAACTTTGGGAACGTCTCTATTGAGGATTTTAAGGAGCAACACCGAACGTGCTTCACCATCCGGTTCGTTATAAATGGCTTGAATCCCCGCAAAAACACCGTCTGTAATGACAACTTCATCCCCTTTTTGCGGCAAGTTATCACTCATCTCTTTAACAAAGTCAGGTACAACAAGCGTCGCAATCACTTCATTGGGGACAACCACGGGATTCTGACCAAAGCGCACAAAGTAGTTCACCCCTCGTGTTGAGCCAATTGTTGAAAAGTGGATAACTTCATAATCAAACTTCACGAATAAATAATTGGGAAACAACGGTTCCATCACAGTTTTACGACGATTCCTTACCATTTTTTCGGTTTTATATGTGGGGTTATGTGTACTTACGCCTTGACGTTCAAGATGCTCAATTGCCCGTAAAACTTGGTCGCGTTTACAATATAATAAATACCATTTTTCCATGATGACTCACTTGAGTTGATGGTCAGCACTCAGGATTTGTACAACCCAAACACTTAACCCGCTATAAATGGCTAAAAAGATGACCGAGTCCCAACTCACATGATGGGAAACAAATAACGCGGCCGGAGAAATCGTAATGAGCGTCATAAGTAACGTACTCAAACGCATCCGCTTTTTTAGCTGACAAATTCGGTTTTGCATTGGGTTGTACCTGAATGATGACAATGAAAATTAAGGATAAAGACTGAAAGGACTTCTACTACTGCGTAATATTCTCAACGGGGACGGCATCCCCTAAAGAAATCCGTTCTAATGCTTGTTTTGAAACGGTAATACCTTGGTTAATGGAGTTTTCCAGCGACTGACTCTCTTGCTTTTGCGATTTGGCTTTCTTCATTTGTTCAATAAACTTCAGCTGAAAACCTTCTTGGAATACCACGGTAATTTCAATGCCTGCACCAATCGGGATAACCGGATGGTATTGCTCAGCGCGTTTAATAAAATATTCCGATAACATTTTTCCGGATTGCTGCACCCCACCGCCAACACCACCACGCGCCACATCCGCCATCGTGGTTGTGCTACTGGCACCAATCCCCACCGTTTTATCACCCACTTTTGAAAAACCGGAACCGACCGCTTCAAGAAAGCCACCGCCAAAGGCGTAGCCGACTAACTCACCATTTCGGATGACCGGCTCACCTTTAATGCCGTTTTTCCCCATAAAAGAGACGTGGCCTTTAAAGGGCATATCAATGGTATGACCAAACAGTTTGCAAGACAGTCGGTCGGTACGCACTAATCCGCGTTCACTGGAAATATCGCCATACACACCAGCGGTGACGGCACAACCACTTAAATCATATTCTTCGTTATTCGGCATAATCAGCTTGCCCGTTAACCGAAATTGCATCGGAGAGGGATTGCTGTTCCCCGTCACTGAAGCATTGGCATCAGCCCCTTCAATGACCATCGCTTTGGCAAAACTGCCTGACGGAATGTAGGGTAAATCCGGTAAATCGGTATTTTCCTGCTCATCCTCATACTCAATCGTCATAGAGGACAAGCCTTGCTTTAATACGGGATTCACATTGATTTGCGGCTGCCCGACAGGATATTGCCCACCTTGATAAAATGCCGTTGGCGGCGGAATGATTGGCTGACTAGCTTGTGCATTTGGTGTGGGTAGTGTTCCTACGGGTAGTTGCTGTGGTTGAGGCAAACCGTTATTGCTATCACCGTGTATAAAATCGTTTCCCATTTTCGTGAGTTCTTCACCTAAGGTAGCTAATTCTTTATCCTGCTCAGCAATTTTATCGCGATACGCACGATTTTCTTGTTCCAGTTTCGCAATACGGGCGTTCACTTGCTTCATTTGCTTATCCATTTGAGACGCTGTGGATTGCAAATCGGCCATCGCTGATTTTCCTACATTTTTATCAAATGAGGATGTCACTACACCTGTCATGTTGGGAGCGGGTCGTGATTGCTTTGTGGCCGTTTTTGGTTTAGCGGGTAAACTCATGTACCAAGCTGCTGTGCCAAGCCCCGTTAATCCCAAGGCCAATAACACAAACAACGCCGTTTGTTTTCGCTTTGCGCGAACATTAATATTTGCCATTTTCAACCTCATTACTGACGGTTAACCAGACCGTTGCCGTGGCACCTGCCAACACGGTATCGCTATACGGATAGATAACGACAGAGCGCACCGCGTGTTGATTGAACAATCGCTCACTTAGCGGTTGTGAGACGGCACTGGTGTTCATCACATCCAGTTGGTAGACTCGCAACTCACCGCCATTCCACATTTTATTTGCCGTCACACGATAGGCTGACGGTAATGCGAATGACGGTAAAGCCGTCACGGGCGCAGGAATAAACCCATTTGGTGTTTGTTGATTCAGTAACGCTTTGTGAATTTCAACTAAGACACGTGGATACGGTAAAGCGCGCTCCCAACGTTTAGCGACGGCACTTTGTGCCGGTTGATTGGAAATGAACTGCAACACGCGACCATCACGCTTTTGCGGAACGGCTACAACCGACACCGTTAAGCCCCCTGCCGTTCTGACGTAAAAGGTAAAGGGTTTGGTTTGTGCGGTCATCAATACCACGCCCCCATTCGCAACACCTGTTGCCCCTTTTTGATTGCCATTGATAAACATGCCTTGAGCACTGTCGATGGCCACAATTCTATCACCTGGCACAACCAACATATTCGGTTCACTGTTACTCAGCCCCACTTTCACTTGTGAGTCCGGAGATACCGGAATTTGGGTTGGCAACTGCGCCATTGGCTCAGCACGTACTGTCGAGACAAAACCACAAAATGCGAGTGCTAAACAGAGAAGCTTTATCGGATTACTTTTTTTCTTCATCAATAATGTCCTCAAAGCTGATCACTTCACTAATTCCATTGGCATACTTCATATGCAGCCGCAATTTTTTATGTTCAGGTAACGATTCACGCTTACCTATCCACGTTTTCAGATCACCTTGAATATCAATAATGCCGTCAGCGGGATAAACTTCCATTTTGGTCATATAAAATGCCGAGGTGACGTTGTTATTGATGATTTCTTTCGCTTCGACCGCCAACACATCTTGCATTTCTGGACGTGCCTCTTTGGCCACATACCGTAATAAGGATTGATGGTTTGCTTTGACCGATTCGGGACTGATGTTATAGCGTAGAAAAAGTAACGACTGCGCGACGGATTCAAGGTAGTTCGCATCCGCATGGGAGCGCGTTAAGGTAAATGGGGTATCAAAAAACATCGGGATATACGTTTCTTGTCGACTATTGAGTAAATCATCTAATCTCAGCCACGCGAAAATATTACCAGTCAAACTGAGTCCTAACATAAAGGTCAGTGTAATAAACAGTAACGAGGTGTATTTCGTGGCGGATTTAGCTGCGCTCAGTTTCATGGCAGCCTCCTTCCTATTTTAAATAAAGTCTGAACGCAGAGTCAGGGAGAGTTTTATAAATACTTTTGAAGCAGTAGGCGGGTAAGTACCAATAACAGGCATTGAGTAACCACTGACTTCCCCGCCCTTTTTTGAAGTACCTCAGGGCATACCAGAGCAACGTACCAACCACAAGGCCAGTCATGTAATGTCCGTCATAAAAGCCCCATGACATGGGGCCTAGTAGAACGGCGGTTTCATCATTGGGTAATGGAAGAATACCGCCTTGCTCGGTTAATGTCTGAGGGAAAATGAATCGCTTAGCACGTTCGTTTTCCATCATGCAACTCCTTATCGATTAAGGAGCTGTTGGTGCTTCGATTAAACCAAAGACGATTTTGGTTCCCACAATAAAGACAGGAATGAGCAGGAGTAATGCAGGGTTTTGTGCTCGCATAAACGCTAAGAACACCAACACCGCTTCACCGATCATGATGTAATACATCACCGATGACCCTTCACCAAAGGTATCGCCTGCATCCGCTGCCCCTGCCGCTGCTAAATCGGCTGCCTGAGCAAAACCACGTGCTGCCATCCATAAGAGTAATGGTGAAGCAACATATTTACACAGCGATTTAGCCACTTTAGAATTCAGTGAATTCCAAGCACGTGCAAATAACCCTTTTCTTTTTGTTACCGGTGAATCAATAGCAATTTGACTCATAATATATCCTCTTATTAAATGCCCTTTGAAGTAAAATAAATAAGAACCTAAACGACTGAGCTAATTAGCTCGCTTTATTCCCCTATCCAGAAAAGTCTTAAAATAAATAACACTTAACTTAATAAAGAAATAAAACGCGATAATTTTCCCTAGCTTTGGGTAAAGCTACCGCTCCGGGTGTGCACTACCTTTTTTTAGGCAAAGCGATCCCGTTGCTGTGTGTAATCAACAAAAATAAAAACCAAAATGGAATAAACCCAGTAATAGAGCAAATTAATATTTAATTAACAACTCTTGGTAATTCCCTTCAATATGTTCAACAAGTCGTAGATGATCAGATAATCGTAAAACGGCTTCGACTTTTTTAGAGCGTCGTGCTCGTTTGGCAGATTCTGTTAATAAACGATTTGTTTCAGCACTAATCGGTACACTTATTGTGACCGACTTATATTCTTTTTCTTTCATTTTGACTCCTTTTAACTGGAGTCTACTAAAGTAAAATTAGTTACGTAAGACCATTTTACGTACTGGATAAATACACAGTCACATGAAGCCAGAATCAATAATTTTTTTAGGTATAAAAAAATCCCATCCGAGAATTTGAACTACTTTAACCAATAGATCTCTATTATATATTTTATGTTTATATAAAATTCTTTTTATAGATTGATCAACTGCATTCTTACTAATGCTAAATATAAAAGATAATTTTTCACTAGTATAGCCTTTAGCTAAAAGCCATATTATTAGCCACTCATCTTCATTCATAACATCAATAAACTCTTTATTTTTAAAATAATCAAGAACATGAATTACATCTAAATCACAGCCAAGTTTATCTTCATATATAAAAACATCTTTTTCCAAACAAAAATAATCAAAAGGAAAGTTAAGTAATTTATCATATATAGTTAATATAAACCTTTTTCTTTTAACAACGAATTCAATATATCTAGTTTTATATGGTAGATAAAAAAATAGATTACCAGAACTAAATAATGTGATATCGAAATTATAGTTATTAAAGCCTAAAGATGTTGATGATAAAGATTTTGGTATAACATAGGAAGGATACAGAGTAGAGTGTTTAAAACTAGCACTTTCGGATAAAAGAGCGCTATCTTCGTCAGATATTGAAAAAAAATCACAAGATAAGTGGAAAAAACGATCAATAAAATCAAAAATAGCTTGAGATCTTACATTAAGATCAATAGGATCATGAATAGACATGTAACCATCCTCTTAGGCTTCGGTTATCTGTTTAGCTCAATAAGGGAGGTACCAACTCCTTTATTGGGCGACTCTTAAATTTTAATTAAGCAATTAACATTACTTAAGGTAAATATACCTATATTTACAGATTAAATCAATCATTATATTCAATAAAAACAGCATCTCCATATGCAATAATAAAACTTGAAAACCATCCCGAACCACCCGCAGTATTACCTGTTTCTATTCTAAAATTAATAATTGCATTCCCCCCCCATTATCTATACTTAACTTTAACAATTCATCTTTTAAGGCATCATCTTGAAAAGAATAACTAGCCCCCTGAACTGGAACAGAAACTTTAACCAATCCTATATTAGTAATCATCTTTGCATTACTTACTGAACTTCCAATAAATATTCTCTTATCAAAATTTCGATAAATTTTTGGTTCCGAATTAAATAATCCCATATGTACTCCTAGCTCTCAGGAAAATATTCATCTAGTATAGATTGAGTTCTATTTTTAAAATCCTCAATATACTCTCGATAATTATACCGATTGTCTTCTTTGATTTCTGTTAAATCAAACATCATTTTGAATAAAATTTGAATACATTGACGTGATTTAGTCACCTCTTCCAATAATTGTTTTTTATAACGCTCCTCTAAAGATAACCCATCATCCCCTTCTTTGTCTTTTTCTAAATTCTCAACAACGCGCAATCCTATATCCAATAACTCAGACCCAACACTTGAAATGTTTGCGTCTGCGCCATCGGCTTTCCGTTTATCCACTAAATTACGGATACCATCTAATGTTTTTTGCTTCATATATATATGTTGACGAGGCATTCTTTTATTTCCTTTGTTTTCACTAGCCGCTAGTTGTGGGCTGTGATGCAATTTCATGCAGCCCACAACTAGCCCATCAATTACAATCATAATAAATAAATCACATATAAACAGTATATTACAATAGACCACAATTAGACCACTAAATTTAATAAGAAATTTTATTTATTTGATATTATTCACAATACACACAAAGTGCATCTATTTAGCCCACATATAGATGCTATTATTGGGCTAGTAATGGGCTTATCACTAAAAATTATAAATTTTTCACCCATTTCTTTTTAATTAACACCCTGATTTAATGATAAATTCTTGCAAAATGAAATTTTGCGTAGTGTGTGATGTCTTTCTTTCAGAGGAGCATATTTATTGCTCCTCGTTTCTTTTGGCTTGCATTTAAATAGTGCTTTATTTTTTAATTAAAATGGGCGATTCTGAGTTAAGAGTATTTATTATTTTATGGGGTTTTGTATGCGAATAATCTGTATTCTCATTACGTTAATTTTTTCACCTTTTTCATTTTCATTTGATTGTTATGATAAAGCAGGAAATGATTATCAAATTGACCCTGATTTATTACGTGCGGTTGCCTTTCGTGAAAGTTCATTCCAACCGAATGCGATTAACCAAGCATCATCGACACGATACGCGATTGGATTAATGCAAATTCATTCGCAAAACTTTAATGAATTAGCCCAGTATGGCATTACCGAAAACCAATTAAGGTTAGATCCGTGTATGAATATTTATACGGGCGCATTTTATCTGGCGAAATTTATTCAAATACAAGGGGATATATGGAAAGGGGTTGGCGCATATAATGCAGGATTAAAAAAATCAGAGGTTCAAGAGAAAAAAAGAAATCAATACGCGCTTGAGGTCTATCACATTTATCTTAACATTAAAAAAAATAACTAAACTTATTCCTTTTACTTTCTATTTTTAACGCTATAATCATATTTGATATTAAGTAATGCATGTGGCTTAGTATTAAAACGAGAAACGCGCCTTTATGGCGCGTTTTCTTTAATAACTTGTTTTTCTTAATACACGGTTGATTTCTCCACCTACCCCATCATTTCCAATAATTTGTTCGCGTCCAATTTTGTATAACATTCCTTGATGATAATTTTCAACCGTCATTAGCGTGGTATCAAACTCATAAGACTCGCCATATTTTTCAATCAATGATTTGATAGCCAATGCGATTATTTCATCACTGTATTGACGATGTGTAAAAACATAATCAGCACCACCATAAACTACATTAAAAGGTGATGTATCACTATAATGATAATCGGTATAACTATCAAAACGCGATGTTTCATATTTATTGATTATAGATTCGACTTCATCCACTGCCGGACCATCTGTCCATGAAACATGATAAGAACTGTAATATTGTTTACGAACTGAAAATTTTGTTTTTGGAAAATGTTTTTTTAACTCAGCGCGGATATTTTTACCGACTATTTTGACTTCCTTATCTGAATTAGAGGTTATCTGTGTTAAGTGTGAATATTCTGTGTTGTTTTTTTGGAATTCGACACCTTGTTTAAATTCATTTTTCTTTCGTTCTTCTTCAGCTTTCTCGGTTTGTTCATGTGCCTCAGTTTTTTCAATTAATGATTTAATTGTTTCTTGTTCAACCGTTTCACCTTCAATTTTCCATTGTACGCCGTATAAAATACATTCCGGTAAACGATTTGTTTTATTCCCATTAAAAAATACGATATCAAATTCCGCATTGCCCCCTGTGACCATAACATTATACATATTCTTTATGCTTTGTGGTTTTTGGTCGCCATGAATATTAACAATAACCCCCTTGCCGAGATTATATAAATTAGTGTAAACCACTTGACCAACCGATAATAATGTTTACTGTTCCATATTCATTTACCTTTTTCTGATTTATTGATTGATGGTGTTTAATGAAGCGCAAGCCTGAGACTTGCGCGGGATAGTGTTAATCAATGGCGTTTAATATTTTGGTTTGTGATTCAGGGGATAATGTAAAAATAAAATCCCGTAATTGATGAAAATAAGCAGAAATACGCTCACAATCTTCATGATGCCCTTTTTCATAAGTCACAAATGAAAAATGGCTTAACATCATTAAAGTGACAATTATTCCCGCTTCTTGGGCGCTCACATCGTCCATAAATCCATTCGGTGAAGTGAGCATATAGCCTTTTGTCGGTTGCAGATAAAAACCGCCATTCGACAACGTATAAAAATCCCAATAACCGCCGTTATAGGCTACGGCGTTCCGAGTCATCCAGTTATAGATTGTATTTTCAAAAGTAATACAGTGCCGCCCTAACTTTGAAGGTAAAAATGTTAAACGAGCTTGAGCATTTTTTACCTCAATAGCCGTGATTTCGATTTCGTCTTTTCCATTTCTTTCATTAGATTCTCTCGCTGCAAGGTTTTGTTGTTGAGTCATTTTAGTGCCTCCTTTTGGGTTAATGATTTCTTTCGTCGAGTTCCTGCGCTGCAAAGGGCGTGCATAGACGAAATGAGGAAGGAAGCAAGGGCGGAGGCAAAATTGTTGGAAAGCGCAGCGACAAGAATTTTGCTGGAGTGCACTTTACGCTTACTGGATGACGAGTTGAGTCTATGTTTAAGCCCGAGCGGAGGGGTTTGGCGAAAGATTAAAAACACAGTGGCTGAAAATGACGCAACCCGATTTGCAGCGAGAGAATCGAACCACAAGGCGTCCTTTGAGCTTAACAACGTTAAGCGGTTTATCAGGGGCAGCTCCCACAGGGAGCTTTCATCCCTGTCCTTTGCGCCACGCGTCAGCGTTAAAAAGCGCAGGAGTTAGTGTTGCCGGATTGAGTCTGGCTCGACGCCAGGGTTAAGCTTATGTGCAAAAAAGGGGGAATATACCCCATAGTAAATTAGGCAGTTAAAAAGGATTTAAAGCGGAATAAATTTAACATTAACATCCGGATATATAGCGTTTGACGAACGTCCAACGTTAAACTGTTACCAATATTCACAATGGCAGGAATCCCCAGTAATGCCAGTTGGACGTAGCACATACGGGCAGCCACTTCATCAATATCGGTACACACCACAATCATGCGCATTTTCGGGTTAAAACCTTGTTGTAACATAGAATTGGCACAAGCGATAACCGTAACATTAACGGCTAGTTACATTCGTGGTAGCCCTTTATTTTCAGCATTGTATGCCATTCCCTAATTGTCCATAGATAATAAACATAAGTAATGACATTTTTACAATTTCGTCACCAGCTTAAATAAGCAAAATTATGCTAAACCCTATGAAAATGGATTTTATTTATCTGAATTTCCCCTAGTCCAAACTCATATTTTTCCCATGTAACACGCAATTAAATTAAGTTGGCTCCCATTTGATATGAATTGACAAAATAAACAAAAAGTTATACAATGTATAACAATAAAGAGGGAAGGGAACAATGAAAAAAAATTTAACAAAAGCAATCAGGCTTAACAATGAAGAACTATCTTTGTTTGAATCGTATGCCAACGCCAAAGGTTTGACCTTCAGTGAACTTTGCAAAAGTGCGATTATTGAAAAAATTGAAGATGAAATTGATTTAAAACTAGCAGAAGAAGCTTACGAGGAATATCTAAACGATAATCAGACGTTGAGCCATAAAGCTATCTTTGACCCGCTTTGAGGTAACTATGCCTCGTTACAGAATTGAATATACAAAACGCTTTCAGAAAGAGCTAAAGAAAATAGATCGATGCCATCAGAAAATCATACAGAGCTATATTGAAAAAAATATAGATAACAGCATTAACCCTCGATTAATCGGTAAAATATTGAAGGGGGATAAGGCTGAATTTATCCGTTATCGCATAGGCGATTATCGTTTAATCGCAACCATTGAAGATGAACGATTAGTCATACTCGCATTGTCTATTGGTCATCGAAAAGATGTCTATAAACACTTTTAACTTTCGCTCTATTATGGCCAGTCATTGATTCGCTCAAGACTAGCCATGAAATATTCTATTTCGGTAGTCGATGTTACTAAAAAGATAACTATTCTTAGAATAGACTCATTCAATTTGTCACTACATAAGCATGTAGGGTGTAAGTTTAAAATATAACATGTAACGTTTACCGCACATTGGCTCGAACACACTGATATAGCCATTTTTTTCAATTATCGTGCTGTAATCACCGATGATAAGATTTGCCATTAGCTGGCTGATATGAAATGGCATAAAAAATTGCCCCCATGTCCCTTCGCCTAGCTCAAGAGACATAAACATCGCTCCTAAAAAAATCAGTGGCTTGTTGATCTAAGGCATTAACACAAATAGTAAGTATTTGGCGAATAAATCTAAATCGGCTCTTTCATAACGTACAATCACGTTAAAGTAAGTTTGTTCCAATTCAGTGCACTGTTTCACATTGTTTTCTAATGAAACCGCAGCAACATGAATAAAATCCCAAAACACGTCTACACGACTGTGATAACGCGCCTTTTGATTAAATAATTGAATAAAATCGGTGTGAAAATCGCGGTTTGACTTAGGGTTCATCGTGGTTAGGTTGACTTTTTCGCCTGTTTTTTCGGTCTTTTTTTGTACCTTACTGGGTGACTCTGCGGTGACAGGAGGTTCTATTTTCGAGGATTAACTTAAACCACATCAAAAAAACTCAATTGTGACATATCGATGTTCCAGAACTGCCCTTAAAAAGGGGCAGTGAGTTAACTTAAATCCACGATTTACGCAGTTCTAAACAACGCAAAAATTGCCCCAAACACTGGTTATTCATTGTAGGGATGCGAACGGGCTGTTTGCCTTTAAGTTGTTTGTCGATATGTCACGACATTTCCAGATAGGCTGGCTTAATATCACTAATAGCGATATCGTGACGCACGGCCCGACGTTTTGACACAACGGGCATTTGGGACTTTACAGGGTTGGCAGCATATACAATAATATTTGCGTTCATAGGAGCTACTCCTTTGAGTGAGCTGATGCCATGAGTTCCTGTGCTAAAGTATCTCTCGGCTCGGATTAAGCAGGCGTAAGCCTGCTTTTTTCATTGTTGTGCCAGCAGTCCAGCACAACGCACACGCGAAATAATTTGCGCGTGAGATAGCGTTGAAACATCCCTAAACGTGAAATAACGTCCGTCCAATTTGACAAAAATATCAGTCACGTTCCCTAAAACCATCTCTTACAATTTAAATGATTCTGTATTGTTGTTGCCTTATCAATCCAATGGGGCATAACGGATAACGCATCCATAAACTGTATTAAGATAATTTCTGTCGGGGCTGTTTTAGCAGCTTGCTCTCGCCCTACCCAATACATCATTTCCGCGCTTTGCGGAAACCCATTCGTAAAACGAATAGCGCTGGAGTGTAGGCGGCAGCTCGAGGACATAGAGCCGCCGTAGGAGCCCATAAGGGATTATTGTGTTTTTATGATGAATGAATTTTGATTTAAACTTTTGCTCAAAAAGTGCAATCTCATTATTTTTACCACTTAAAATCAGCTACATGTAATCCCACCCTGTATAGCCTCATCTATTTTTAACAAAACGGACTGTTTTCACACTCAAAAGCTAACGAGGTATACTCGTTTTCCGAGAGACAAAGGGTGATGCCGCTGTTTAAGGAGAGCTATCAACAATTCATTTAACTTTGATTATTGTCTTTTTATTAACTTGTTGTCATTCATGACTAAACAGGCGACTTCCAATCTATCAGTCGTCCATTTATCGTTAAAGCATTAAATGAAAGTAAATATCTCATCGTCTTTGAGGCGTGATTTTGGCCTTTTCGCATTCGAATCACTTTCAGAGCGATAGCCAATCGTAGTCATGACTACACTCTCTAGGTTCTTTTCCTTTAAATTTAAAATATTATCAGTTTCTTCCTTGTTAAATCCTTCTATAGCAGTTGTATCTATCCCTAGTGCGGCAGCCGCAAACATAAATTGACCTAATGCAAGATATAGTTGTTTGCTTTCCCAGTTTTTAAGTTCTTCTGAGCTACTATTATTTAATTCAACAAAATAGCGACGCCCTTTATCCATCTCTTGAGCAATGTCTAGATTTTCAAATCTATTGTCATTAATTTCGGTATTGGTTAAATGCTCTAAATATTCATTATCCATTGACTTCCTTATACAAAAAACAATGGTATAAGTAGAATCGGCTATTCGACTATGATTAAAGTCTAACACGCCCGACAATAGCAGATTAGGGTTATTTTTATTGTTTATAATAAAAAAATGCCAAGGCTGAGAGTTCACTGATGATGGGCTGTTTCTTAATACAGTTAATAGTTTTATTAAGTCACTTTTTGAAACTTCTTTTGAACCATCGTAGTGTTTTGTTGTGTATCTTTTTTCGGAAATACTTGCTATATCAACTTCACTCATAAAACTAATCCTTTATTTTTCAAGAACAATAGATAAAAACTACTAACTGCGTGTTTACTAAATAACATAGCAGATAGAAATATTTTATTGTTATATATCACTCTATGACTCGTAATTTTAACTGTTGCACTTTAACAAAAATTATTACCTTAGAGTTATCAAATACTGCCATTTACTTCAACGGCTATGTAGATTAAATTCATAACCTCATGGCTTAATCATAATTAATTAAAAACACAAGATTTTATTATGTTATCGCTATTTTAATACTCAACCCACGCTATTGCATAAACGTACTGTTATCCTCTATTTCACCCTGTCTCGCTAGCAACCTAAAATAGCTCGAGACACGTAGCTAAAAATGCCTCTTTAACGTCCTGACTGACGGGATAATAATAGGCTGCATACCCTTCTCGAGGCACCGCCTTATAATAATCCACATAGATATCTTCACAGGCTAACCACGTTTCTCGATCACTCTGTGAAATTTCATTCGCGGCAATTGCTGAGTTAATCACCGTTTCTTTTGAGTGCTCACCGCGCATCATTGATAGCAAACTGTCTTCAGTTTCAAGTAAAACTACATTCCATTCGTTCATCGTCAACACCCTTTCAACCGATTAATTTATTGGGAATGGTATAATTATCCAGTAATTGTTCACCGTATGATCGGGTATCGATATCTTCATTAAAATCCAAAAGAACCAGAGCCGACCACAACGGGGCAAAATCAAGGTATCAAGGGCGGCAAGATAGCGATTTTTTGACGGCATTTCGCGCTTGTCATCAAAGGATAATACAAACGTAGAGTGCAAATCCTTTGCGGTTATAGCGTTTTTATTCCCCGTAAAAAATCGAATTAACGCACTCGCATAGAGATACCGTTTTTGGTATTGCCCTTTTTGTATTTTATTTTCGACAAAGAGAATAGCTTTTGCAGCGGCATATTGACGGTCATTAAAGGGTACAAGGGCTAAATGGTTTGGAATAGTTGTCATGATTATTCACACTGCCCTTTTCAGGGCAGTGCCTCCAGTCTGATTATTGTGCGTTATCGGTGTTGTGAGTGTCAGCGTTTACATCGAGAAAACAGCGAGGCAACCAATGCGTATCTTTGAGGGTGTTTTCAGCCAACTCCGCAGCATCCCCTTTCTTCATTTTGACGGCTTCAAGGACTTTATCTGATGCGCCTGCCTCGGCTAAACAATCGCTGATTTGGTCTTTACTGATACGCCCAAAGAAATTGGCTTTTGTTGGCTGCCACCACTGGCGAAAATCGAAGGCAATCGCCTGCTCAATTGGACGCAAAGCTTTAGCTAACGTGTTATCGTGCGGAGCATGATGGTTCACTTCACTTAACGTTTGCGCGGAACAAAACGCCAGTAATGCGACTAAATCCGCTTGCTCCCATGACAACAACCATGAGAAATCGGCTTGCCACGCGTCAGGGAGACGCGCTGACCATGACTCAAATTGCGTATTGAGTAATTGCAATGCTTCACTGTCTTGGGCGGTCGGGGCATTTTTGAGTAACTCGTCCTGAGAAAGCGAAAATTTAATGTTAAATGCGGTTTTGGCATACGGTGAACCAAATACCTGAATACACGCATCATGAACCAAAATCGCCAGTGCCACGTTTGGATGTTGTGTTAATGCCGCTTGAACGGCTAACGTGCGCTCCGAAGAGAGACTTTTGCACAACGCTGCGCTGTAAGTAGAAACCGTCTCAACTTGAGTCGTAGATTGCTCACTCACACTTTCAGTTTCGCTTTCCGCTTCACTGCACTGTGGCTCTTGCTGTGCTAAGTCAATGACGCCACTAATGACACACGGTTCTCCATCACGGTCAAGGAAGACAACTACGCCTTTTGTTGCTTTTCCATCGGCTGTCCACGCCTGATTTTTGGTACGGTCTTTAATGTCTTCGATTTGCTTTTCGCAGTCTGCCACTGCTTGACAAAGGTCAGCTTGTTCATTTTCATCATTGGTTTCCCATGATTGCTGGCGTAAATCTGTTTCACGAGCACGTAATTCAGCCAGTAAATCCGCAAATTCAGGGGGAATGACCGCCTCGGGCGCATGACTGAGTGACAAGGTTTCCCCGTCATTACCGTAAAAGCTCGGACACTCTAAACGTGCAGTACCGAACTGCCAACCCTCAATATCCGCTAACAGTTCCGCACACGCAGTGAGTTTATCGAGTGCCAATTTTTCTAATAGTGGGGCGTTTTCAATAAATCCTGTTTCGGTAAAGAGGTCAATTTCAAGGGTTCCCCCTGCTTGCTGGTAGGCATCCAACCCCACAAACTTCACCAATCGATTATTTTCGACAGGGGTTTTCGTTTCTTCAACCGCTTCACGTAAGTAACGTGGCTCTTTTTTCCACCCAATAGCATTGTTCCATACCATGAATTGACGGTCGTGGTCAGGCGTTCCGGCTAATGCTTGCAGTTGGTCAAGGGTGATATTGTCCGCATCCAATTCGGCTAACAGCTTGGGAGCCATATTTGCTAAACGCAGACATTTTTTCACGTGGTGAGTGCTGAACCCTAATAAGTCACCGATTTCAGCTGCATTTTTACCTGTTTTTTGTAGCTCGATAAAAGCATGAAGTTGGTCGGCTGGATGCATAGCTTCACGTTGGCTGTTCTCCGTCAGGGAAATAATCAGCGCATCGGACTCTGAGACCACTTTAACAGGCACAGGGAAACTCGACGCAAAATGCCCTTTTGCCACCAATTGTTGTAACGCCAGTAAACGACGTTGACCCGCAGCAACCCCGTAGACGTCATTGTACATCGGGTAAACCACCAAGTTTTGTAACACCCCAACCGCTTGAATGCTGTCAGCCAGTTCTGACAAGGCTTTTTCATCGATTGGACGTTTACGGACGTTGAGTTCACTCTGTACCAATGCCGATAACGGCAATACATGCGCTTCCATACTGTCCAATGCCTGATAAATCGCGTCGGCTTGTGCGGATTTTGTGCCTTTTTTTGCTTTACGTTGTTTTGGGTTAATGATAGTTTCTAATGTAGACATATATGTTTCCTTATTTCATTGTTGTCTTGCTAAGGGAGGCTCATGAACTCCCTTAGCACCCTAAGATGCCTGAATCAGTTCAGGACGCAGATAGAACATGTTGTTTAAGTTGTCACTAAATCCAATCGGATAGCCGTCTTTCATAAAAATACTGTTGGAATCGTATGCATCACTGTGCAGCGTAATTTCTTCGTCGTATAACTCCGGTGAAATATTCCCCTCGAATAAATCCAATAACCGTGTTAACGGCGCAATGTAATGCAATAAATCCGCTTTCTGTTCATGCGTCAGTAGGGTTTTAACCCTTCTTTCGTTAGATTCTGGAGCTGCAAGGTTTTGATGTGATGACATTTTTGAATCCTCCTCGGTGTTAATGATTTCTTTCATTGAGTTCCTCCGCTGCAAAGGCCGTACATAGCCGAGACGAGGAAGGAAGCAAGGGCGGAAACAAAATTGTTGGAAGCGCAGCGACAAGAATTTTGGTGGAGTGCACTTTACGCTTGCTGTATGACGAGACGAGGCTATGTTTTAGGCCAAGCGGAGGGGCTCGATTAAAGATTAATCACACAGGTGATGAAGATGGCAGCACCCGACTTGCAGCGAGAGAAGCGAACGGCAAGTCGCCATTAACGCTTAGCGCAGCTAAGCAGTGAACCAGGGGCGGTCCCGCAGGGAGCTGCACCCCTGCCCTTTGCGCCACGTTGAAAACGGTAAAAGGCGCAGCGGTTGACCTTTCAAGCCGGTTGTCCCCATTTTCCACATTTGGCGAGCCAGTGAGCGCGCCCCAAACAGGCGCGAGAACGGGAGTGTACGGGGAACCTGCGCCAACTGTGTGTAAATGGGGTCAATCCGGCGTTCGGCTTAAGCCTGGCTCAATGCCAGCATTAAGCCGTTGCCCCGAAACGCAAAAAAAGCGTATCCACAAAATCAGTGGATAACTTGAAATAACCTTGTTAATAACAAGGTTAATAGCCTGATTAATGAATGAATATCAACGCTGATCAAAAAATCATCACCCAATGATTAGCATTTTACGACAGGAATGTCCGAAAATTGCGTTGTCCAGCGAGGTGAGAGAAATTGCTGCTTCATTTTCCATAAGGGGGATTGCGCTTGAATACCCTGACCTGCAAACCAGATAGCCCCTTTTCCGCGATTAATCTGGTCAATCGTCTGCATCAGTTCACCAATTTTACTGTATTTCACATTCGGAAGCCAAAGTCGGTCAAACAAAATGACTGTGCCTGAATAATATTGCGCGTATCTTGTGTAGGATAAATGAGTGTTTGGGCTTCTTGCTGATAATAATGCGACTCATGATGAGAAAAATGGTTACTCTGCACCCACAATATCACTAATCGACAATACTGTTTTTTCTTCACACAGTTTTTCTGCTGCGCGTTCGGCAAACGCACACACCGATTAGCGAAGTAACTCGTAACCCACCACTTTATGGCCAAGCGAACGTGCGCCAATAATTTGAGCATGTAACATCTTAGCGGTAAGACATACCGTGCTTGCCGGTGAAGGATATCAAAAAAGTTATACCGTATCTCTTGTTATTACAGGCTTTTTAAAAGATTTTTTCTGTTCCCTGCAAAAAACAACCCCCTTGTTCGCCAAGATATCACCGTCAAATAATCAAGCGTAATATTTCATTTTGCGCACTTAAGAGCAATATTTACTTGTTATACGCACAATTTACATTAATAATGTAAAAAACCAAGAAAGGGGCAAAAAAATGTCAATTTTAGATCAAATACTAATAATTGGTCAGCGAATGAAAGCTGAACAAATTTCATTAAAAGAATCTATTGCTGAAGTAAATACAATTAAAGTTACTGATGAACAAGTAGATGGTCTGGACAGACTTATATATAACCACTGTTTAAACAAAACAGCTCTGGCTGATTTTTTTGGAAAATCTCGCAATACATTCTCAAAGATAGTGACTGAAATGCAGGCTAAGAAAATCATTGGCGAACCTATTTTTCAAAATAAAAACCATCTTTATACACGATTCGACGTTCAAATGATCATGGAAGAACTGGGAACCCATCGTTACTCGGATATGTATAAGCCAAGAGTCATCGTCATAGAAAACCATAAAGGTGGAACAGGAAAAAGTACAACTACAGCCACAATTGCAACAGCTGCTGCATTAGATCTAAACCTAAACGCCCGCTGTTGCATCGTAGACTTAGACCCTCAAGGCTCTATCGGAAATAATCTTATCCGAACCACTAATGATGACGATATTTATCTAACAATTACCGATATTTTGCTGGCTGAATACGAGCCTGATGGTGATTATTCTCAATATATAGCAGCAGGTTATTCTGAGGCAGATATCATCGCTAATATTCCATTCAGTACTCATCTTCCGAATATGGATGTTATTACAGCATTTCCCACAGATGATAGATTCACTGATCTATACTGGCGCTTAAGCAAAGATGAACGAAATAAGCTTCTCACTCGTTTTAGAGATATTGTCGTTCCTGTTCTAAAAGAGCATTATGACCTTATCTTTATAGACACCCCACCACAAGACTCGCCAATCATATGGTCAACAAATGAAGCTGCTGATGCACTACTAGTGCCAATAACACCGCGTGAGTATGACTTTGCTTCCACAACAAATTATATGCTAACGATTGGTGCACGTTTACAGCAGCTACCATCTAGAGGAGAAAATATCAAATGGATGAAGGTACTAGCTGTTAATGTCGATGATAAAAGCCAACATGAAGTTCGAACATTAAACAAGCTTGTACGTACCGTACAAGACAAGTTCATGACAACTAATATAAAACATTCAGAGGCTTTTGTTGCAGCAGCAGAAAGGGGCAGGACAGTCTTAGATATCAAAAAATCAGAGGATTTATGTCCTGCAAAACAGTTCGATATAGCTGAAATGTCAGTAAGTTCGGTATATCAACAATTTATAAATGAAATCAAAAGTTTCTCTGCAAAAAGTGAGTAATCCGCATGACTGATGTAGAAAGAGGCACAAACAAAGATATGTATTTAGGAAATTCGAAGAAAACACGTTTTGAGCAGAGAAATGGACTCCCCTCTTTAAAAGGGGGGAATATCCCCAAAAGAACCTTTACACTGAAAAACGGGCACAAAGTTGATGCTGAACACATCATAGTCTCAGGGGATAAAGTCTCTGAACAAACTGTTGTTCATTATCTTAATCCACGTAACCAGGAAGCATTGGATGAGAACTCCATGGGCGATATTCTGGAACAAATAAAACAACGGGGAGTGGATACTGAAGGTATTGCTATCAGAAAGGATGGTATTTACCACTTAATTGAAGGAAGTCGACGTCGCTATTGCTGCATAAAATTATCTACCGACCTACCATTATGGGTTTTACCAAACGACATATCCAATGAAGATATTTTCTCTATTATTAGTGCTGCGCAAAGTTCTCGAAAACTCTCTTACCGCGAGGTAGGTTTACAGTATCAAAAGCTAATGGAGGATAATAACTTCACAACTAATGAACAATTAGCTCAATATATTGGTATAAGTACTGAGTCAGTTCGTAAACGTATTCAGGCAGCATTAATTGATGTACGTCTAGTTAATTTATTTCCTGACTGCGAAGGAATACCTAATACATTCTATGCCCGTCTTTCTAAACTCCAAAGTAATGCACATAAAGAGGGCATAGATTTAGCAGTACTATGCAAAGAGGTCAGAGATAATCGTAAAGGCCTAGTAATTGAAAATATCCAAGAAACACAAAAAAATATATTAGACGATTTATCAAATATTTTAGAGTTGATGACAGACAAAACTAAGCCCGCCTCAGCATGGAAAACCTCTGATATTGTCGAATTCAATAATAAGGATCAATATGCCCGTATTAGCTACAGTGGAAACGGTAGAAAAGTACGTTTTGAGTTTAATAGGCTTAATCAAACCGTTATTCAAGAGCTTGAACGCTTGATAAAGCTAAAGCTATCTAAAATAGTTCAAGAAAAAAGTAAAGAATAAAAAAACAATGTGACTACGCCTTGCCGTAAATGGCGAGGTGTTCCATTTACTGAGCCAACATACCATAAAATAGCATATCGAAATCAATGGTATTTCGCCAAAACAACTAATAAAATTAAACTAATATAAACAATGCATTATAGTTTTATTTTCATTTTTTTGTAATAAAACAACCCCCTTGTTCGTCAAAAATTACACAGTATTTACTCTATCCAACATACTATTAAACTTTACATTTAGGTAGAGAGTATTCGACATTATAGTCAAACTAGCTAGTGATAAATCACCCTTGCCAGATATAGTCGGGGAGGGGATATATCGACTGATAGCCTAAAGACGACTATTTGATGAGTTTGTAGCTGCTGTTGGAATTGCAAAAAAAGGAATATTGTCAGACAACCGGATATTTTAACCGTAAGTTGCTTTACTATCCCGATACAATAGCATTAAGATATAATTATAATATTCCTACGAGCTTAGTTGTTTGAGATTCGCTTGTGAGCATAAGCAGTTTTAGATAAGCGTAAGGTACTGTCAATAATTGGCTTGATAAGTCCTCTTTTAATAGCAAGAAGTCATCTTGAAGTGTCTTCAACATCGTCAACCAATGTACCTCGGAACTGTTTTTGAGAAAAGAAGAAATTCGAACATTAATTGTCGCCTATATGCTCACCATAAAACCCATTGAGACAATAATCTACTCAAAAAGCAAGGCATTAATTGTTTTTGAAAAATATTGCCACGTGCCTGCTCCCCAACTTAAAGAGCGAGGCTTCCCAAATCTTAGATTGCAAGCGTCGATATGACGGATTCACGCTACACTCGCATGTGTTATGACCATTATTCAGACTCTGCAAAATTAAAGTGAGATTATTGAAATTTGAATATCACAGGCCACTGCATATTTAATAATATTACGGATACTCGCGTTATCAAAATTCGACTCCATACGAGTGATAGTTGAGTGATTAACACCCAATTTTTTAGTTAAACATGCGTTATTGCACCATTCTGTTAGCAGAGCTTGAAATTTTTCTTTCTATAGTTCTTCTTCATAATCGGCCCAATATTGAGATTTTTTTCATCCATTCACTGTACAAATCATTGTGCTTATTTATCATTCAGTATCCCTTGCAATCTTGCTTTTGCGATCTCAAATTCTGTTTTTTGTATTTTTTATGAAAATCAGCAATATATAAATTATTTTTCCTTTATGATATACCCAAAGCCCTCGATCTAAATCATTCCTGATACTTCTGAGTTCAAATAATACATCCCTAAGAGGTTTAGTTTCTGTTTTCTGTAAAATATGGGGATTTCATTCCATTTTCTGCACTATACGATCATATTTAACTTTTATTTTAATGGGTAAATCATTGGCTTCTTTTTCTACTTCTTTGTGGTATTTGACTGTATGCATATCCCCCTCTACCAATTTGCAATTAAATGCAATTTATAAAGGATAAAAAAATCTAGTTAAGTAGTTGAGAAATACATTTATCCATGTGGATAATTGATGCAATCAATTGATTATCGATGAACTTAATAGAAAGATTATTTTTTAATCTCATTAACTTCTAACAAAGGGAAAATCTGAAAATTTTGTAGTCCATCGAGGAGAAAAAGCTGCGGCTTCATTTTCCACAAGGCGGATTGCGATCGAATCACCTGAGCTGTAAACCAGATAGCACCTTTTCAACTATTATTCTGATCAATCGTCTGTATAAGTTCATCTATCTTGTGAATCCGAGGGCACTCTCAAATAAATTCAGTTGTACTTGTCCTGAAGGGGAAAATTCACTGAGCGATATACCGCTTTTACTGTATTTTACACTAGTTTTGATAACTTATTTTTCACTATCGCTAAAGGCTGATTAGCTTTTATCTATGTGATACTACTATCTTATTTCAACGTTAAATTAACGCCAAGCGCTTTGATGACAGTCTGAATTTCAGCCTGTGATGATATATATTTAATTGATGCCATTAGTTAAATTCTAATATTTGAGTTATATTGTTTGGCATATCATTTGAGTATAACTATATGAAAGGTATGAGTGTAGATCGAGAAACTTATCATGTTACTTATGTGCATTCAGTAAATGATAAGGTATCGTTGACGCCATTTATAAAAGATAAAACTTAAAATGTAAGTTAGATTATAGTGTAAGCATCAATGTCATAGGGCTAATAGGGGATGCAGTAAAACCATAGTATTCATAAAATTGTTTTGCTTTATCATTCAAAGCATGAACAAGTAACGCACGAACCCCAGTATTTTCAGCAACAGTTCTAACTCTAACAACAGCATCCTGTAATAAAGAAGCACCTAGTTTTCTTCCCTGAGCACGTAAATCGATTGCTAATCTTCCAAGTACAATAACTGGAATTGGCTCAGGCATATTTCGACGAACACGTCCTGTAGCTTCATTGTGTGAAATTGCTCCAGTTGCTAATGCATAATAACCCCAAACATGTTGATATGAATCTGCAATAACAAAGGTTCGACTGGCTCCATTCAAATGGTTAGATAGAGCCCTACGCTTTAGCCAATCATCTAAAGATAATTCGCCACAAAAAAATTCATCTAGTCTATGAGATGATGATAATGGTTTAGGAGTTGATAGTTGCAGATTCACTATATTTCCTTCCATGGTATTTCTATTGACATTAAACGATCTAGACCAGGGTTACTATTAACTGGAGCATCAAGTAATAAATTAAATTGCTGAAATTTTTCATTATCTAATTGGAAAAAAACTTGATCTAGCAATATTGCTTGCGCTCTTTCACAAGCGACTTCAAGCATAAAATCAGATCGGTTCTTACCAAGAAGACTAGCAGCCTCATCGATTAAGTCTCGTTGTTCAGGTAAAGCCCGAAGATTAATTGCAGCATTACGCATGACTATAACTCCTATATACAAATACACAATAGATATACGGTAACTTGATGTGTATCTATTGTCAACACTCTCGTATGTGGCATATAGGTACACACCAATGAGATATGCTAAAAACCATCAATTCACTATCAATGCTATAGCCTATATGCGATACTTTTAAAGAGATAATTTAAATGGGGACTGTTGCAAAGTGGCACTCAAGTTCACTAATTGGAATTATTTAGAATTTCAAGGTTTATGTTAGATTGGGCGCGCAATGCGCCCAATTTAATGCTCAAAGTTTAACGACATGAATGAATCCGAGCTATGTCAATATGCCTTGTTTATGCTTTCCCGCTGTGATTATGGGAAAGCAGACCTATTTGCTCGAATGAAACGGCGTATGTATGAAAAAAAATGAAGGTATTATTGATGAGCCTTTAATTGAATTAGTGCTTGAAAGGCTAAGTGAGCAATATTTTCATGATGACGACCGTATCGCGGGGCTATTAATGCAAGGTTATTTCCGTAAAGGGTATGAACTATTGCGGATAAAACAAGAAATGCGGCAGAAAAGTTTCACTGAAACGGTTGTGGAAAAGTATTTTGCCACTCTAGATGTAGATTGATTTGAAAAGGCCGCATTGGTTCGTTGGTGATAACCTTCCTCATAATTTCAAATAAAAAGAAAACAAATCAGACGCTTAAAGTATCCAGTTTTTTTCGCGATATGATTTATGAGTTATTCAATGGTTAGTTTTTATATTATTAATTTATAAAATTAATTAATTTTCAATTGGTTAAAATAAAAGATAAACATGGTTTTTGACGTTGCTTATTTTAGATTAATCAGTGAATTGTGAGTTCGATCTTTCTTTTATTAATTTAATGTTAACGTTAACACACCTTTAATTATATACTACCATCCATGTTCTTGGCAGCTCACTTCAGGATAAATCAAAAAAGAGAAGAAAAAGCGCTAGCAATGATGTTTGTTGGTTTAATTCAAATAGGTATTAATATGAAGATGTTACCGTTATCTGCGATTGCAGCAGCTTTTATCATCCTATTCCCTTTGGTGGGGGATGCTCAAACAGATTTAAGCCTTATTGAGGCAAGGCTAGAGGCGTTAGAGAAAAGAGCTGAATTGGCAGAACGACGTGCCGAAGCTGCTGAACTGAAAGCAGAAAAGCTCGAACGAGTGATGAATATGCATGAAACGACCAAACAACCCATATCAACCGTTGTTAAGGAGCCTATTTCCAATACAAATGTACCAAGGGAGAGTGAAGAAAAATCAACATCTGGGATCCAATACCACAATGATTACGGTGAACTTAAGCTTTATGGTGATGTTGAGTTCAATATGGATGCGGCGAGTCGTCAGGGACAAATTACGTCTGTCAGAACGGCTCTTGGGAAAAACAACCAACCAAATAAGAGTGATAATTGGGATATTAATGGACGGATTTTGATTGGGGTAGATGGTAATCATCTGAAAGATAATGGAAATTATGCAGGGTTTTCTATGCAGCCGCTTGCGGATATGACAGGAAAAATGAACCTCGATGACGCCGCTTTTTATTTCGGGCAAAAGGACCGCTGGCAAGTAAAGCTCGGCCGTTACGAAGCTTATGACATGTTCCCATTAGGACAAGATACGTTTATACAGTATTCAGGTAATACGGCGAATGATTTATACAGTGATGGGTTCGGTTATATTTATATGATGAAAGAAGGGCGGGGGCGTTCAGGTGATGGTGGTAGTGTGCAACTTTCCCATTCATTAGATGATTGGTATTTTGAAATTAACGCATTGGTTGAAGATGGTACCGCTTTATTCGATGACTCTAATTACCATGGTTATCAGCTAGATAATAAGAAAAATGTTATTTATTTAAGGCCTGTGGTGGCTTGGCAGCCGAATGATTTTAAAGTGGCTATTGCGATGGAATCCCAAGTTATCAACAATGCCTATGGGGACAACGTTGATGGTCATTGGAAGGATATGTCCAAACGTAATGGATATGGTATGACTTTAGGATGGAATAGCGTAGAGAAAGACTCAGATAATGGAGTGCAGCTAACATTCAGTACTGCATACCTAGATGCAATAGCAGAAACAGATTTATCGTTAGGTGGCTATGCCTTATGGCGTCGCGCTCAGCTAGGTTATATCTATGCGCATAATAATATTAAAGATTTTAATGCAGTAAATATTTCGACAGACCCTAATTCAGTATTGAATAACATCCCGGGTAAATATGATGTTCATACTTTATATGCTTCTTATGAGTTACCTCAAATTTTAGCTATAGATAATTACAAAATTTATCTTGGGGCTTATTACTCTAAAATTAATGCCGATAACACTAATTTGATTAGTCATCATGATGATGAACGCTATGGTATTCGTGCTCGCTTCAAATATCTTTTCTAGTCTAAGTTAGGCCGTTCTTCCTATATGTTGTTAATAAATAGGAAGAACGGCTGCAAAATAACTATCAAAAAGATTTTCTATTTATTTCTCTTGTGTTTTAATGTATTTCTATATTAAAAATGGCACTGTTGCAAAGTTTTAATTACTCATGATACTGAATCTCTTTCCGATATAAAGAGCTTGTTATAAATTTATTATTTTTGTAATAAGTCTCTATCATTTATTTATACAGGATATTCATAGATAAACCAAAAAATACTTAGCAGTCAATTACTAAATCTGAGCATAATCAGTTATCAAGATAATGCAAAGGTCGTAAGTCTTATTCACCTCCCAATTCCTCATTAACTTGCCCATAAATCAACAAAGTAAAAACTCCTGTACCTCCGATTATATTACCGAAAGTCGTTGGAAATAAGAATGTAAAAAGGTAGTGTGAAAAACTGAGGTTATCTTTATAAAACCAGTAAGCGGCTTCAGAAGAACCAACAATGACATGTGTAAATCCACCCAATGCCATTAGATAAGTGATAAAAAATATCAACAAAACTTTATTCTTCACGGAAGGCAACATCCAAACAAGTGAAGCAATTAATATGCCGGCAGGGATCCCTTTTATAATATTTTCAGTGATAGAATATGAAGTAACATGAAATGCAATTGTGTCAAGTTGTTGTATAATATTTTGATCAAATAAGTGATTATTTAGAATAAAGTACGCCGCTAATCCTGTACCAATGATATTCGAAATAAAGACTATTCCCCATAATCTGATGAGTTGGTACAGTTTTCTATAAGTAAAAGGAGAAAAAAGAGGGACAACCGTTGTTATTGTATTTTCAGTAAACAACTGCATATGTCCTAAAATAACAATGATAAAGCCTACTGTATAACCGATATTTTCGACTAAAAAAGCCCATTCAGAATCCGGTAAATACGCTTTAAAAGTAGCTTTAAATACAAATGAAAAACTAATGATAATTCCAGCAGTTATCCCCGAGAATATCAACGCTTTTGCGGGGCGATTTAACTCCTCGATACCGTGTTTACGGATAATTTCATAAATCAGCCGAGGTGAAAGCTTTTCGTGTTCTTCAATCACCATTCTTTGGCGCCAATTCAGTTCACTTTCATTTTTAGACATACACTTCCTATTAATACAAACGGTATAGTCATGTGTTATTATGATGCGATAAAAGTTAAATAGTCAATAGTTATCGCGTTTAGATTACCTTACCTAAGAAAAGTAAGTAATATCAAATCGATTAAATTAATAAAATTAAGGTAAACAATTAAAAAAACAAATTTATAGCAATTATATAATACACTTCTGATAATTTTCTTAATAAACATTAAATATAATATAACAACGAAAAACATCAAAAATCATAAATAATTTACTTTTATTAAAAACAGATAAAAATATAATTTAAATAAAGTTATAGTAAAGTATTTAATTCTGATATTGTTGTAAAGTTTAAGTAACAGTTATTTTCGTTACGACTTTTTTGCGTGAATGCATTTAAAAATCGCCATTTTACTAAGATTATCATTCTTTAGGCTATACGGTTTCTCCGTAAGCTATTGATAACTTCACCGAGGGAAGAGAGAATACACTACAATTTATAATTGTGCTCAGCACTACGCTCCTGAAATAGAAAAATAAGTACGTATAGATTTAATTATAATTAAGGACTAACCTTTGAATTCTATCGCTCACGGTATCGTAGTATCGTAACTTAAAGCAGATTACTGATTACTACGAAATATATTCAAGTACGCTAAAAAATGGCAAACTCCCAGGATTATTAACATGGATAAAGCTACACTTTATGGTCAGAGGACTCTTAACCGTCTAAAATGTGGGGGAAATACTATTCCTACGTTGAATATAAAAACTCAACTTCACGACTTTATTTCATTGTATCAATAAAACCGTAGTTTATTATCTAATTGTAGTCCATTAGTTTTTGTCTTCATTTTTAATGAACTTATCCCATTCTCGTTGTTTCATATCATTTGTAACTCGATAACACGAAGATTCAGTAGCGCGTCTATAACAGTTTCCTGAATCCCACGCATCTGGAGTTTCAGGAAAAAAAGTACCACTACATCCAGTAATTAACTCGATAAAAAACAAAATAAAAAACTGTTTCATACTATTCCTATTGAGTATCCTAATATTTCCAAAATTATTAAAATTTGTCGATATCATATATAGCCATCAATCTAATTTAAAGTCAAATACATTATAACTATAGCGCTACATTCTTATAAAAATGTAAATTTTCAACAATAACGAAATAATCTTTATATATTATTTATAATATATCCATAATTTATCATTTTGGGCTAAACCAATAAATTATTATTAATTTAAAATATCTTAAACTAATATTAAGAATTATTTATAGATAATTAATGCTTTATAACTGAAGGTTACCTACAAGATAACTGTTAACCTTCACAACATACTGAGTCATCACTATCGCTGCGATTGTTCTTATGCCTACGTAACTACAATTTAAGTTCCAAGCATTATTGGCTAAGCAGTACTTAATCACTAGCTCTAAGTTCAGTAAGACATTTTTAATCCGATAATGCCCTACGAATCATTGAAAAAGCCGACAGAGTCACATCAGAGGGTATACCTCCATAACTTATCAATTATTTAGAACACCTCAATAAGCTTAACATTATGTTACATTAATCTTTTTTACGTCAAATTAATTTTGATACCCTCCCAGTTACTGAGTAGAAGTCGAGCTATAACTATATACATATAAAAAGAATAATTTTATTCTTTTTATAACATGAATTATATCAATATCTCCACGTAATACATTAATATTATTTGCTCAATTGTTACTGAGTTTGACTAAGTGAAAGTTATCAAAGGAACCCCTTGAAAAGCTGAAAAATATCCTATACTAAGGTGGTTATTAATCAAAGTGAAGAAGTTGTTTTTCTATTTTTCAGTGTATGATTAATCAAAAAAATCACTTTTAACCTATTTTTCTGTAACCAATGTAACGATTGTTTTTTGTTGTACCCAAAATTGTCCAATAAGAAATTTAGGGGTAGAAAAAAGTATTCGTAATATAATTTGATTGCCATTCACTTGAACCACTTGAATATTTTTAAAATTATTTATAGTTAAATTTTGAGACAAAAGTAATTTGATAGCAGATTCTTTAATAGAAAATAAAATTGTACTTGCGGTGAGCACATCAAAATCAGCTTGTTGCAGTAGTATGAGTTCATTTTTAGTGTAGATATATTGATGCATAGACTCTAAATAATCAGAGTTTATGCATGTTTCTATATCAATACCTAATCCAATATACTTATATTTCCAGGCAACACAGGCAATCACCCAATGCTCGTTATGAGAAATACTACCCACTGTTCCTTTAGGCCATTTTGGTGCATATTGTGGATCTCTCCCCACATAGCATTTCGAACTTCCTAATTTCTGTAAGGCTTCAGCAGCACAAATTCGCCCACTTACGTACTCATTTTGCCGCTTCGGAATACTACTTTGAATATCTTCAGGTATGGCGACTTGAAGCCGCCATTCTGGTTGATATTCATGTTGATGGTACAAAGTGCAAACTATCGAAGGCGGTAGACTTTCGACGATGTAAGACAAAAGTACCGATTTTAAGCTATTCATAAATAGTATCAGTGATTAATTGAATAATTTCATTCCTTTTCTCGATAATATCATAATGGTTACAATCAAGTTTAATCACTACAAGATTTGAACAAATCTTAGTTAATCCATTATCAGGGCTATTAATAAGTGGCAGCATGGTTTCCCCTTTAAATTTGGGGTGTATTTTGAGTGCCTTAAATAAGGTCACTTTTGTTGATATTAATTTACAGCTAATTGAACTAGACGCAAGTTTATCTTCAGCAGATTCAATACTAATTGCTCGCTGTGCCATCTCACCGGTGATACCTATAGCGGAAAGTAATTCAGAGCGTGATAATGACTTTTGAACCGAATGCTGATAAAAACTGTCAAGTAACCATAAGGAAATATTTTTGATGCCTTTAGCTTCAAGCTGCGCAGCTATCTCTAGAGCAATTAGCCCTCCTAATGACCATCCTAATAGGTAAATAGGTTTACCTTCTTGATATGTTTTACTTTTCTCTATCTCAGCGCGATAAAAAGATGCAAGCAGTGAGAGCTCATCTATAGCGGGTTCGTGATAAAGATTGTAATTATCTAATCCAAAACAGTGTATTTTTCCTTGAGCTTGTTTAGCAAAATCTGAGAAAACTTCTACACCTGCTAGGGCTGGATGTATCATCCATAACTTAGGTTCATTATGAGTTATAAGCTTATTTAATTCCCCGCACATGATACGATCTGTTGCAGCTAGTAATTTTTCAATTGTTCGATATTGGAATAAAGAAACAATCGTTAATGTTCTACCTATAATGTTTGACATTTTTTGACATAATGAGATGGCTTTAAGTGAATTTCCACCCAATTGAAAGAAATCGTCATGGATCCCTACTTGCTTAACATCTAAAATAGTTTGCCATAACTGACAAAGCTGCTCTTGTTGTGGGGTTTGTGGTGCACTATATTGCTCTTGAGTATGTATTTCAGGAGTTGGTAGTGCAGATCTATCTAATTTACCACTCGTATTGTAGGGTAAAGCATTAAGAGCTATAAGTTGAGATGGCAACATATAAAGAGGAAGGTTTTGTGACATCTGCATTAAAAGTTCAGATTCTTCTATCTCTTCACTAGCCACGTAGTAAAGAACTAATTGTTGTAATGAATCACTATGATGAACAATTGCGCAACAGGCGGTAACTTTATCGTAACTTAGAGCACAATTTTCTACTTCTGTAAGTTCAATACGGTAGCCATTCACTTTAACTTGGAAATCGATTCGCCCTAAAAATTCTAAATTACCATCAGGTAACCATCGTCCCATATCTCCTGTACGATAAAGTCGCTCTCCAAGCCCTTCATGCCAAATGAAACGTTCATCAGTAAGTTGCTGATTATTAAAATAACCTTCAGCAACTCCTACACCACCAATATATTGCTCACCAGGTATTCCGCAAGGTAATAGACGAAGTTGTTTATCTAATATATAAAAACGCTGATGTGCCATCGCTTTTCCATAAGGAATACTGGGTGAATCTAAATCACCAAATGGAATATCATAATAAATAGACCATATAGAGCTTTCTGTCGCACCTCCTGTACTGACAATTTGGCATTGAGATGAAAAACGGCGAATTCGAGCGGGTAAAGACTTAGGAATAATTTCACCAACTAAAATTACTTTTTCTAATTTAAGTTGTTGTGGTGTATCGCTTGTTTCAAGGTACTCCATTAATAACGCAATAACAGATGGAGCCGCATTACAAAAGTTCACCTGATGTTTTTGAATTATGCTTGCCCAGGCTTTGGGATCATAACGTTGTTCTTCTGATGGTATGACGATGGAGGCCCCCGCAGAAAGCGCTCCAAATATATCAAACACGGAGATATCAAAACTTAAAGCACTAATGGCAAATAGGCGCTGCTGAGAGCCTATATTCATTTTTCTCAAGGTATCAATGATGCTATTTACTGCGCCCGAGTGCTTAACTGCAACACCTTTAGGTTTACCTGTTGAACCTGAAGTGAAGATCACATATGCCAGCTCATCAGGTGATACTTTAATTGGGTTCGTAAAATGAGGGGCAACCGGTAAGTTATTAACCACACCTTGTTCAGAAATCGTGACGATAGTGACATCAATTGGCGTTTCCCAATTTTTACTGCTAATCACCAATTGTGCATTCCCCTGTTGTAAAACATCTCTACAGCGTTTTTCTGGCCAAGAGCTATCCATCGGCAAATAAGGTTTCCCTACAAATGAGCAAGCAAGAACGGCAATGATCTGTGCTCGACCTTTGTTGATTAATATTCCTATTGTATCTCCAAGCATGGCTGGTGACTGCGATAATTGACCAGCAAGCAGTAAAGCGGCTCGGTAGAGCTGGCTATAAGTCATCTCACCTAGTTTATCAATAATCGCAATAGCTTGAGGTTGCTGATTCGTTTTACAGACAAAGTCTTGCCAAATCATTCGTTCATAGGGATAACAACGAGTCTGATTTCGCCATAGATCACGCGTAAGTAGCGTCTCTTCTTCTGAAACAAGTACGATATCACGAACGTTATTCTTGCTGTTCTCCAAACACTGCTGCAAAATTATTATGTAATAGTCAGCTAAATGCGCGATAGTTTCAGGTTTAAACAAAGATGACGCATAGTTTAGTGTAGCAATTGTTTGATCTGGGGTTTCAATCACATTAAGTGTTAGATCAAATTTAGCCATTTCATAGTTGTTAGAGAAAGGCTCAATACTTAACCATGAAGGTAAATTATCATCTAATCTAGGCTCATATAAAAACATGACTTGGAATAGTGGGTTAATGGCGAGATCATGTGATACGTTCATTTTTGCAATCAATTGTTCCAATGGTAGCTGGTTCTGTTGAGTAAGCAAAATTTGTTCAAACAACATACTTCTCAGTTGCTTGAGTGTCATATCATCATCAACTTTGGTACGAATAGGTAATGTATTAACAAAGAAACCAATTAACTGCTGCGATGAAGAAGTTGGTCGATGCACTAGTGGTGTGCCAACAATAATGTCTTGCTGACCACTAAATAAGCTCAACAGTAGATTAAAACAACTAAAATATACTATATAAGGAGTGATCCCTTCTTGACGAGCCATTTGTTCAACCTTAGCAACTAATGATGAAGGGATAGTGAAAGAATAATTACGACCTTGATGATTGAATTGAGCAGGGCGCACAAAATCTAGTGGTAGAGCTAATGGCTGCCAAGCATCTAAATTTTGCTGCCACCACAGTTCTGTTGATTTGATATGTTCGCCAGTTAATTGCTGTTGCTGCCACCTTGCGTAGTCACCATATTGAATAGGTAGTGCAGGTATGACTGCATGAGGATTATTACTTAATGCTTGATAGTGTTCTATGATATCTTGCAATAGAACAGGAATAGAGGTTCCGTCAAAGCTAATATGATGAAAAACAAATAAAACATAATGATATTTTATTTGATTATCAAAGTGGCAGTGATAAATACCAGCACGGACAGGAATATTGCGAGTTAAATCAAATGGAGCATTGATTAATTCAACCTGCAATTGTTCCCACTTATCGACCGGTATATATTTCTCATTAATATTAAAAGAAGTGTTTATTTGTTGGCTGATGTATTCACCTTGTTCATTTTGAGTAAATACACAGTTCAACACTTGATGGCGAGAGACTACCATTTCAATACTTTGACGTAATAAAGTCCAATCACAGTCATCAGCTATACTTAATAATAGTGGTATATGGTATAGCTGACTTGATGTATTTAATTGTTCAATAAACCATAGCTGTTTTTGCATTGATGAGAGCGGGTGCTGAAGTTGTCGTGACTCCTCAATAATGATAAGTGTTTTCTCGGCAGATTGTGCTTGATGGCGTTGATAAAGCGCACGAATTCCAGTACTTTGAGCTAGATCAGTTAATGTAAACTGTGAATTTAAAGCCTGATTAATTTGATAGCATGCTTGAATTGCTAGCAACGAATTTCCACCTAATGTGAAAAAATTGCTGTTCACACCAATATTATCTTGTTTGAGTAAGGTCTGCCAAATAGTGGTACAAACACTTTCAAACTCATTTTCTGGCATACAATTATCTTGTTGTTTTATATCAGGCAACGGTAATCGCTTGTAATTAATTTTACCATTTTCATTCAATGGTAGCTCAGGTACCCAAACATAATAGTTTGGTAACATATAGTGAGGCAAATGTTGGCTAGCGTGATTTGCTAACTCACTATCAGCAATTGGTTTTTTCGAAACATACCAAGTAACTAATGTTTTTTGTGGTAGCTCAACTACCCATGCACACGCTTTATCTACCTGCGGATGCGTGTGTAATACAAACTCTATTTCCCCCAATTCGATACGATAACCATTCAACTTTATTTGAAAGTCCCTACGTCCCATAAACTCAATATTGCCATCTGGTAACCAGCGACCTAAATCACCTGTGCGATATAGCCTTTGATTTAATCCTTGATGAAAAATAAAGCTTTCTTCAGTACGCGTTGTATCTCGCCAATATTCACGGGCTAGCCCAACACCACCAATATAAAGCTCTCCTCTAACTCCAACAGGAACAGGATTAAGCTGGCTATCTAAAATAAAAAATGACTGATGAGGTAGAGCTTTACCATATGGAATAGTAGATGTGAGAATAGGTGTCTCAGGAATACGATAGAGAATAGAAAAGATTGATGCCTCAGTTGCCCCTCCTGCACTATAAATTGTGCAGTTAGGGGCTTTGGCTCTTAATTTTTCAGGTAATTTGACCGAGATCCAATCCCCGCCTACCATAGTGATGCGTAAACTAGATAGATTACTTACATTAGCCGATTGCTCCATATAACTTATCAATAGTTCCATCATTGCAGGTGCACTCAGCCACATACTGACATTATGTTTCACCATTAATTCATACCAATGTTTTGGTGAATAACGTTCAGATTCGTTTGGCATCACAACAGCAGCGCCAGAGGACAGCGCTGCAAAAATATCATATATAGATAAGTCAAAACTTAATGCACTGAGTGCGAGAGTACGGTCTTTAGCACTAAAATTAAAGAGTCTTTTACAACCTTCAATAGTATTGGTTGCTCCTTGATGCTCTATAGCCACTCCTTTCGGCTTTCCAGTCGAGCCCGAAGTATAAATAATATAAGCTAAATCAGTTGGTGCTACTTTTACTGGAGCCTGAAGTATTTCAGGATCAGCGAAATCTTGCACACGTCCAGTTTCATCAAGAATGTAGGTCTGAATATCATCACCATAATTATCTTCTTCCGCGCACAACAATGTATTGATACCTGCTTGGTGTATAACTGATATTCTACGTTCTAGCGGCCAACTCATATCTAACGGTAAAAATGCTTTTCCACTCATTAATATCGCGAGTAATGCGATAGGTTGTAGACGACCTTTGGGAAGAAGTACTGCTATAGCTTCTCCTTCTATAGAGTCTTGCTCACGAAGTTGATTAGAGAGAATAAGAGCAGAAAGATATAACGTGTTGTAAGTCATACTGCCTATATTATCAATTACAGCCACAAGGTCCGGAGATTGAGAGGCATTAAGAATGAAGTCGGCATGTAATGCCCGCTGATAGTCATATTCAGGTATATTTTCCTGATAATTCTTATTATCAATCAGTGAGAGCGTTTGAATAGAGTCGTTATAATGATCAACCATGAGGGATAATATTGTGACATAGTATTGTGCTAAACTGGCAATACTTTCAGGTTGAAATAATGAAGTTGCATAGTTTATCACTCCTTTTATTGCTGTTTCGGATTGGTGCAGGGTCAAGTTTAAGTCATATTTAGCATTATTCTCATAATTCGACAGATCGGCTAATTCCATCCATTCAGGTAGTAAGTGACTTTCATCTTGTTCCAATGCAAAGATAACCTGAAATATTGGGTGACGCGAGAGATCCAGTGATGTATGTAAACTAGCAACTAATTGGTCAAAAGGAAGCTGTTGATGTAGTTGAACATCTTGTGTAGTTTCAAAAACGTGTCTTAACCATTGATGGACAGAGTAATTGGGATCAACTTTTAATCGAATGGGTAAAGTATTCACAAAGAAGCCTATCACACTATCAAGCTGTACATGTTCGCGGTTTGCTAACGGCATACCAATGATAATGTCATCTTGGGCACAGTAACGCGATAAAACAATTGAAAAGCCGGCTAACATTACAGAATACAAGGTAATACCTTGTTTTACTGCAATAGCTTTTAATGAACTGGTTAATGATTCCGGTAACATGAATTCGAAATTATCACCTTTAGTGTCAAAATGATTAGGGCGAGTAAAGTCGATTGGCAAGTCAAGTTGTTGGTAATCAGCCAAATGCTGATACCAAAACTCTAAATGATGTGCTGGCGATGGAGCTTGTGTTTGCTGCCAATAGGCATAATCACTATATTGTATCATGAGATCATTCAATGGAATATCGAGTACATCATGACAACTATTTTGGTTATAAAGTAGTGTCAATTCACGAATGAAAATGTTTTGTGACCAACCATCAATCGCAATATGGTGAATGACTAATAAACAATCGCAACATTTTTCTCCTGATGCATTAGTGTAATAAATTAGCGTCGCATTAATAGGGATCGACTTTGTGAGGTCGATAGGAGTCGTCAATTTTTGTGTAACAAATGTATGATATTCATCTTCTGTGATGTGAACATGCTGAATATCAAGCTGTTTGTTCACTCGCTGTTGCCAAGCTTTGCCTTGATCATCTTGGTAGATCACACTCTGTAAAATTTGATGCCGTTCAACCAATTGCTGTAATGCCATAACGAAACATTCAGTATCACATTGTTTGTGCAGCTTGAACATGATAGGGGAAAGGTAGTGAGTTTTTCCTTCATCAAGCCTATCAACAAACCAAAGGCGTGCTTGTTGATATGACAACGGTGTACGATCAATCCCTAAGGCTTTAATTTCATTAGACTGAATGTCTGCTTTCTGTATGGTTAATAAGTATTGGCTTAACAGGGCAACTGTTGGATAAGTACTCAATATGTTCACAGTAACGGGATAACCTGTTACTTTGCTTATTTCATGGCAATAGCGAATCGCGAGAATTGAATTCCCCCCACAGCGATAGAAGTTATGATCAATCCCAATCTTTTGATCACTAAAAGTTAGGCATAGAATAGTCAATAGAGTCTGCTGTAGAGGGGTTTCTGCACCACGCCACATCGTTTCGCTATGTAAAATTATCGGTGTTGGTAATACGTTTAAATCTACTTTACCGTTTATATTAAGGGGGAATTTTTCCACACGCATAAGCGCTTGTGGCACCATGTAATGAGGTAAAAAACGTGCAACATGATCTTGGATTTGTTGGGGATTAAGCTCTGAACCATCAGTCATGTACCAGCAACATATCGTTGGGTTTGGCAGAGAACGTACAGCTACTTTAGCATCAATAACTCCTATGTATGATAGTAGTGCGCTCTCAATTTCGTCCAATTCAATACGATGACCGTGAATTTTGACTTGGTGGTCATTGCGACCTAAGTATTCAAAGCTACCATCAGCAAGCCGACGGACAAGATCTCCTGTACGGTACAAATATTGATAAAGAGGTTGATTTGAATAAGGATTTAAAACAAATTTTTGCTCTGTTTGCTCAGGTTGGTTGAAATATTCAGTAGCAAGGCTCGGCCCACTTATACAAAGTTCTCCTACAACACCGATAGGTTGGATATTAAGTTTCTCATCTGTAACCAATAACTGACATTCAGGTAATGCTTTCCCTATATTACGAGCTCCACCTTCGAAGTTTGGGTTCATCGTGACCAATACAGAGCCTTCAGTAGGACCATACATATTAGATAAAGTGAACTTACTCATACTATAGAAATCTACTACCTCTTGTGAAACGGCTTCTCCTCCCGAGCATAACGTTTGTAAAGAGTCGTGAAATATCGGCTTGGTACTCAATAATGCAGGAGGCAAAATCGTAAAATGGATGTCCCATTGCGCCATTTTTTGCTGGAGTAATGACAAATCTTTTCTTTCTGCATCATCGGTAACAAAAAGGTGGCAACCAGAAAGTAGTGCAATATAGACTTCTAATACATGGGCATCAAACACAAAGGATGAAAACTGTAAGACATTGGATTGCTTGATATTATTTACGGATAATTCTTTTTTTACTGCACTTAACATACTGACAGGACCACGATGTGGGATCAAAACCCCTTTAGGGCGTCCCGTTGTGCCCGAAGTATAAATCGTATAGGCTGTCAGGTGAGGAGCTGTTTCATCAATAATTGTATTCGTTGGCTCAATGTTCCACTCGTTTAGATTATCAGTATTTAAGCACGTCAAAGATGGAGCTATACGGTTAAGTAATGGAGTGATAGATTGTTCTGTTAATATGATAGGACTGTTTATATCTTGGATGATCCATTTTATACGTTCCTCAGGAGCTTGAGGATCTAAAGGAACATATGCTGCTCCAGTACGCATAATTGCTATCATTGAGATAATGGCATGTATACCCCGATGATGAATAAAAGGAATTAAAGCTTGATGGCAATTTTCTCGTCCTGTGATTTTTTTATAACGTTCTTGTATATGCCGAGCCAGCTGATTTGTCTGTTGTTGTAACTGTTGATAGCTTAGTGTTGTATTATTAAAACTTAGAGCAGGGTAATTAGGGTATTGTAATACTTGATCATCAAACGATGAAATTAACGTTTTTTCTAGATTATCGTTAGATTGATATTGCTGAGTAATAAACAATTGCTGATTAGGAGTCAGCAATGAAATATCGGATAGAATTGCGTAAGGGTTATGAGATACAATATTTATTAAATGTTGAAATTGTTGAGCCATTTCTTGCATTTGTTGTTCATGAAATTGAGCTTTTTTGTAACGGATCCTAAAGGCAAAATCATTACCTTGTAGTTGGTACTCCAATATTAATGCAGAGCCTGCCATATCATTGTTAAATTGATTATTAACTCTTGCTTCACAGCCTGAAAATTGAAGAGAGTTATCTTTTAGATAGGCCTGACTGAAACTGACACTCATTTCTTTTATAGGAGTGGCTGAAAGCACTTCATAGATAGGTAATTGAGAATGGCGTAACTTACCCATCACTTTTAATGAGCGAGTATAATCGATGGTATCTTGGTAATAATCATTAAAGCTTTTTCTATCAGAAAGCGTGAGTGGGAATATAACAGTATTTACTTGTGCTCCAAAACAGAGCGATGTGCCACCTTCGATAGCAATTGGATAATTTATATAAATGGTTTTTTGCCCAGTATAGCGGCCAATTAAGTATGTCCAAAGTGTTTTAAATACTAAGAAATGGTTAGCGTATTTTAAACCACTTTTTAGTTTTAACCATTGATGTTGATTTAATTTAAATCTAACTTCCGCACTTTCATACTGTTCAATTTCATTATTTTTAATAAAAGGTAGGTCTAATTTAGAAGGGCAGTTTTTAAGCATATTCTGCCAATATGAAACAGAATCATGTTTATCAATAAGTAAACTCACTGAATCATTAAAATCTAAAAACGTTTTTTGGATATCATCATAATCAGTAGTATATTGATAGTTATCCTGTTCTTTATTTTCATTTATGGATTTCTCGTAGTTATCTATATTATTATAGATTTCAGAGATTGAATCGTAAAACTCTTGGGCGGATAACCCATCAATAACAACATGATGCAATACAACAAAAAAACGAAAATGATTATCTGCATATTTAAAGAGATAGTAACGAACTAAGTTATCATTTTCCAAATTAAACGGTAACTTTAACTTTTCAGATATATCGTTTATATCATTTATAATTTCTAGGCTAGACTTATTGCTAGATGGCCTCCAAAACAATTGTCCATCATTATAATTTAAATTCATTATAAATAATGGATACCTTTTAGATAGGATACTTATTGTTTTCCCTATTTTATTAACATCAATATTACCAAATAAATCTTGATCAAGTACAAGGTTATATTCGCAACTTTCCGGGTTAAGTAAATACTCATTCCAAAATAATTTTGTATATGGAGATGATAACAAATAACTAGTGGTAGCTTCTTTCATAGTACACCATTTTCACTCGCCTAAATCAATGTAATTTATTAATTACCAATATTATGGGTATAATTAATACTAATTTTATTGTTATATTACATTACAACTCTTCATATACTATAAATATTTATATAAATAATTTTTAATATTTTGTTTCTATTTTTGTCCTTAGTAACTTAATAAATTAATCATATAAAAAAAACAAAAAATATGTATATTTTTCCGAGTTTAATATTGCATAAAAAATTTTTTTGGCTTTTTATTTTTTAGTCAACGAGCATGAAATGCGCTTTTTTATTGGAGCTCAGCATGCCTATCATTTCAACGAAATTTCGCTTCTAAAGATTAATCTCTTCTGCTAAAAAACATGATAGTAGCAGTCAACTTCATTACCATAATCAGATATATTGTCGTACCTTTTAGCTCGATTATATATACCTACAAGACCTATCAACCCGTTATCAAAGATACAGGTAATTGAATTGGTGATGAATAATGCAGTTATCCGTGAAACTGCAAGAGCATTAGACGACATAAAGTATTAATACCATTATTCGCACTTTAGATTACTCAACTTTCGTTAGATAACCATATTGCCTTTACAAAATTAATAAATTCAGCTTTTTTGTGCGATCGATGAGATACGGTCGTTTGTCGATAAAAAAAAACGATAACGTTAGTTGTAGTATGCTTGGTCACCTAGTTAAAACGAATAGTGCCATATATCTTCGACTCAAAGAGTCGGAAGAGCCTGCAAAAGCCATGTAAGGCTGCTTTCTCGGTTTGATATTCAATCCTAGTAATACCGGGCTTACCTGCTATTAATAATGATAAATAACCTTATTAATAAACTAGCTAAATACAAAATAGAACGTGAAAATCTGCCAAAATCTATGACAAACTTAATAGTACGTTTAACACACAATAAACCAATTAAAGAAATGAAGAGAGCTTACTTAAAGCTCTAATAGCTGAAATTGCAACCTCCTTATTAGGATCTTTACATAACTCAATAAGTCTAGAAACAGCAGCTTGTTGTTCAATGGTTGCTTTATAGTCACCAAGTGCACTAACTGCAGCTATTTTAACCTCATCATTGCTTCTATGAGTAAGCTCAACAAGCATGTTAATAATATCTTTACGCATATAATTTCGTCTATTTTAACCTTATTAAGATTGGAATAAATGTTATAGAGTTATTATTTTAAGTTTCGGATTAAGTCGAGTTAGTGAATTATCTATCTCAGGAAAATATTATTATTTAAATTAAAGCATTACAGTTGTAACAGTATTATTCTAGAGACAAATAAACAATTAAGTAAGAACAATTAAGCAATTAAGTAAGAACAATTAAGCAATATCATAAAATTTTTTATCTCTATTAGAAAATACAATATCAGTACAAGCATTCAATAAATCAGCTCATTTTTTAAAATTTGTGAAAAAGCCGTTCAAAACCATAACCGCCCTCTTCGCGAGAAGGGGGAAAGACGTTCAACCAATCGAACTTAATTTTGTTTATGATAAACCTAAATGTCATATAGGTTTACCAATTATATCAATATAAATTATATAATCTATGATTAAACTGTTACTAAATACGGAAAAGAATATTGCTAACTGAGTATACAAATACTACACAGTGGTAGACTAAAGTGTTAACGTATGAGGAACGTTAGACTTAATTCTAGTAGATTATTTCAAAATGTAATTATATTTATAATTATTAAATAATATAAAAAATCACTCTAGAAGAGAGTATATCTAATGAAAATATAATCTGCTTTTGTACGATCCACTTCTATAATTAGCATCCAGATAATATAATCACTATTATTCAATCCAAATTAAAATACCTATATTCAACCTTGAATCACCTGAATAGGTTAATTTGCAGACTTTTTATGCGAAACAAATATCAAAGAAATTAATTAATTGAATATGTATAAATCGAGAAGGCTTAATTACAGTTTAAAAATGAACTGGTATCACTTTGAAGGTTGCATCGATAATGACAAGAGATGAGAAAGTTAACATCTGAAGAAATGACAAAGCGTAAAATCACTTTTGTGGTCGGTTCATTTGTAAGCTACACAGATAAATGATATCAATAGCTGAAGAGTATGGAGAAAAAGAAATCTCTAAATCAATAAGAGATATCTAGTCAGAAATAGGCTAAAAAATTCATAATCCCTCTTTCAATACATTTTGTTACAAAAAAACCGCTAGGTACTATAAGCGGCAAGAGTGGCAATAAAAAATGCCATAGAGTTAGTAACGCACTCATTATTACTGATGGCTATTCAGCCATACAAATAAAAAACATTAATCAACTAACTAATTGTATCTATATACTTGAAACAAAAATAGTTCAATTATGAACTAAATCATAAATACATAAGAAAATTAGATTAGATTTGCTAATTTATAAAACTTCAGATAAATGCTAGCTTTTTCTAAAATATTAAGTGAAACGACTATATATGATGAATATTCATAATTTACAAATTTAAATGTTAACTAATTAACTTACTATATAAACAGTAAATCAAGTTATTCATGATATTTCAAGCAACATACTATTTTATCTATTGATAATCTAAAAGGAAATCCTCTGGATATCATTACTGACAAACTGTTTTACTGGCGTGTAGATCGTTCAATTTACCAAATGGATAAGTACGACAGTTTACAAAGCTTGCTCACTGATAAAATATACATTAGTAAAATTGACAAGACAAATAAAATTATCAAAAAAAGAAAGTCACAATTAGATGGTGGATATAGACTATTTTTTATATTAAATAGAATTTAATCTCAAATATAATCAGATTATAATCTATCAATCTTTAACCGTACAAAAGACTATAAAAAGGTGAAATATTTTGAACATATTTAAATCGATCTGGGATTTTTTTGGTATTTATCAAACTAAAAAAATAAGAATTTTACATATGTTAATTCTACTCTTAGTAATATCGCAAATCATTGTTAGCAACTGGATGATGGGGACAAAGTCAGTGGTTCCTCCTTTTTTTGACATGATTTATTTGTTCACTTGGATTCATATTTTTTCGGGTTTTGTACTCCTTTTTTTAACTTTCTTTTTAGTCCTATCGTGTTTTAAACAACGCGGACTTAGATATTTTTATCCCTACCTTTGGGGTGACTTTAAACAAATCAAAGAAGACATACGTTACCTTTTAGCTAAAAAGCTACCAGATAGCGCTCCTAAAGGACTAGCAGCAACAGTTCAAGGGTTAGGATTAGGAGCTTTATCAATTGTTATATTATCTGGTGTTGCATGGTTCATTTTATGGTTACAGCAGTCAGCATTCACTCTAGAGGCGAGAAGTATTCATAAATCACTTACAATTTTAATTGAGATTTATATTTATGCTCACGGTACATTAGGAATTATTCATTTTGTAATTTGGAAAAAACACAAAGGCAAATAGACTTATTTGATACATTGCTATTAATAGGAATCATAGTCCCCATATATTGTAACTTGTTATATATCTATATACTATAACAAGTTACGATTAGGTAGCGATACTTTTATAAAATCAAGAGGTTATCTATGTTAGCACAATATTCGAATGGTCATGAAAAGTCAGTAATTTTAGTTAACCAATAGAACTATTATCTATTATTAATCGAATAAAAATAATACAAATCTTATCATCACTCCTCATTAAAAATGTTGAGCCAAGCTATGGGCTCTTCGACATATTGTAATGCCCATCCAGTAATAAAAGCGATCATAACCATTGTTATTAATAGTCTGTACCTATAAAAAAATTTAAAAATCTTTCTCATTGAAAACATACCATTAGAAATTGAAACATCAAACCTATAGATACTAAAATCAACCCTCTAATTGCCGATACCTCACTGCTTTAACGATATTCTGGCGCTTCACGTTAATAGGTATTATCTCATGTTAATATCTTGAGGTTCTATACATTATTCAACTGTATTTACTTAACATCAAAGTAAAAATTTCACCAATAAATTCAAAGCATTAGTATACTACTTACCTCTATCTCCCTTGAGTATTATTATCAATACAGAGATTTTATACTTCTTAGCTACTAACTGACTAATCCCTTCCTATCGAGTATCTAAAGCTATTACTAATTTTGCAATACAAATAGTTTTATGCTAAATAATAACCAAGGAAACAAAATTTTATAAATGGAATTACTATTTATCCAAATAGACATATTTCGATAAATAACGATCCCAGAAAATTTGACTTTTTGATTTAGTATCATAAAGTTAACCATACATCATCGAATGATGAGAGACAAATTCCACATATCAATCAAACTCCAAAAATGAGTTTTATCGAGTATTTCTGACTATCTTTGTTACATAATACGTATATATATGAAATTTTATTAATTATAGTTATATCTTTTGTTTTTTACCACTAATACAGAACTTAAACACAAATAGAGACATCAATTATTGAAGGAATAAAATACTCTAAATTAAAGTTTTTCCATAAGGTATTGTTTTTTAACAACATTTATAATATGTAACAATTGTAATAATTATGCTTTCGGTTACTGATTACATTTATTCAGATTTGCATTAACATTAAATAACTCATTATAATTGTAATCAAGTTAATCGAATAAACATCCATAATTAAAGTTATGAAAATAAAGTTTACAAAGAAAAAATAATTTCTTTGTAAACTTTATATTATTTAGCGATATAAAGTGAATACTCAATAAAATTTATATTTATACATCAATAGGAATTATTTAATGTCTTTCAAAAAAAATTTATTAGGTTTAGCGCTATTTTCTTCAGTTTCAATTATTAGCTTAAATGCGAATGCTGATGCTTCAGCTGAAGTTACCCTGCAAGGAATTATTACTAATACAACATGTGATGTAACTATCAACGGTGGTAAATCTGTTTTAAATGTCGGTGTATTTAAATCAAGTGAATTTACTGCAAATAATAAAGTTGGCACGGTAGATATGCCGGTTACATTAACAAACTGCACCCCAGAAGAAACTGGAGAATTAATTATTCAAGGTTTAACTACAGTGGCTAATAATGATCAAAATATTTTTGTAGGAAACGATGCAGACACAGTAGGTTTTATGGTTGCACAATCAGATAACACTACTATTTTAAAAAATGGTCAAGGTGCTCAAGTTACAATTGCAGAAGATGAGAGTAGCGCATCATATACGTTTAAAGTAGGTATGGCATCTACCTCACTAACCCCAAAAGCTGGTGCTTATAGCGCTCCTATTTTAGTTGCATATGTAGTTAACTAGTCATTAGTTGTAAAATTGGTTCAGTAAAGAAGATATACTGAACCAATTTAAATAAAGGAATTTATATGTACGTTTATCGTTTATTAGGTATTCTGATAGCTAGTTTATTAACAATATCTACTCATGCATTTGCTGGAATATCACTAGACAATACACGAATTATCTTTACAGGCACTAATGAGCAACGTGGCCAATCTATTGGTGTAACTAGTAGTTCAAGCTCTAGTGAACCATATTTAGTAAAGGCTCAAATATTAGAAGATATTTCTGGTAATAATTTAGAAACTCCATTTACAGTAACACCTTCTATTTTTAGATTAGAACCAGGAAGTACAAATCAACTAAGAATACTAAAAATAGAAAATAGAAAATTAGATCAAGATAAAGAATCAATTTTCTATTTAAGAGTGATTGCCATGCCTGCCGGAAAAAGTAATAACTCTCAGAAAGAATCTGAATTAGGAGGTAATATAAAAATATCTACGGGTAGTATAATAAAATTAATATACAGGCCTGATGGATTAAAACCATCCTTAACAGAATCAATGGGTGGATTACAGGTAACTAAAATAGGAAACACTCTAAAAATAAAAAATCCAAGTCCCTATTTTATTACATTAGCATCTCTATCTGTTGGAAATAAAAATATACCTATCAGTGTAATCAAGCAAAACACTACGATTTTACCATTTGGAGAAATGACCTATAACAATATAAATTTAGAAAGTAAAAAAATATCATGGCAAGCTATTAATGATTATGGTGGATTAGAAAAGTTTAATACAGAAATAAAATAATAACACTAAGAAATCAATTTTAGAGAAAATGCAATGACCTTAAAAAAATCTTTTAAAACTAATTTAATAATACTTTCAATGTTTTTTTTAATTAATTTTTTATTGTTATCTAAATCTTTTAGTTCAACCGTTTCTTTTAAAGCATTAATTTCAAATAGCGTAGGATTAGGATGTAAAGTTATTATACCTAATAATGTATTGTCATTTACTCCATTAAAATCTAATGAAGTAATAGGTAATATCAAAACATTTCAAATAAATCCATTAATTATAAGACTATCATGTGTTGATGAAACAGAAGAACTACTACCTTTATTAACTATAAGTGGGTTAACACCTTATCAAGATGATACAACAAAATCTATCTTTTTAGATGGAAATACTAATGGTGTTGGATTTATGGTTCGCCAATCAATTGATAATCAACAAATTTCACTCAGTGATTTTTATAACCCAACGGAAGCAATACAAAATAATGGTACTCCTAAACAGTTAAGTAAATTAAATTCAATTAATGCTTATCAATCTGAAACATTATTATGGGTTGGATTGGTCGGCCCATTACACACTATAGTCACACCTGGTAACTTTAGCGCCACATTAACTGTCAATGTAGCTTTTCAATAATTATAAGGTATAAATACCATGAAGTATTATTTCATAAATATTTTATCTAAAGTGATTGGTATATTTTTTTTTACTGTAGTTAATAGTAATTTAGCTTTTGCAGTTGCGGGAAATGCAAACAGTAATATTTATTTCAAAGCAACATTTGTTGGCGGTGCTTGTGAAATTACCGCACCATCAGTCATTCAATTTAATGGTGGAGAAATGATAATGCCTACTGAGATTAGACAGAAATTATCAAAAACTATTGAAAACTTTAATTTAATCCTATCTAATTGCTCAGGTTTAGGCTTAATTCCGACAATAACAGTTAGTGGTGAGTCAACAACTGACTTAGGTATTGCTGTATTCCGAAATACCCCTAGTCAAACAGATGCAGATGGATATGGTATCTTATTAAGTACAATCGGTAATAATTCTTTTGTTGCAAACAATAATCTAGCTGTAGAGAATATAATTCATTCCAAAGATTGGGATTATAATAACTCATTAAGTTCAATTGATAAAACACTTCCGATGAAAGCTATATTAACTTGTGGAAATTGCAATTCAACAACACAACGTGGTGGAGATTTTAACGCAACTATTACTTTTAATTTTTCATATGAATAAAAAAGGGTAAATAATATGATAAAACAAAATATAACATTTAAAATTTTAATATTATTTCTATCAACATTATTCTCAAATATCGCCTACTCAAATGGAGGTATTAGTCTAAGTCAAACTAGGATAGTTTTCGACTCTAATATGAAAAATGCAAAGTTATCTATAAATAATCAAAGTGACCGAGTTTATTTGATAAATAGTAGAATTTACGACAATAATAGCTTGGAAAAGAATAATATCACGGATAGTTTTTTGATTACGCCACCACTATTTAGACTAGAAAACAATACTCAGAACACATTAATGATAACACCAAATAATTTATCTACATTACCTTTAGATCGAGAATCAGTTTTTTATCTAAGCATTTTAGCTATACCATCTACAAAAAAGTCTGATGAACAACAAGAAACTTTACTGTCTAGTAAAGTTTCTGTTGGGATACGTATGTGGATTAAATTATTTTACCGTCCTGATAACTTAAACTCATCACTTAGTAATGAGTTTGGTAACCTATTATTTTCAAATGAAAATAATAGGTTAGTAATTAAAAACCCAACTCCTTACTATATAACAATTGCTAAGCTCGATATAAATGAAAAACCAATAAACATCAGAGAACAAGGTGCAATGATAGCTCCATTCTCAAGTAACAATTACGTTTATAGCGAAAAAATTAACAAAGTTTCGTGGTCAGCTATAAATGAACATGGCGGTTTAACTAAAACATATAAAAAAGAATATAATAATGATTAATTTTTATAAGAAAAAATATTTTCTATATTGCTTATTTTTAATTAGCTATTTCTCTTACTCTATGAATAGTGGCCTTCTTTTAGAAGGAACTCGTGTAATTTATTCTGAAAATGAAAAAAATGGAGTTACTTTTAATATAACTAACAATACAGATAAAAATTTTTTATTGCAATCAAGAATATTAGAATGGGATAAGATCAAATCTTCTGATGAAGCAAAAAATAATGTTTTAAAAAAAAGGAACAACGATGAATTACCGTTCATCGTTGTTCCTCCACTTTCTCGTTTTGAATCAGAGCAAAAAATGACGCTTCACATACAAATGATTAAGGATACTTTACCAAAAGATCGAGAGTCTATTTTTTCATTATCATTAAAAACGATCCCTAGTCAAGAGAAATCAGATAAAAACAACAAACTGATAATTGCACTACAAAACAATATAAAGTTATTTTATCGGCCATCTGATTTAATAGAAATGGATTCTAATTCAAAGTTAAATGGCATTGAGTTTAATATTAATAATAAAAAATTAACAGTAAAAAATACAACACCTTATTATTTAACTTTAAGTAAGCTAAGTTCAAACAAGATAAATTTATTAAGCAATGGAAATAACATGATAGCTCCTTTTGAAGAAATTGATTATTTATCAGATAAAGAGTTAAACAATATTATTCAATGGCAAATTCTAGATGATGATGGTCGAATGTCAAAAGTTGCTGAGAGAATTATTAACTAAGTAAAAGTATAAATAAATCAAAAATTAAAATAGACATGTTAAATTGAGAATTTACTATGAGCTTTCGAAAAAAAAACATTACAAAAAAACAAAAATTTATTTACAAGTTAACTTTTTCTTATTTATTTGTTATATCTAGTTTTGTTAGTGCAGAAGATTATTTTGACCCTAGCTTTTTAACTTTAAGTGGTGAAAGTAATAATATAGACTTATCTATTTTTTCTAATAAAAATTCAGTTGCTGAAGGTAAATATACTCTAACAGTATTTTTAAATAATCAAGATGTAGGTCAATATACTCTTACTTTCTCAAGGAATAAGAAAGATACAATTACCCCAGAGCTTACAACTGAATTACTAAAAAGTTGGGGAGTCGATATAAATAATATATCTTCTTTAAATTCTTTACCAAAGAATGAATCTATTGATGAGTTAGATAGTTATATTCCACATGCAACAAGCAAACTAGACTTGGCAAGATTACGTTTAGATATAAGTATTCCTCAAGTCGCTATGGACCCGAATTTTGATAAAATTTCAGACCCTAACTTGTGGGACAATGGTATACCTGCAATATTGATGAACTATAATATAAGTGTAGGGCATTCAGATAACAATAACTCTGTGAAGAATGATAATTTATATGCATCTATTCGTTCTGGTATAAATATTTCTGCGTGGAGATTACGTAGCACAATGACTTATACTCGCTCAAAAACGAGAGAGTCTTATAATCAACTAAACAGTTTGCAACAGCAAACTCAATTTTCTGATACGTATGTAGCAAGAGATATTAATAACATTCGTTCCTCATTACTAATTGGTGAAGCAACTACAAGTAGTGATGTTTTTGATAGTATAGCATTTAAAGGCATTAAATTAGCCTCTAATGAACAAATGCTACCTAGTCAATTAAGAGGATACGCACCATCCATTACTGGAATTGCAAATACTAATGCGAGAATAACTGTTCGCCAAAATGGCAATGTAGTATATGAAACTTATGTTGCACCAGGCCCATTTGACATTAATGATATCCAGCAAGCTGGCTTATCTGGTGATTACGACGTAACAGTTACGGAATCTGATGGCTCTGAGCGTCGTTTCATTATTCCTTATTCAGCTTTGCCAATGATGTTGCGTCCAAAGGGATCAAAATATGAATTAACCATGGGTCGCTATAATGGTTCATTAACTCAAGGCTCCCGAGAATCTGATTTTATTTTAGGTACCGCTGCTTATGGATTATCTAGCGGAATTACTGTTTATGGAGGAACAATACTCTCAAAAAATTATCAGTCTTACAACTTAGGTACTGGAATTTCTTTAGGACAAATAGGCGCACTATCTGGAGATGTCACCCATTCTTCTACTAAGTTAATAGACAATAACTCAGAATCTAATTCAAAAGTTGGTCAGTCTTATCGAGTACGATATTCAAAAAGTTTAGACACAACAGGTACATCAGTAGACTTAACTGCACTACGATACTCAACTAAAAATTTTTATAATTTTAATGAATTTAATAGCCAAGGCTATCAGTTAGGAAATGGCGTTAACCCTTGGGTTTTGCAACATCGCCGTAGTAGTTTTCAAACTCAGCTTAGCCAACAATTAGCTAAATATGGCTCATTGCGATTTAGGGTAAGCAAAGATGATTTTTGGGGAAGCAATAAAACATTAACGGGACTATCATTAGGCTACAGTGGAACAGCAAAAGGGGTTAGCGTTGGCTTAAATTATAGTATTGATAGAGTCAAGGATACAAACGGACATTGGCCAGAAAACAAACAGGTTAGTGCAAACATTAGTATCCCATTTAGAAATTTTTCTTTCTCACAAAATACCTCTATCTATGCAACATCGATGTATATGCAAGATAATCACGGAAAGACCCAAAACCAAATTGGTGTTAGTGGTAGTATGTTTGATAATTCAATTTCTTACAGCCTTTCTCAAAACTGGGGAAATCAAGGACAAGCTGCTACTAGTAATGCTAATGTCGCTTATCAAGGAAGTAAAGGTACTATTAGCTCTGGATATAGCTATAGTAATGATTCTCGTTCAATAAATATGAATACGAATGGAGGAATATTAATTCATAGTGATGGAATTACACTTTCAACTTCAATGGGAGATTCTGTTGCATTGATTAGTGCGCCAGGCGCTTACGGTGCCAGTTTAAATAATGGCTCAACTATTATTGACCACCGAGGATATGCGGTTGCCCCATATTTAACCGATTATACAAAAAATAGTATAGGAATTGATCCAACGACTCTACCTGATAATGTTGACCTAATACATTCCAATGTCAATATTTATCCTACTAAAGGAGCTGTAGTCAAAGCTAATTTGAAAACCCGAATTGGCTATCAAGCTCTAATAACAATAATTAATAAAAACAATACGATAGTACCATTTGGAGCCATAGCGAGCTTACAAGGTACTAATAATGAAAGTATTACGGGTATTGTTGGAGACCAAGGACAAGTTTATTTATCAGGACTTCCAGAGAAAGGTAGTCTACATTTACATTGGGGAAATTCTTCTGATGAACAATGTATCGTTAACTTTAATATTAATGATTCTATCGTAAACAAATTCAACTTAATACATCAAATTAGTAGTGTATGTCAGAGTAAAAAATAATTTCATTGTTATTAATAAAATTAACTATACATAAAATGTCAAAAATATAGGTTTATTATATGAAAAGCTTTATTCCACTTTTACCTTTTATTATTTTTATAAATTTTAACTCATATGCTGATATCACAACATACCCTGGTAAAGGAGATGTATTCAATACACCTTTATCAGGCTCAATTAATATTCAAGTGAGCGCACAAGGAAATTGGGTGTGTAGTCAACCGTATACAGCAGGAATAGTGAGCACTTCCAATTCCTCTTATTCTTCTAGTAGCTATGGAACAACTTCCGATGGCGTATTCGGGCTCGTCTATAAACCTTGGCCTGCAAGCGATACCGTAGTGACATTAAATGGAACAACAACAACGAATAGAACTACTTCTGCAACCGGAGCTGGTATTGTCTCAAATTATCAAGTTAGCTGGATTAATGGTAAGCCATCTGCATCATCTAGCTATTCAGAATGTCTAACTTCATATCCATGGAACTTAACACCAACATATACAAGCGGAAGTAATAGAGGTAGTGGTAGTTCAACTGCAAATTTAGTCGCAACAGTTCATGTTGGTCCCAAGGCGATCAAGGGGGCAACCTATAGCCCTACATTATCAAATTTACGTTACTATGTACGTGATGCTACAAGTGGATTTAACACAGCTCAATTACCAAATGTTACTATAGTTAGCCCAATGACTTGCTCTATATTACCTATTGCTGAAGTTGATTTTGGTATAGTAAATGTAACAGGGAAGTCAAATAACGAGCAACTTGCAACAAGCTCAACTGAGCTCACTATTAATTGTAATTCGGCTGATTCCCAAACAATTACTACAAATATAACAACTTCATTTTCAGGAAATTATATTAATAACAATCCAACTCAACTTGGGATTTTAAGCTCAACTAATGCTGTCATGGGATATATTCGTGGGCAATATTCTACTGAAAATGGTACATGCGTTTCTAATCCATCGAAAGATGTCTATTTTAATAATACAAATAGTAAAGTATTAAATAATATTGGAGTAGGGCAAACTAAAATACCAATTTCTTGGTCACTATGTAATAATAGCGCAGGATTATTTGGTGAGGGTAATGCACAAGCTACTGTCAATGTATCATGGGATTAATTAATACATTATCGGACTGTATATTAAAGTTAACCTATGTTGATTAAAATTCAAGCACAATTATATAACTGTGCTTGAATATTATTCAAAAAATATATATTCCTGAGAAAATAGTATTATAATTTCATTTTTTTGATAATAACCCATAAAATAACGGTCAGATAGACTTAATCAAACCAACAAACAAAAAACCATTAATACATTGATTTTAATTGTATTTTATTTCATTTACACTTTTAATGAGCTAGGTTATGTAATATTTAGCTCAAACCCGTTTTCAATAGTTATATTGATCTAGCTACTCTGTAAACCTAAAATCTGCAGTGCTTGCAGGCTGAAAAGTACTGAATAATGAATTGCCCAGCAACGCAATATCTTACCTCATATTATGAATAGCTGAATATCCCACCCACGCTTTGGCCATTATTTAACAAATAATGGCCTATACTCAGCCAATTCTTGCACTGTACAGCTCATATGCTATTGTTCACTCCCCTTTAATTGTTCACACCATCATTCTTTGGTACTTAAGTTGATATAGCTACACAGCATTGATCTATGGCAATACCACCAATGGTGATATTTCCGTACACCGCTCTACGATTTATCTCTATTTTATATAGAGATAATAGTGGACTTAATACCGAGATAATTATATTGTTAATTTCAAATAAAGGTATAATTTATGCGTCATATACTCATACTTTTAAGTATGCTATTTTTGGGATTTAGCCCTATGGCATATTCAACGCAAACAATTGTATTTATTCGGCATGGTGAGAAGCCAAATAATGATAGTGGACAGTTAACTTGTAAGGGATTAAATCGCGCATTAGCACTGCCTGATACGCTTATTTCTCTGTTTGGTAAACCTGATTCGCTATTTGCTTCAGCGCCGAAACAGAATAAGTTAGGTAGCTCATTACGGGCGGTTCAAACAATTACTCCAACCGCGATAAAATTATCACTTCCAATTAATCTGAATTATCATGCTAAAGAAACCAAAGGGTTACAAGACACTTTATTGAGCCGCGAATACGAAAACTCAGTCATTTTTATCGCATGGGAGCATGACAACTTAGTCAAAGCCGCTAGAGATATAATGAAAAATGAAGGTGGAAATCCTGACGAGATCCCAAAATGGCAAAGTATTGATTTTGATAGTATCTATGTGTTAAGAATTAATCACGATAACGACTCAAAAATTGTCACCTTTGAACACACACAACAAGGCCTAAATAATGTATCAAAACAATGTCCTGAATAAGCGATAATGATAATAAGTGGGATGCTTATAATAAATCCGACATTAGGGTTAAAATCACTAAACACTGCTTATTCCACAGTTAATCAAAATTATGCGATGCATATACCTCGAAAAAGTCTGGCTGAGTAATTTTATTACTAGCATCTCTTAGAAGAAGTGCGTCTAGTGAACAGAGCTATTGCTCTGTAATTTAGCAACCATTTTGGTTAGCAGGCGCTGGTCAATCACATCCTGGATCACTTTAAGTCGTTTAACATCTTCCAAGGTAAAAAACTCCGCTCTATAAGCCGTCATGCGAACCCCTTAATGGTGAGCCTACGTGACGGACATCTTAACTTAGCCCAGAGCGGACATTACAACTTTGCTATTACTATAAAGATTCGCATAATCTATCTTATGTTAAATTAATACATTGGACGGCATTATCGTATCAGCTTTTGAATTTAATCGTATAATTAATCGCAATTTCCTATAGAATAATACTTATTAAAAATAACAATATACTTATGACCTTTACTCTTTAGAATATCATTTTGGAATTGTTGATTAGGTAGTAAATAAAGAACTAAAGGCTCTTCATTTTCATCAATATCGCAACTCTTATGAATCAGAACTCGAAAGTAAGTATTACCCGTATTTTTGATACTACCAGTCTGTTTTTCAAACTCATATGTAAATTTTGGATTCAATGGCCTGACTACAAAGTATGTTTCTAAGCTTACAGTTGGATAGAATAATGGTTTTTTATTCTTATTGTCATCGCTTGTGATGTCTAATGATGTTTCACTAATAGTAATTTTATAATACCGTTCAATACTATCTTTCTTTCCTCTATAAAAAATTTTAAAAAACTCCTGCTCTTCTGGTAACAAAATTTTCTTAAGAGGTGTAAATATTATTTCACCATTTTCAATTGGCTGACCATGTTCATTGCTACCAGGCTTATCTATTTTATACGCAGAAAATGTATATAAGTTTGTTTTTTTTGTATCATTTATATATGACTTAGAAAAAAATTCTTCACCTGACTCCATAGAGGATATATCTGAGTTTATATATAATGCATGTGCACTTTCACTAAAAAATAAAGTTAAAGATATTATTATATTGCATAGATTTTTTTTCATAACTAATCATCTAAATTTATATAAAAAAAGTAGGCTACTAAAACATTATGTAGCCCAAGATAAAGATTATTGAATATCTGGCCCTGTCCAAATGGCCTTAACAGTTACGTTGCCCGTAGCAGAGACAGTCCCTAACCAATCAATTCCATCTAAAGTGAAAAAAGAATTCGACTCGTTCATTGGAAAGGATAAATCTAAATTTGTTCTATAAAATGAACCTAAATCTTGATTTGGTTTATCCCAAGGCGTTTCAGACCACAAAGCATTTTTTAGAGAGATTTCATTACTATCACAACTAGCTCTAAACTTTGCATCTGTGCCATCACTATTTTTAAATGAAAGATAAGCAGAAAAAGGAACTTTAAATTTATCATCATTTGAGCTAAATAAACAATATGGTTGGCCTTTAAGCATAGTCATAGGCCCTTCTACTTTAGCTGTTATAGAATCAGCTTGTCGTGGTCCACTCGTTGTAACTATATAATTAAATTCGATAGGAGGCTCATCATTACCGACTTTCCCTGTTTTAGATTGATTAGGATTAAAATCAGCTGGAATAATACTAATACCATAATCTCTGGGTTTTATAATCAATGTATTTGATGGAGTGAACTCATAGTAACCGGATTGAGGTACAGCAGTATTTGTAAAAGAAAAAGTAAAAAACTCCTGACTATTAGTAAAATCAACACCAGAAGTAATTAATTGTTTTAAAAAAGTATTAGATAAAAATATTGATACATTTTTATTATTACTTTTAAAGTAATAATTTGCGGGATATGTTGTATTATAATAATACCAGCTATTACTACCATCATCCGGGCCTATTAATATAGTATTTGCAGCTGGTGCAAAAGGTATTAATGTTCGATTTATGGTTAATGCCAATCTAATATTTGCAAATATATCACCTGTTGTTTCATGATCAATTACTTTACAGATAATACCATTTTGATTTGATATAATGCCTATTCGACAAAATTGTGATCCCAAACCTATATTAGGATTACCATTACTGTCAATAAAAATTTCTTGTAATGCGCCTGTTGATGTTAATTTTATATGTCCTGACTTTGTTATATTAAATTCGTGTGAGGCTATAATATTCCCACCAACACTTTGACAAGACTCACCCTTGCTTGGGTCATAATCAATATTAGTCATACAAGCTCTGTAACTATAATTTTCAACTGTACCTACTGGTAATTGAAGAAAGTAATGATAGGCTGAATCGCTAAATATACCTCGTGCGTAATAAGATTCTCCATTAATATTACTTTGGACTATTTTATAAGCCCCATTTTTTCCGATGTACTGAGCTGGCCAGTAACCACTGTTATCTGAACAATAGCCTCGCATGCATCGATTTCCTGTAAATGGCTTGTCTATTTGCGAGTTTTCTAACCAAATATCAATATTTCGATTAGCCTGAATTCCTGTATTCACATATCCCATATAGCCGAGACTAAGTTGAGAAGCTCCCGCATATTTAGTAAATTTATTGGAACCTGAGAAACGAGGATCTGTTGTTCTTGGAGTAATGAAATATTCGTTATCCACATTATTTTCAACAAAAACATAGCTATTTGTTACATTTGCCCCGAGAGCGCTAAATGCCATTAAGTAATTAGCAATAACACATGTAGTTAATGTTAATTTAAGAATTATTCTCATTAAAATACCCTATTATCTTTTTGCCAAGCTAGACTGAGGTTCACAAGTAACCTCTCCGACCCACAATGCACCTCTTGCGCCTTGAAGATCTAAATCTGCTTCACAAATAGTTTGCTGATCATCTTGTAATAACGATATAACTGGATATCTAACATCAACATCCATAGAAAACTCACCATTTGCGTCTGTTTTTGTATGCCCTATATGGTTTCTAATTGCAGCAAATTTAATATATTCACCATCAGGCGATTTTAGACGTCCAAAAACTGTTATAAGTTGTCTGACCTCAGGCTGATAGAGAGCAATATTTCCAGGATATAACGTGACAGATTTATTTCGCCCAGAGATAATGTCAAAGCTGTCTTTTGATTTGCCGTCATTCATTAATTGAATATCATAATCAGAATAAGGAGATAACGGAATAAAGGTATTTTTTCCACTAATTGGATAATTTTGTCCATTTACTTTTGCGACCATACTGCCGCTACCTTTTATATCGGAATTAATAATAACGCCCGATTTACCTTGCTGACCACTAGGCGTGATCATGCCGTCGCTATATGCCACAGAGCCGCGAGAGGTTAAGTTGCCATTAAGTCTATCATTATCGGGGCGATTAATCGTCACAGTACCTGAGTTATATTTAGTATCATAAGAAGCATAGCCTAATGTTGAAAAATCAGATTCACCATTATCTTTATCTCTGACTAATTTGGAAACGGAAACCCCTGCATTGGTAATCACCGAATCTTCAAAATTTTTATTCGCATAAATATTCGCTTTAACATTACCATTTGTAGATGAAACACCAGTGCTTAACCAAGTGGAAAGTGGTAAGGAAAAATCAAGGTTAATATATTTTTCGTTTGTGCTGTTTTGATTATCATAATGATAACGCTGAACGCCTGCTCTTAATCCAACAGTACCATAGCGACCAGAGAATAATGTATTTGCGTATTCATAGTTAATAGAATCACTACCAACACGATTATCTTTCGTATTACTTATAGTAAATGATCCTGTTCTATTAATAATTTTGTCAAAATTAATGGTTCCACCATAAGAATAACTGTCTGCATCGTAGAGTGGTAACTCACCACTCACTATAGTCTTTTCTTTAGATGCCCACAAAGATCCATAGCCTTCAGGAATATTAACAGAGATAGTTGTGATATTACGATGACTTCCATGGTTATCCAATAAACCTTGCCAAGCCACTGAAATATAATTATTTAATGATGCATTTACGCTTGTTTCTTGAACAACAAATTTATCGAATCCATAATTTGACATTTGGAAACGAACCCCCGATAGTACAGGAAAGTTATATGCAAAAGAAACGCCAGCTAAAGCACTTTTCCCCGGCGTTTGGCTATATGAATCATCACCTCTAACATAGTGACGTTTATCAAAATCAATATAACCACCATATATTTCCCAATTCAGTTTGTCGTAATTACCTGTTATCGCACCAAAAGATTTATTAATTGTTTGCTGTTGTGTAGTGACAACTTTACCATCTACAACTGTTTCGATAGTGACGTCGTAAATACCATATGGCAATACACTTGTATCAATTTCAAAATTACCCATTGGAAAATTTTGAATATTTAATAATTTACCTTGTCGATAAATACGGACTTCACCAGGGCTATTTAAAAAAGCATAAATCGGCGTGAGTGATTGCTGTTTATTTGTCACCATACTGGCAGAGTTATTCCCTATTGAAGCTGCATAAATTTTACTACTACTAAGAGCAGTTAAACTGGCAATGGACTGTAAATTCCAAGTACTCATTAATCCAAGAGCAAAACGGAGTCCGTTAAAGTCCCTTTCGTACATTGCACGATATAGCTCAATATTCGAATTAGATTTTCCAATACTATATGCTGAGGCATTAACATTAAAATGATGTTCTGCTGCTGCGAATAATGTATCTAAATTGAAATAACTACTAGATGAGTCTTTAGCATCTTTAACTCGACTCTGAAATACACCTAAATCATAGTTAGCTACCGCTGAGAATGAATTAACTGAAGAATTTCCTAGTAAAGACTGTCTCTCATGTTCTTTTGGTGAAAATGCAGTTTTATCAACATCTAATGATAAATTAAATGAAGAAATGTTTAATTGAAGTGTTGCATTATTATCAATAGCGATATTGTTTTCACCATTAAAAATAACATTTTGCAGGCCTTCAAGATTATCCATTAATAAATTATTAAGCTTTGCGCCTTTATTATTTTCAATGAGATGAATGCTTGCTAATTTAATTTTATCTTGTTCAATAACAATGACTGCATCTGCAATTTTACTATCACTTTGATTCTTTTTAGTATCATCATTTAATCGTAAAAAAACAGGAACAGACATTCCTTCTTCTAGCGCATTAACAAACGCAGGAGGAATAATATATCCACCAATTTTTATGCTTTTAATTCCATTGGCGTAAACTGAATTCGAAAAAACAATACTCAATATTGATAAAGCAATAGCACTCTTACGCATAATTTAAGTCCATTCTTAATTATTTGACAACAATGAACTCTCCTTTGTGCCAAATACCAACGCTTGATTTTTTATTTTTCACATCGACAAATTGTAATTTAACGGCTAAATGTGGCATGAGGTAATAACGCTCGCGACAGATTCCATCCACTCCATATTTTTGTTTTTCTGCTAAACAAGGACCTGAAGCCACTACACGGAATGAGCTATTACCAATATTAGATACTTGTGAATTAATAAATTCATAATTAAATTTTTCAACTCTTGGTGAAACAACAAGAATTGTACTAATTGTTGCCGATGTTGTAGCTGATGCTGATTTTGAACTTTTTGTTACACCACTTTCACCAATAGGATCATCTTTCCAATTTAATCGATAATAACGTTCTTTATCATCCATTGGACCTTGATAAATAATCTTAAATACATCTTTTGCTTTACCAGGAAGAATTAAGTTTGCAGGTGTTGATAAAATTTCATTAGGGTCATTTACAGAAATAACTTTTCCATTTTCTAGTGGAGAATCGATTTTTTCTATTGTTAAATTTACTAACCTTGCTGTATCAACCGTATTTTCAATTTCTTTTGCTAGTGTATCTTCATCAGCTGATATTATTTCGGTGATATTACCTACATTAACAGCAAAACTGTTTTTTAATGGTAGAATTGATAATAAAATTAATGCAAAAATTATTTTTTTCATAATAAAATTTCTATTTATAGAAGGATAAAGATATTATTTCCTTATAATATCTTTATCTTAATATCAGTTATAAAATTTAGGAAAAATTAAGATTCTGGATTAGGTGCTGGAGTAAAAGAACCATCCCAAGTTGCAGTAAATTGAACTTTCACATCACCATCCCATGTACCGTCTGTGAGAGAACTAAAGTCTGTTGCTGCACCTGCAGCTTCTGCATTTGCAATCACAAAAGTGAATTCACCACGATCTGTTGCACGATCAGAACTATTATAAACACCATCAGCAGCTAAATTGTCTAAACCTGAAGTCAATCCAGTAGATGTATCAATTAATACAGTATCAGAATCTTTAGTTAAATCTTCCCCGTTCCATTTAACACCTACTGTTAATTTAGAATCATCTGTTGTTCTTGCTAAAGTATTAGCAATAATTTTAGATGCTAATTTAAAATCTGTAGCACCAGACTGGCCTTGAATAGCAATATCAAATGCGCCGTTTTGCTGATTGAAGCTTTTTTGACCTTCGGCATAATTAAAAGTAAGGCTTTTTAATGGAGTAACAACTAACATACTCGTTGTATCTTTAATTGCTGTTGCTTGCCATGTTGCTGTTGCTTGAGCAGTACGAGTTTCAGCATTAGCAACGGTAGCAAAAGAAGCTGCAATAACTGTTGATAATAAAATAGTACCCAATTTTTTATTTAGCATATTATTCTCTCTAATTAAAATGAACATCAAAAATTAATTACATAGTATAAAAAACACTTTTAACCGTGCTTTTTATAAAATATAATCATCCTATGTTATTAATTAACACAGAAACTTTTATTATTAAAAAATAAAATTAAGAAGTTTTTGCTTTATTTCTAATTGATTCACTCTCCATATACTTAAATAGTTCAATCCATTTTTTATCTAATACAATTAAATACTGGTCTAACTGATCTAATGTTAGTGAAGTCATCCCTGTTTCATAACGCGATACCTGCTGCTGGCTAACATTTATTAATTTAGCTACATCTTTTCCTGTTAAGTTTTTATCTTTACGAGCCTTTCTTAAAAAGCAACCTACTCTATTACTTAGTATATTATTTTTCATATGGTGCCTACTATAAAAACTTAATTTCTGCATATTTAATTTTCGTTAATAATAAATATATTAAAATAAGAGTAAAAGTGTTATAACCAATCAAAAACAACATAACAATAGATAGAAGCAATCAAAAAGTCATTAAAACGTGATAAATATCAACTAAATACCAATTTTACGCGTAAACGGAGTGTTTTTAGTTTTTATAAGCGTATGATTAGTAATATTAAATTAAATGTTTTTATTTTTTTGTGTTTTATAGATAAAAATTTATTATCTATTATGTTTAAATATATGTAATCATAATAAAACCGAGTAAAATCCAATAAAATATTACATTTTATTACAATTCAATAAATATATTCATACTTTAAAGTTAAGATAATACACATTAAATGCGTGTAAGTGGAAGTTCAAATAAAATTAATACAAATTAAATTTGTAAGATTTATTTCTATATAAAAAAAACACTAAAAAAACAAGAACAATCTTAACGCGGTATATAAAAAAAGAAATTCACCAAGTAAAAACAATATGGTTAATCGAATAACCATTAATTTAGTTTAATTATTTTTTACTCTTGGTTATTGCAGTCATATTTATAGAGCTAGAAATTAATTTATATATATACTGATTAGCGCTATCTAATTTTCATTAAAAAATCTTAAATCAGTTAAATTCTATGCTTGCTTATATAATGATATAATCTATATCTAATTTTGTATTATCATTCTATTTTTAAGTAAGCAAGGCCGCCTATAAAGCTTTAAAATAACTCGTAAAGAGTAATAATAAAATTGCAAAAATGCTCTTAGCTTATTAATTCTTTTCCACTTAGCTCATACTAAAGCCACTGTAGTTTATTTTAGGATTGCATTTTACTTTTAGCCTTTCATTCGTCTCACAGATGGAATCTATTTAAAATATTTATTAGTTTTTATTATATTAATTTCGGTATATCCTTTTAATTTAATCACATAAATAGTAAATTAATAGATGTTATCACTAAACATTAATTAAAATTAATAATATTTTTAATATAACTTGTCTATGAAGTAGGTGCTACAAATCAATTTCTATAAGAAAATATAAAGATTAATACTAGTTAACCAGAAAAATTAAAATCCAAAATTATATTTTGTGAAATACGTAACTATAAAAAACAAAATAAAAACAATCACTAAGAACCATTTTCTCAAAAAGATAATCCTCCACATACTAATCCATAACACAACAAGCACAAAGCACCATACCATCGAACCACAACAGTAATAAAAACTAACAAATCAAACAAATACAGACAAAAAAATCAAAATAAAAACAAAATAGATAAAGGCGCAGAATTTTATTGCAAAAAACGATAAGGTATAGTAAGTATGACAAACAAAATCAAAATGTAAAATATCACTTCTAAATGTAACAAAAAAATGGAGGTAGGTATGAAAAAAGCTAACCTCATATCAGTAACTGCAGGAGTTAAATTAAAAAAACTCAGAATAGAAGCAGGATATAAAATATCTGAATTTGCTGCACTAATTCAAAAAAGTGAGCAACAGCTAATACGCTATGAGTCAGGCATAACAAAAATCGACTTAGAAACACTATTTTTGTATCTAAAGGCCTTAAATGCAAATATGTGCGATTTTATGCAGTCTCTATCTTTAGAATTTGAGGAAGAAGATCAAAAACATTTGTGCATATATAAAGAAAAAAATAAATTTAATAGCCAACTTGCAGACATTAATTATTAACATTATATAGGAGCATCTAAATACAAGATGCTTCTATAATAATTACCAAATAACTATAGACTTTATTGACATCCTAAAGTTAGTGCGAACCTAGCTTACTAACAGATGTGTATAACAATACCTATCTTTTATGAACGTATTAAGCTTCCCTAACCCAAGCTCTTATCCGTATCAAATATCTCTTTGTTTCTAATGATATTTATCAGCTGAAAAAGAAATCATAACGCGTTACAAAACCGCAAGATACATGAAAAAACAGCAACTTGCTTTACAAGGCAACCCAATGAAGATATTCCCTTTATTGAATCTGCTTGGCTAATTCATCTCACATATAAAATTTTTAGCATACCTACTAGATGCTTTTAAGCTCAAATCCTAATATTTTAGTCAGCATAAAAAGCATATTCTTTACTTCTCAGAGAGATTAAACAACTCTAGATAAGGTCTGATACTGTTTATGGCTATAGAAAGATATGCCGAATTTTGCGACACTGAAAGAAATTATTATAATAATCTGATTGTTAAAGTATTTTATCAATGCCTAAAACGAGAAAAGGTGATTTAACTTTAGAAAGGAGATGTATAGACAGTGTTTGACATATAATGATGCTCTAGAACATTCAATACTGTCATGATTAGACAAAATAGCATACTTCAGTAGAGCACAAAAAAATGCATAATGATGGTTAATTGATGTCTATTGATTGGTGGTAACTCATACATATAAAAGTATCTAACTAATATTGGGTTATATTGAATAATTGCTCAGGTAGAAGGCAGCACAAGAGCGCATATGAAACATATATATTCTTATTTAATCGTTTTTCTAATAGCTTTAGTCTCATACATTGGGGGATTGCTAACACCTGTTTCATCTCATAGTAAAATGGAGCCTGAAGCGCGTGCTAAAGAATCTGTTCTTGATTTATTAGCATATCCCGCTGCTGCTAGCTTTAGGAATATGACTTACCATAGTTTTAGAAGTGATAGTCATGGTCGTGAAATAGGTTTTTATTGTGGGGAAGTCTTTGGATTCGAAAATGAGTTACCTTATGGATTCAAACGTTTTTTTGTTAGAACACTAAAACACTCTAACGGTGATATAGATATATCAATCCCTATGGCAGAAAAAATTGATGACATGTTATCACAAGATGAATTTGATAGCCTTTGGGAAACTCGTTGTGTAACAAAGAAATGATAAATAAAATCTATTATATATTGATATAAATAATAGATTCATCTAGTCAGCTCCAAGTACAATATCCAGGGCAACTAATTGATATTAAATGATTATCACCAAAAAAATATATCTATTTCATGATGAAATCACCAAAATAAAAATGATTTTTTTCATAAAAAAATACTAATTTATACTTGTATTATTATCATAAGAAGTTTAGAAAGATACACCCTATCAAACAAAGATTGAGATTATTACCAGATTATGCTTCCCGCGTAAAAAAATTTTCTATTACTAATAGCATCTTCTCTGTCCTCCCCGCTTTTGCAGTTTGATGACGATACATTGCATAATATATCTAATCACATTAACATAAAAAAATTTAGCTTGATTACGTTTTTAAGGAAGAAAACTAGTTGATATAATCAATATTGTCATGATACTTATTACACTTATTAATAGCTAAAAACACAATCCATTAATTATCTTAATAAATCAATACTTTATAGAATTAGACCATATTTCTTCGAAATATTTAGATTGTCATTCTGTCATTGATACAAAGACTTATAGAACTAGGCCAAACTTGATGGGTTAAACTCATTAGCAGACGGTTATAAATAACTTTTTAGGCAATTTATAGTCGTGCAACACATACAGTTTGACGGATGTGATTACTACGTGTACGTTATATATATTAATATTAGGAGAAAATATGGAGCCACTTCAGCTGTTTAAAATTCTAGGTGACAATACAAGATTAGATATCGTGTTGCTTTTGAAAGCATCAGGTGAGCTGTGTGTTTGCGATATTTATACGACCTTAAATTTATCGCAACCAAAGACTTCTCGGCACCTAGCAATGCTAAGAGAATCAGGTATTTTGCTCGATTCAAAGCATGGCAAATGGGTTCATTATCGATTATCTCCGGCATTACTACCTTGGGTGAAGAGTATCATTGATGTCACTTACGCCACAGAGAAAAATAGAGTTGCAGGTTTGCTTAAGAGTCTAGAGACAAAAGAGTCTGCGAGTAGCTGTTCTATATAAAAATTTTTAAGTTAACATATTCGAAAAATCATATATAAGGTTGAGGTATGAAAAAACTAGAAGTATTTGATCCCGCATTATGTTGTAGCACTGGTGTTTGCGGAACCGAAGTCGATCAAGCATTGGTAGACTTCGCAACAGATGTGGATTGGTTAAAAAAACAAGGGGCAAGTATAAGGCGTTTTAATTTAGCGCAAGAGCCTATAGAGTTCGTTAACAACACAAAAGCAAAAATATTTTTGGAAACCGCAGGTGCCGAGTCACTTCCACTATTGATTCTTGATGGTGAGATTGTGCTGACTGGTCGATACCCAAAACGACATGAGCTAGCAAGATGGTTTGGTATTCGACCGAATATTGAAAAAGTCGAAATTGTTAAATCGTGTTGTGGTAATGGTACAACGTGTTGTTAACAGGAGCAATAAAATGAAATTTTTAAATAACACACCTAATTATTTATTTTTTACTGGAAAAGGTGGTGTGGGTAAAACCTCTATTTCCTGTGCGACCGCAATTAAGTTGGCTGAAAAAGGGAAAAAAGTCTTACTGGTGAGCACTGATCCAGCTTCTAATGTTGGGCAAGTATTTTCTCAATCGATAGGCAACAATATTAAGCCAGTAACATTGGTTCCAAATCTATTTGCTATTGAAATAGACCCTCAAACCGCAGCCGAAGAATATCGAAACAAAATTATTAATCCAATCAAAGAAAGTTTACCTGAAGCGGTAATTCAGAGTATTACGGAACAGCTATCAGGTGCCTGTACCACAGAGATTGCAGCTTTCGATGAATTTACTGGGTTGTTAACCAATACCGAAATTACAGAGCAATTTGACCATATCATTTTTGATACCGCACCAACGGGGCATACCATCCGTTTATTACAACTCCCGAGTGCATGGAGTGATTTTATTAGTGACAATCCTGATGGTGCGTCATGTTTAGGGCCAATGTCTGGTCTTGATAAACAACGTGAGCAGTACAGCATGGCGGTGGAAGCGCTGAGTGATAAATCACTAACAAGGCTAGTCTTGGTTGCACGACCTCAGTCTGCCGCATTGAGGGAAGTCGCAAGAACCTATAGTGAGTTATCATCTCTGGGTATCAAAAATCAGCAATTGATTGTCAATGGTGTTTTCCCTGAAACTGCGGTGACTGAAAATGATAAGTTATCCCATGCGCTGTACTCTCGTGAACAAGCGGCATTAGAGTCTATGCCTGAAGCACTACGCTCGTTACCTGTCGATATTCTTTATTTACAAAAGATCAATATGGTGGGTGTCGATGCACTGAAGCAGTTGTTATCTAATGACATGCCACAAATTCCAACTATTACCCCGACAAAACAACCTATTTCTTTACCTACCTTGTCAGAACTGATTGGCGAAATATCTCAGCAACAGCATGGGCTGATTATGTTAATGGGCAAAGGGGGTGTAGGGAAAACAACGATTGCGGCATCAATCGCAGTTAAATTGGCAGAAAAAGGGCTTGATGTACATCTGACCACATCTGATCCAGCAGCACATATTGAATCAACCCTCGATGGTGTTTTACCCAACCTTCAAGTTAGCCGAATTGACCCTATCGCTGAAACTGAGCGTTATCGTAATTATGTCTTAGAAACCAGAGGGAAAGATTTAGATGCCGAGGGGCGTGCATTACTTGAGGAAGATTTACGCTCTCCATGCACAGAAGAAATTGCGGTATTTCAGGCTTTTTCTCGCATCATTAGAGACGCGGGTAAACGTTTTGTCGTCATGGATACTGCACCGACTGGGCATACATTATTACTTCTGGATGCAACAGGGGCATACCATAAAGAAATTGCTAAAAAAATGGGTGAAAAAGGCCACTATTTAACGCCGATGATGCAATTACAAGATCCTGAACGCACCAAAGTTATTATTACGACTCTCGCTGAAACAACGCCTGTGCTTGAGGCGGAAAATTTGCAAAATGATTTAATACGGGCAGACATACATCCGTGGGCGTGGGTGATCAATAACAGTTTATCTATCACGGAAACAACATCACCATTGTTACTTTTAAGAGCAGAACAGGAAGTCGCTCAGATTGAAAAGGTGACATCAACATTGGCAAAACGTGTTGCTATCGTTCCTTTGCTTGAAACAGAGCCTGTGGGGATATCTGCATTAAGTCAGCTCGCAGAATAAGTTTTATTTTCTAAAAATAAAAGGTGCGGAAAAGCACCTTTTAAATGAGGTTGTTATGTTTATTGCCGCTTTAATTTTTATTTTAACGATCACCTTTGTTATTTGGCAGCCTAAAGGACTGGGTATTGGCTGGAGTGCAACGGCAGGGGCAGTTTTAGCCCTTATTTTTGGTGTCATTAGCTTTCAAGATATTCCAATCGTTTGGAATATTGTGTGGAATGCCACGGCGACATTTGTTGCCGTCATTATCATTAGCCTACTTTTAGATGAAAGTGGCTTTTTTGAATGGGCTGCATTACATGTTGCCAAGTGGGGCTGGGGTAAAGGAAAGCTATTATTCAGTTATATCGTGTTACTTGGTGCAACTGTTGCCGCCTTATTTGCCAACGATGGTGCGGCATTGATATTAACGCCCATTGTGATTGCGATGTTATTGGCACTTGGTTTCAACAAAGGCACGACATTAGCATTTGTCATGGCTGCTGGGTTCATTGCAGATACGGCAAGTTTGCCGCTGATCGTTTCGAACCTCGTGAATATCGTTTCTGCGGACTTCTTTAATATTGGATTTACGGAATATGCCTCGATTATGGTGCCTGTGGATATTGCAGCAATTGTTGCAACACTCGTGATGCTGCATTGGTTTTTCCGTAAAGATATTCCTAAACAATATGATGTTACCAAACTGAGTGAACCAACTTTAGCCATTAGGGACATAACAACGTTTAAAGCAGGATGGCTGGTATTGGTACTGCTACTTATTGGTTTCTTTGTCTTAGAACCATTAGGTATTCCAGTGAGTGCAATTGCGGCTATTGGCGCCTTAATTCTTTGGGTGATTGCAGCCAGAGGCCATACGATTAATACCAAAAAAGTGTTACGTGGAGCACCGTGGCAAATCGTCATTTTTTCTTTAGGTATGTACTTGGTTGTTTATGGTTTAAGAAATGCAGGGTTAACCGATTATCTTTCTGAAACGCTCAATTACCTTGCCGATAAAGGGTTATGGGCAGCTACTCTAGGCACTGGATTTATTACCGCATTTTTATCATCCATAATGAATAACATGCCAACGGTATTAATTGGTGCGCTATCTATTGAAGGGAGTGATGCGACAGAGTTAATCCAACAGGCGATGGTTTATGCCAATGTGATTGGTGCCGATTTAGGGCCAAAAATTACACCAATTGGCAGCTTGGCAACATTGTTATGGTTGCATGTTTTATCACAAAAGAACATGACCATTACATGGGGATATTATTTTAAAACGGGGATCATCATGACACTCCCTGTGCTCATTGTCACTCTCGTTGCTTTAGTGCTTCGACTTTCACTGTTAAATTAAGGCTAACCGAATGAATGAAATTACCATTTATCACAATCCAAATTGTGGCACTTCACGCAATACGCTTGCTATGATCCGCAATAGTGGTGTTGAGCCAACGATTATTTATTACCTGGAAACACCGCCGTCTAAGGATATGTTAGTACAACTTATTGCCGATATGAAAATCACGGTAAGGACGTTACTACGAAAAAATGTTGAACCTTATGAACAATTAAACTTAGAAAAAGATATTTATACCGATGACCAACTCATTGATTTTATGTTGCGGTACCCAATACTGATTAATAGACCCATTGTTGTTACGCCAATAGGAACTAAACTTTGCCGACCTTCAGAAGTCGTATTAGAGATATTACCTCATCCGCAACAGCGTGAGTTTATCAAAGAAGATGGCGAGCTTATTATAGACAAACAAGGTGTCAGAGTTAAGTAACGCTCTGACAATACTTATCATGGTGAGCGTATTAATGTATAGTACCAATACGCTCATGCTAATCGGGTACTTAATTACGTACTGTTAGTCTTGATTTTTAAAAACTTACTATCAATAGGAACAGATAATTACACTATGCGTCTTACGCCACCCTGAGATCCCCTCCTCCTTTTAGGTTGATACTAAATCAGCCAATTTCGTCATCCCTTCTTAGGGATAATTTCGCTTATTTAAAATACACTCGCCCATCATGGGATAGATAGATTACAAGGTAGTCCAATATGCTGTTGTCCTCCTCTCGTCAGGACTGGCTAGGTAACATCCGTGGGGATGTGCTTGCCGGTATTGTTGTTGCTTTAGCGTTAATTCCTGAAGCAATCGCTTTTTCAATTATTGCCGGCGTCGACCCTAAAGTCGGGTTATACGCAGCATTTTCTATTTCAGTGATTATTGCTGTTATCGGGGGACGCCCCGGTATGATTTCCTCCGCAACGGGAGCAATGGCACTTTTAATGGTCGTTCTTGTGAAAGAACATGGCCTTCAGTATCTATTAGCCGCGACGGTTTTAACCGGGATATTTCAAGTTATCGCAGGATATTTAAAGCTCGGTAATTTAATGCGGTTTGTTTCACGCTCTGTCGTAACAGGGTTTGTTAATGCGTTAGCTATCTTGATTTTTTTAGCCCAACTTCCTGAGTTAACCCATGTGAGTTGGCATGTTTATGCGATGACCGCGGCAGGCTTAGGGATTATCTATCTGTTTCCATTAATCAATAAGACCATTCCTTCACCATTAGTGTGTATCGTTGTATTAACGGTCATTTCAATAGGCCTTGGCCTTGATATCCGCACCGTCGGGGATATGGGGGCTTTACCCGATAGCTTACCTATTTTCCTTTTACCCGATGTGCCAATAAACGTAGAAACACTCATTATCATACTACCTTATTCGCTCGCTCTTGCGGTTGTTGGGTTACTTGAGTCGATGATGACCGCAACGATTGTGGATGATTTGACCGATACAACCAGTGATAAAAATAGAGAATGTAAAGGGCAAGGTATTGCCAATATTGCCACCGCTTTTATTGGCGGGATGGCAGGATGTGCCATGATAGGTCAATCCATCATCAATATTAAATCGGGTGGTCGAGGTCGATTATCGACACTGGTTGCAGGCGTTGTTTTATTGCTAATGGTAGTTTTTCTTAATGATTGGGTATCAAAAATTCCAATGGCGGCCTTAGTTGCTGTGATGATTATGGTATCAATTGGGACCTTTTCTTGGCAATCCCTTGCTGATATACGAGTTCATCCGCTATCAACCAGCGTTGTTATGATAGCCACAGTAATTGTTGTCGTTTGGACCCATAATCTGGCTTATGGGGTACTTGTCGGAGTGCTCATTGCAGCGCTTAATTTTGCCAATAAAGTGGCGAGATACATGACAGTTACATCAACGCTAGATAAAAAAGTGCGCCATTATGGAGTTCGGGGGCAAATTTTCTTTGCCACATCAGAACGCTTTGTTAATGCCTTTGATTTTAAAGAAGACATTGATAAAGCGATTATCGATGTGAATCAAGCTCATTTTTGGGATATCACCTCAGTCAGTGCGTTAGATAAAGTGGTGATTAAGTTTAGACGTGAAGGGATTGATGTTGAAATTAAGGGGATGAATGAAGCCACCGTAACGTTGGTTGATAAATTTGGTATTCATGACGATCCGAAAAAAATTGAAAAATTCATGGGAGGTCATTAATTATGGCAGCAGATATCATTCAAAAAAATTGCGTAATTGGGTGTATTGACCGTTCGTCCTCGGCAATTGCTGTATGTCACGCCAGTGCTTGGATAGCTCAAACACTCGACCTACCACTGACACTGTTACACATGAATGAAAAAATCTCGACATCAGCACACCATGATTTAAGTGGGATCATCGGATTTGATACCCGAGAAACTTTATTGAATGAACTCGTGGATATTGAGGAAAAGCGAGCGCGTTTAACCCGTGAGGAAGGCCGACAATTATTGATGAGTGCAAAAAAAATCACTCAAGATTTAGGTCTTCATGATGTTAATACACTTCAGCGACAAGGAACGTTAGCCGAAGTGCTAAATCAAGAAGATACGCATATTGTTGTACTTGGTCGTCGAGGCGAGCAATCTGAATTAACGGGCCATATTGGCCGTCAACTCGAAGGCATTATTCGACTTCAAAAAAACTCAGTGCTTATCTGTAAGCGAAACTTTACCCCACCGAAAAAGATAATGATTGCATTTGATGGCAGTGAGGAAGGTGAACGAGTCATTCATCGGTTAACACAAGTGAAATTATTAGCTGGTAGTGATTGCTATCTGGTGATGTACGGTAACCAAGACTGTCAGCTCAAAAAAGCACAAAACCAACTTCATCAAGCCGGTATTCAGGTGAAAGTCAATTTACTTGAGGGTGACAATAGCATCGTTGATGAGTTGTGTAACTTTGCAGTACAACACCATATTGATTTGATCATCATGGGGGCTTTTGGTCATTCGCGATTGAGGCAATTTTTTACCGGAAGTCATACAACAGATATGATACATAAAACGTCCGTGTCATTACTCATCATTCGTTAGTCTTTTCGTCTATAGTCATTATTACCAAGAGAGGTGACTCGCTTTCGTCACCTCTCTATCATAATAAATGGCTACGATTTATCGACAATATGAATAAAATGAATGTGTTTTTCATATTGATCGAGGATATCATGAATAATCTGCGCTTCACTCCATCCCATAATATCGTAGTCTTGCCCACCTTCCTTTAAATAAACTTCAGCACGGTAATATTTCTGAGACTCATTATTTTCATCATCATCCATACCCACTAATGCAAAAGAAGGCGTCAAATAGTCTCGTAATCGTATTTCATAGAGAAAATTGAGGTTCTCACCAAATTGTACTTCAAGAGTCACCCTATCGTCTTTCTCATTATGGATAGCGGCCTCGGTCCCCTGCTTTTCCAACTCAGTAACGACAGACTGCATAGCCGGCTCAATCACTTCCGCCATGAAACGTTTAACTTGATTACGTTTAGGGAAAAAAGCTATTTTACGTAATCGACGTTGCCATGATAATCCCCCTCGCCCAGTACTTGGTGCTAAGGTAGCAAGCTGTTGACTGTCTTTTTTATACACATCAATACGTAAGGCTTTTAGTAATCCGACAATAGCAATCAATAAAATAATTGCAAAAGGTAGTGCGGTAGCTATCGTCATGGTTTGCAATGCCGTTAATCCGCCTGCCAGTAAAAGTGTGATTGCAACAGCACCCATCAAAAAGGCCCAAAAAATACGTTGCCAAACGGGAGTGTGTATTTCACCACCAGAGGCTAATGTATCGACAACCATCGCTCCAGAATCCGCAGATGTCACAAAAAAAACAATGACCATCAACATAGCGACAAAAGAAAGAACAGATGAAAATGGAAAGTAATTTAAAAATTCAAATAAGGCGAGAGCAACATCTTTTTGTACGACTTGTGCCAACATTTCTGCTCCATTATCACGGATCAAATGTATGGCACTATTTCCAAAAAAAGTCATCCAAAGCAGTGTAAACCCAGCAGGAACAAACAAAACACCTGTAACAAACTCACGAATAGTACGGCCTCGAGAGATCCTCGCAATAAACATGCCCACAAAAGGGGACCATGAAAGCCACCATCCCCAATACAATAATGTCCATCCCCCCAACCATTCACTCGATTGCGGCTCATAGGCATAAAGATTGAAGGTTTTATTAATGATATCTGAAAGATAAGCTCCGGTATTTTGGACAAAAGATTTAAGTAACAGTACTGTCGGGCCTAAAATCCCAATTAATAATAATAATAAACCCGCTAAACTTAGATTGAGTTCAGAGAGAATTCGTATGCCTTTATCTAAACCACTGACGACTGATAACGTCGCTAATCCCGTAATCACAACGATCAAAATTACTTGCATCGTTGGACTGACAGGAAAACCGAATAAGTGCGCTAATCCTGCGTTGACTTGCAAAACACCAAATCCAAGCGAAGTTGCAACCCCAAAAACGGTACCAACAACAGCAAAAATATCAACAGCATGTCCCATTGGGCCATAGATACGTTCACCAATGATGGGATAGAGAGCTGAACGCAATGTAAGCGGTAAGCCATGTCGATAACTAAAAAAAGCGAGAATTAAGGCGACAATGGCATAAATAGCCCAGGCATGTAAACCCCAATGGAAAAATGTAATTTCCATTGCTTCTCTTGCAGCTTGAACCGTTTGTGGGTCTCCAACAGGGGGAGCAAGATAGTGCATTACTGGCTCAGCTACCCCGAAAAACATGAGTCCAATACCCATTCCTGCGGAAAACAACATAGCAAACCAGGAAAGATAGCTAAACTGTGGTTGAGCATGATCTGGACCGAGTTTAATTTGGCCAAATCGAGAGAGTCCTAAATAGGCGACTGTCAATAAAATCAATGCGACGGCTAGAATATAAAACCAACTGGCATTCTCAAAAAGTTGAGCTTGTAGGGCTTTTAACAAAATTTCAGAACGTTGAGGAAAAATAGCGGCTACTGCAACGACGCATAAAATAATAAAGGCAGAAATAAAGAAAACGGGCGGATTTATTTTCCCCCACTTTCTTGTTTTTTCTGATGATAATGGCATTCTATTTCCTTTTAAATGAGTAAAAATCATTATCATAACTTGAGTATGATAACGTTATATTATCGAATTAAAACATTATTTCACAAGTTACTTGATTCTAAAAATGTAACTTTCTGTATTATTTAATGTACCTTTATTAAGAAATATATAGATATATAGGTTAATGAAATGATTAATTTCATTATAACTACCATAGTTGAATTCTAATTATCATTTAATCTAATAGACCTGATTTGTAGTTTTACATTAGAAACCTATACAGATTTCATCTAACGATACTATTGAATTATTTTTTTATTTATTAGCATGTTATTTCATTATCAACATTGACCTCATATTTTTAAAGCTCCTACCGACATCATCCGCCCGAAGGGCTGTAGACGGCAAACAGTGTGTCAGAGAACAATATTAGGTTAGGGCCGTCGAGACCCGCGTTAGCGGTATTAGGCTGTTTAATTCCCCTATCTATCCCCTGTCCTAGTTAAGCCCAGTGAAATTAAAACGATAATTTGATTTCCTTGCCCCTTTGAAAAACGCAGTGAGACGGACGAGAGGCGTAGCCTCGATGAACGGCTGTAGCTGCGCGTTAAGGTGGCCAATGGCCAGCTTTACGGGGGCAATGGCACGGTGCGGAAGCTATGTTCTGAGCGACAGGCATTTATGGCTTGTAAGCGAAGGCTTTATTGGTTTTATCTCTTTAGAGCGTGCGGCTTGAAAAAGCAGAGCCGCAACTCCTTATTTATAAGGTCGTTTAGTTCAGAACCTAAAAACGAATTTAACTGTAAAAGACCAATACCCTTCGAAGGTAATTGGAAAAGAAAACAACATTCGAAGTTAATGGGATAAATAAAGAACGAATATGTAGGTGCCTTCATTATCGGGATGAATGAGAAGCATAAAGTGACAAGAATTTCGCTTAAAAAATAAGAGAACCAAATTTAGGGTGAACAAAACCCCCGCCAATTAAGACGGTAATTTAAAAAGAAGGATTAGGCGTCAGGTAAATGCGCTAGATAGTAAAGATAAATCGCCTGGCCTTGAATACTCGGGTATAACGCTTTCATTTCACGCTCAAATGCCATAACCGCGGCTATCGGTTGTGTCACTCGCCACGCTTCAAAACGCCGCCATGCCGCATGCTCCGGACTTTCTGGCGCGCGGGTACTTTGCGCTAAAGCTTTCTTTTCCTTCAACGCCTTCGCTAAATGTTTTTTCTCTTGTTTGAGTGCATTATCTTCCCCAATCACAAGTGTTTTGAGCTTGTTAAGTAAGTTGCGAAGCTTGTGCTTATTATCGAGGGATGCCACATTTGCACGGGCGAGCCGTAACACATGCTGCGCATACCGTTTTTGGTAGCTCTCTTTTAATCCCTTCTTTTCCATCCAGCGACTAAAGCTGGATACCACACCCCGCAGCTCCAACGGTGAAAAACCGAGTCCATGAAAAAACTCCGGACGTATCCAAATCCGCATCGCTTTGTATTGCTTGGCTTCGATATCAAAATCGCGGTCAATCACAATGAGTTTGGCTTGCTCCCAATCACGCAGTGCATGCAATATCGGGTCGTAACTTTTACGCCCACTATCATAGCGATACAGTTGACCACACAACTCTGCCAACTTCTCCACTGAGCACATCACTTCGAATAATGCATCACTTTCTGGGTTGTAATCCGCATAGGCAATCATTGCCATCGCTAACGCACCAAAGGTTTCTCGACGCTCTGAGCGCACCGATATCCGCTGCTTTCGGCTATAACGCAGTTGGTAAATATGCGGGTTGCGATTCCAGTCATGCCGTTTTAACGCCGCGGCAAAACGACGTACGGGCACCAGTTTAGGTAATTCGCCTAAAAATTTTGGTGTGTAATGTCGATGAATTTTACCGACAGAACAAGGAATTACAGAAATTGAGGTCTCATTAGACATGCATCTCCGCACTTATGTTGTACGGAAGGAGTTGAATTTTTTTGCGCATAATTCTATACTCCCCATTAGGAGTTCAACATTACCCCTAACAGAATTGTTCTGATGACCCCTGATAATCTTTCAGTCCGCCAAGATAGAGAAGATTACAGGGGTTTTCTATTTGTGGGTTCCCAGCACATTTCGTGTGTTACATCCCATGTCTTGCCACCTTATAGCGTGGTCACTTTAGGCTTAATTTCTTTTATTCTTTATTTATATTATCAAAATACGTCTGCATTACAGTTTGAATTGTTTCATCTAGTTTTTCCTGTAATTGTTTTGGCATCCGATTAAATTCGTAACTAAATCCTCGATCCTTTACTCGTTTTCTGGCATAAGTATTCTTATCTTCAAAACCCCAAAGTTGTTTTACTGTCACTTCATTTTTTTTATTTTTAGAGACTAACTGATCTGTAATATTTTTTAATGTAGTTAAAATTGTTTTCTTTAACTCATCAGGTGCTATTTTGTTTATGTCTATTAGTCTTTCAATTCTTTCATTAACGTCATTAATGATGTCTTTCTTAATAAGCTTTTTTGAATCAATGAGTTGGTCTATAGTAAGCAGTAATTTATAATCGCTATAAGCCAATTCAGATTGAACAGGGAATAATGCAATAATGTCATCTGTTACCGAAGCTGCTTGAATTGCTCGCGTAACCTTTGCCGCTGATAAATTCTCAAAAAGAGCAATCTCTTTTTGTGACATCCCCTTCTCTCGTAACTTTAAAAGCCGCAGTCCAACTTCTCTTAAGTTATGTTCTTTTGAAGTTTGAATATCGAGAGCCAATTGCCTAGCATCATCATTACTGATTTCTGAATCAGTGACTAAAACAGATAATCCAACATGACATAATAAAGCAGCGGCACGTCGTCTTGAGCCATCTAAAATTTCGATTTTTCCATTTATTTTGTGACCAATAGCAGGAAAAAATTGTTGTAACTTAATGGTTCTTGTAATATCCGCAAGTGACTCTGGCGTTAATGCGTTTTGATCTCGACCATTAACTAAGAACCTTACAAAAGTTTTCTCTGCTAATTCATCGGCAGGAATGTCAGTCAAATAAAAAATAGCTGACTTACCTGATTTAAGCATAAAACGTTGTGAGTGCTTTTGATCTGTTGCTAAATGCGTTAACGTTGAGGCACTCAACGTTCTTCCGATAGTTTTTCTTTTAGTTTGCATAATAACCTCTATTCATGCGAAGAAATTCCACCCGATCAAAAACAGCTTTAGAGAAGTCTTCCGCAGCAATTTTTGCACTTTTTAACGCTTCAGCACTGCCAATGTATGTGGCTGGATTAGCAGAAACAACCGTGTCAAATGATTCGCCGCAACGTTCAAACCCATCGAGTCTTGGCAAGGCAACATCTAACATATCTCCACCAAAAATTTCCTTTGCTAAACTATGGCATAATTTATGATCTGTTTTATTGACTAATTTAGACATAAACCCAATGTTACTGATCAAGTTAACGCTTACCCCCGTTGATTCTATCAAGTCAATGAGCTCGGGTAAGCGAGTTAAATATTTTAATGTTGAGTGAAAATCAACTTGTGCAGGTGGTACCGGCGTCATTAAGATATCTGCTGCTGCGATTGCATTAGATAAAAAAGCATCAAGATGAGGACCACTATCAATAAAAATAAAATCATAATCTTGCTTAATTTTATTGATAATATTCTCACGTAAAACAGTATAAATATTATGCCCAGGTAAATGTTCCGCACACAACAACTCCCATTGAGATGCAATAAATGCATCTTCAATAGACGCTGGGATAACATCTACGCCTTGTACAACAGAAGGTAAAATAAACTCGTTAAATAATTCCTCACGGCTAACATTCTGTAACATTGCCTGAGCGGCTGTTGTATCAACAGTTCCAATAGATTGCATATGATCCAAAAACATCGTTGCAGATGCCTGAGGGTCAAGATCTATCACTAAGATCCTAAGATCCTCATATATAAGATGAGGGTGCGTACGTAATGCATGCGCTAATGATACTGTACTGACGGTTTTTGATACCCCTCCCTTTAAATTACCAACAAAAAAAGTAAACGCTTCAGAATAACGATCACGGTATTTTGGTACACCACGGTGATGATAAATATCGATAATATTTTGGATCGTCATCGCATATTTTGATGCTGTCCCGGCTTGTCTTTTCTCAAACAAGTATCCATCATTCTCCATTTCATTGACGGCATAATCGACACTAGCTCGAGTAAGTTTAGGCAATTTAGCGACCGCAGCTTTAGAGTAAACTTGATAATAAGTCGTTTCATTGAGTTCTTCTTTTTGCGATTGAACTTGAGATGTCAATGACTGTAACAATCTTACAGAACGGCTTGCAATTTTGTTGAACTGATTATTTACCCTAACCATGCTAGATAATCTCCGTATGCAGCATTCTTAACTAGAAAGAATAATCCTACATAAGTTAGATATTGTAAACAACCTTTTCAGAATTATTTTATCCCCATCAAGAAATAAACCATAACGAATTGATAAATATACAGTTAATTATAAAAACGGGAATGTATTTCAGTCTGAAATCGCCAATGTTAATAGATCTTAGGAAAATTAAAATTAAGAAGATATTTTATATTTAGTAAAAAAAATTACTAATATTAAAATTAAATAAGTAAATATTTATTATTTTAAAATTAATTTACTTATGTAATATTATTCTTTAAAAATCACTCTCCCCATCATTTTGGTCACTATAATTTATTGATTTTTATTATAATTATTAAATTTTAACTGTGTATTTCAATCTGAAATCACCATGATATTGAAAATATAATTTCCAATATAGTTATCTAAAAGAAATATCAAAATGCAACATCGTATCTAGAGTGAATATTTTCGTATATATATCTGTAGAACTTGACTTTTTATGTCCTAAATATGCTTGGATGACCTTCATCGGGACACCATTAAAAATGAGGTGCATCGCAAAACTGTGCCGAAATGTTTTGCAGGTGATCGGATTAACAACATATGAAGCACCATTCACTTCCGCTTGTTCAACCGCAGAACGTAGCCAATTTCGGACCGTGTTATCACTTTGGATTGGCCAAATCTGGCTTTGATTCTTCAATCGCATCGTCGCAAAGTAACTTTTCATCAATTGCACATATTGAGGATCAAAGAGTGCAACAATCCGTTTAGGCCGAGATTTAACCTTTGTTTGACCAACGCTTGTTTGCCTTTCCCGCTGCTTGAGTGTCCTTAACACCACAAAAGGAGTTTCTTCATCTAAGTAAAAATCCCCTTTCGTTAATGCCAACGCTTCATGGATACGAGCGCCCGTATTCCATAACGTATCAATCAACGTACGCTGATGCAGATCGGGAATAAATTGTAAAAGTTGATTCACTTCTGGGGCCAATAAATATTTTGGACAATCTAACTCTGCTGCAATGGCCAAATTTCGTAATTGTCGCACACGCTCTAGATAACCATTTTGTAAAAGGGCTTGAGATTGTCGCTGTAAAATTGATTTACCACTTTCAGGTTTGACCGGAAAAAAAGCAGACATAATACATTACCTTAATAATCACTATACTTATAGTTACCTTTAATATTATCGTCTATTGAAATTAAAGGTGACGCGGTAACAGAAAAATCGCGCACACGCGCATGACGATCATCGGATCCTTTCACCTTTTAGAGCCGATTTTTAACTCTGCTAAATTTAGGTATTATTGCGTTTTTTCCCTTAAACCGCAATAAGTTACATAACACGGATAATATTAATCATTCAAAAAAACAAGATATAGTGAAGATCCTCATAACGATCGTACTAAATAAGGGAAAATAAGCGAAATACATCATTTGCGGAGAATGACGATAAAGCGCAATAATAAAAAACAAAAAGGATTGGTCAAAAAACAGGCTTCACAAAACCTATTAGGAGAGGATTTCTAACCACTTCTAATGTGATTCATTAAATAATGATAAAAATGGCTTAAAATTGATTATAGAAAGATTTAGCTATATTAAGGCTTTTTGACGAAAAACAAGGTATGATTTACAACCAAAAAGGATTTAAGTTAATAACAAGCTTTTTAAGACACCACGGTGTGAAGATAAATAATAATTACTATCTAGGCTGTGCAGCTGATGTAAAAATGGCAATTAGTGGTTCAAGATCCAGATAAACACCAGCAATATTCGCATCTATCCAATCATTCTGAGAGATATTGGGCCACGCTATTTCATAGCCTAGTACAAAAAGCATATCTTCAAAAAAGAATCGTAATGTACGTCCATTTCCTTCTCTAAAAGGATGGAGTAGATTAAGTTCACAGAATAAACTTACCAAATCTTTAACTAAATCAGTAAGATGAGTATGATCTGCAAGTTGTGGGATGTTATTAAAAAGCTTTATTACTTCAGGTTCGATCCTTGAAAAAGTACAAAAGCGGGTATTACCTTTTGAAATATCCACTTTCCTAATCTTACCTGCCCACTCATAAACATCTTGAAAAAGATAAAAATAAAAATAAAAATAAAAATAAAAAAATTTAAATGAGAAAAATTAAATTAAGAAATATCGAATTTATCACTTTGATATGAAAGATATCTCTCTGTTGTAAAAGCTATTTTCGGCCTCTTCAAGAACTTCTACATCACGTATATTAAGCAAATTAATAAGAACGTCAGTGTCTGAATAACAGTATATACCATATTTATCGTGCATATTTATATTTTAGCTCTGGAATAGACAGTTTTTTTTCTTTATTTTTCAAAGATAAACCTTCATAAGATAGACTTGTTTTGTAGTTATCCAAAGATGTAACAAATTTTTTTTAGTCACTAATACAGGTGTTCTCATAGTTTCACTCTTCAAAATGAAATTTAAATGTTCTAGTATAATACCAAGTATTACATAAGATAAAGATAAAAATTAAATATTATCAACTTTCTGTGGTTTTAATTTTAACATATTTTTAATATGCTAAAAAATAAATAAACCTAAAATTTTATTCCCTTTCAAGAAAAAAATATTATTGATTAATATCATGCTTTATTCTAGAAAAACATAAACTAAATATATTGATCATTTCAAAATTTTTTAAAATAAGCCGATCTTTTTCATGCTGTCATTTTTAATGATACATGAGTCATTATATTTACTATTAAATATTTATATTATTGATTTTTCTTCATTAAATATCAAAAATCTTAACGATAAATATATTTCACAGATATTCTTAACAGAAGAATCTATTGATAAACGTAATATTCCAATGATAAGGTGTAGATCTATTTGTCAACACTGCTATACTCGATGTTTTTTATCCTTACTAGAGTAATTTATATCTATTTAGATGATTTTATCGCTTACCAAGTCTTTATATAATAAATATTGGTCAGTTTTACAAGGATTAATTTGAGTATGACGTCATTATTATCTTTATTTATCGCTGATAATGCTTAGTAAGCTATAAATCAAAACATAATTATGGCAATACATAATCACATATCACCATGAATCATATTAGAAAGTATATTGAAGATGAGCGTTTTGTGTATGTAGAATTAATTTATAGCCCATAACGAAGTCTCAATGATTGTGGATATGGACTGAAATATTTTTGTTTACTAAGGTAACTATCTGGATACTCCGATAAATAATGATTTAGCAGTGTTAATGGCGCTAATAACGGCTGGATCCCATGTCTATAATCTAAAATCAGCTGACTCAATGCTTGGCGCTGTTTAGAGGTTAAGTACTGTTTGAAATAACCTTGTATATGCATCAAGACATTTGTATGGTTACGCCTTGTTGCTTGTTGCTGTAATATAGACATAAATCTATTCCGGTATTCGGCAAAAAGCGTATCTAATGAGCTCCAATCTCTATTTGTAGCTACAAAACGACCTAGATCCCGGAATAGTGGCTGTGAGTGAGCTAATAAAACTAACTTATATCGGGTATGAAAATCTATTAATGATTGACGTGTGAAATTGTTTATTTTTAAATGGTTAAGTTCACTTAATGCAAAAACTCGATTAATAAAATTTTCTCTAAGGTGAGTATCACTTAAACGTCCATCCTCTTCAATCGGTAACCAAGGCATATTTTTTAATAATTGACTCGTAAAAATGCCTGTACCTGCTTTTTTATTACCGTTTCCAACGGGATCATATACACGAACTCTCTCTAAACCGCAGCTAGGTGAGTTTTTACATACAATGTAACCATTTAAATTACTTATTTTTTCTAAATATTCCGTAGAAAATTGTAACATTTTATCGGTTAAATCTCCCTCACGCCCATCACTGAACTTCATTTTAATTTCATTTTCTTTAACTAATCGCAATGCAGGCCTAGGTGTTGGTAACCCTATTTCCATTTCAGGACAAACAGATTGATATTCAAAATAGTCAGATAAATCATCAACAGCGAAAGCTAATCGTTTATGCCCACCATCAAATCTAACTTGCTGACCTAATAAGCAAGAGCTAATACCGACAATTATTTTATTTTTAGGATTCAATTTTTCATTACTAGCAGATGATCGCGACATATTAACACTCCAAATATTATTCATAAAAATCATAAAGTTAAATTAAATTTATAGTGGTCATAATTATATAATTTTTCTAAAATATTTAAACATGATAGAAAAAATAATTCATTTCAATTTTAATGACCTTCTTATTAAGAATCGAAAAATAACTGATACTCCTAAAAGGAGACACTCAATATTTGATATTCAATAAATAACTTAGACTAATTCAATTATCCGTAAGATAAACTGCTAAGAAAAATCGACAGTTCATAAAAATAATCCTATATTATAAATAGTCATTGTATAGAAATTATCAATATTATGAAAAAATATCCATCTCCTTTTTCACGTATTACACATACCTCAAATCAACTCAATAGTTTGATTTTTGTCGCTCTTCCTCTTCTTCTTGTATTGCTTGCAGCCTTGTTCTGGAGTGCAGAGCGAATCATTGAACAAGAAAAACGTCGCCTTGAGGTTGATTTTTCATCATATATTGGATATTTAAGAGAACAAGAGAGATTCTTACTCGAGCTAGCTAAAGAAAATAACCATCTCTCTGAAATGATAGAAACCCGAAATTATTCATTAGAATATCAGAAAACTCCAGAAGAATGGCCTTTAAGCTTACTGGAAGGAAAAGAAACATTAGTTGGAATGCCATTCACCTTAGCTTGTGATAATAACTTAGAATGTACACACGTCCCTAGCATATTATTTTCATTAGGTGCCTATCTAGCTGATTATTACTCCACATTTTGGGGTTCATCTTACTTCCCGGCTGCTGCTGTATTTTTTGTCAATGAACATGATAATATCAGTATCAGTGTACCCGCAGTGAATACACTTACTGGTAATGAAACTATTGACGCTGAGCTTTTTAAAACAGTAACAGAAACCGTACGTCGCTCAATTCCCGACATCAAAGAAAAACTCACCCACTATTCAAACGAACAAGAGCAACTTGGTAAACATACGTATGAAAATAAAATTATCTGGATACATACTCTAGAGCTAGGGAATGATTTAGTCGGTATTATTCCCGCTGGATTTGACTTTAACTTATGGCAAGGTGCTGAGTTATCACCAAAAGATATCTATGCAGTAACACTTTTTAATCCTCAGAGGATTAGTGTTTTAGAAAGGATCCTTAATCCAACACTAAACCATAATTTTTGGTTAATACATCATCAATATGGACAACTGCTAGGTTCTTCATCTCTGCCTGAAGGTCTCACTGATGGTTTGAATTATACTAAAGATGGCTTATTTCTAAAGTTACAAAATAAAACAGGTGAATGGATAGGCTATTATCAGGTTAAATATCATTCTTTTTTTGATGATAATTTATGGTTACCGCTTAGCCTAATTGGTGCTGTATTTTTTAGCCTTCTTTGTGGTTGGTTATACCAGCTATGGTATAAACGTACAGTCCTTGAACCTGCCATTGAATTTCAAAATCATTTACTTGAAAGTGAATCATTTAATCGAACACTTGTTGATACAACACCTATTGGGATCTGTGTTATCTCTAAAACCGATCAAAAAATTATTTTTGCAAATCCATTAGCTGAAATATGGTTAAAATTACCCAAAAATAACACCCCTTTTTATTCTCGTGAATATCGTCAATTTATATCTTCGTTATCGATAGAAAATAGTAGTTACGGTAATATTTCATCTTTTACCTCTGGTGAATTTACATTATATATTGCTTATACCTCTACATATTATAGACAGCAAGAGGTTATTTTATGTGCATTTACAGATATTACTAAGCAAATAGAAATTGAGCAACAACTTGATAAAGCTAGAATGGCAGCTGAAGATGCTAATCGAGCAAAATCAAGCTTCCTATCGACAATGAGCCACGAAATAAGAACCCCCCTGTATGGTTTAATCGGAACACTCGAACTACTTTCCACAACGGAGCTATCAGAGGAGCAAAACCGATATTTAAATCGTATATCTACAACCTCACAACTCCTCATGCATTTAATTAGCGACATACTTGATGTGAGTAAAATTGAAGCTAATCAGTTGCATTTACATAATCAGCCTTTTGATATACTAGATACGATACATTCTACCATAGAAACCTATACCCATTTAGCTGATAAGAAAGGATTACTTCTTTTCAGTTGTATTGACTGCAAGATTGCTCCAAAAAGATTTGGTGATGGATATCGACTTCAACAAATCTTAGGTAATTTATTAAGTAATGCAATTAAGTTTACTAAAACAGGCTCAATTACAATTTATGTTTCATCAGAAGATGCTCAGATAGACATATCTGTCGTTGATACAGGCATGGGCCTATCATCATCGCAAAAAGAGAAACTGTTTATACCTTTCTTTCAAGCGCATACAGATCAACACACGTATGGTGGAACCGGCCTTGGATTATTTATCTGCGAACATTTAGTTACACTAATGGGCGGAACAATAAATGTTGAGAGTCAAATAAATAAAGGAAGTAAATTTACAGTTCAGATCCCCCTTCCTCCCTCATCAAATCAAACAACATGGCCTAGTTTGAACGGTATGAATATTTGGTTACAAACACCTTATCAAAAAATAACTGAGAATATCTACTCTTGGTTAATTCATTGGGAGGTAAATGTGTGGCTGGATGAAATCGAACTTCAAGAAAAAAATATTGAAGCGGCTAGATTATGTATAGGTGCAGATAATATAGATAAATTAACTACATTTCATGGAGAACAAATTATTATTCATGATTTAAATATCAATATTCATACCTTATCAAAACAACTTTTGAGCCTATATAACAATGAGGACGTCTCTGAAACAAGTACAACAACACATACCCAACTATATGATTGTACTGTTTTGATTGCGGAAGATAACCCGATAAATCAAGCTGTTTTAACAGAACAATTAAAGTTATTTGGCTGTAATGTTTTATTAGCTGATGATGGTGAAGAAGCGCTAGCAATATGGGATAGCTACAGTGGAAATATTGACCTTGTACTCACTGACGTAAATATGCCTTACATGAATGGATATCAGTTAACGCAAATATTAAGAGATGAAGGAGCCGTATGTCCAATTATTGGCGTTACCGCAAATGGGCTAAAAGAAGAAGAAAAGCGTTGCCTTCATTCAGGAATGAATGATTGGCTTGTTAAACCACTTGAATTGAAGCGATTATCTCAATTATTAGAACAATATTTTGTTCATAAGTTAATTACGGATGAGCACTTACCTTTAAGCTTTATTAATCCTCTAAAAACAAAAGATAAAGATAAAATAATTGAGTATTTACAGAATGATCTCACTCAGCTTAATGACGCCATTGAACAACAAAATAGTGATGATATGAAACAAATAGTACATCGCTTAAGAGGGGCTTTAGGCATTGTAAATAGAAAAGATATCTCTACCCAATTACAAAAATTAGAAATAGAACTAACAAAGCAGCAAAGTGATAAAATACACTTAGATGAATGGAAAAATATATGCAATAGGTTAGAACAATGGATTAGATCACTTAATGAAGTGTATGATTAAAAATACCAAAAGCAGTTAGTTACTTTCAATACCAAAAATTCAATATTAAATCAATCACTTGAAATAGTTAGCATAAATTCTACCATTAATTGATGATTTTTGGGTAATACTCAATAGTGAAGTTAAACTGCAAATAGTACTGGTTATAAACTCTATATTTTCACATTTTAAATTAATTATTAAACCAAACTCTATAGTTTTATCTATAGAATTCGGTTTAATCTAACAAAGAGTGCTGATAATTTCACTTTTAAAAGCAACTTTACTGTCTCCCTGCACTTCTACAAAGTAGCTCTATTAAGAATTCCAATAACAAATATTGTATTCAGTATTATTTCATCAGCACAAAAATAAAAAATATAGAAATCAGTTAATTAATTTACCAATGATTGAATATCTTCTTTCATACGAGTATCAACTTTCTTAAAAAACTTCTCAAGAGAACATCCCAAAATGTTTAAAATTATCGCTAGTGTACCCACATTTATATTGCTTGTACCTGATTCATAGCGAGATATCTGCTGCTGAGAGACTCCGACATATTGTGCTAACTCTTTACCTGTATAACCATTTTTTTTCCTTAAATATGCAATTTCTGACGCAACAGCTTTAGAAAAGTGATTTCCCACAACAATGTTAACGTTATCATTTACAGTTATCATAGCAACTCCAATAAGAAATTTTATCACCGGCTAAAATAGAGTGATTAGATGTATTTTACTCAATAATGTAGTAATTTTGAAATAAAAATCAAATGATCGTCTTTATATGATAGGAAACAACTAAAATTGAATCCTTAAAATTTATTTAATAAAAAACAATGTGATAAAAAAAATTTTTGTGATAACCCTCTTGAAAATAGCTTATGTTAAGAATTTTTCACTAAATTTTAGCAAAATAATGATCGTAATGATTGATATTTACACATACTCATAAGTTTAAACATTTTTTAACATGTATAATGCATCATATTTCGACAGATTTAAAAAGCAAATATATTCAATTAGTTATATTATGTTTCTGTAAATTTAACCCATTTCTTGATATAAAAAGTTACATAACATTTTTTTGAAACAATTAACAAACATTAAATGCACAAATAAAACAAAATTAAAACATCAGCAATCTTGTTTATATGTATATTTTTTAACCAAAAAAAAATTTCATATATAATAATGATTGCATTAATTATGTTAAGCAAGAAACGGATATGATGTTAAAGCCCAATGATATTAGGAATTATATTTTAGAAAAGACTACACTAGAGAGAACTATTACAAAAATTACTTATATGTAGATTTAATGTTATAAAAATCTACAATCAATTTACTATTTACGCCTATTAATAAAATACTAAAATAAACCCTTACACTGAATAATTATCACATGTTCATCGTTAATATTCATCTCTATTTGAAAATTGGTAAACTCATTAATAATCTCATCTTCGACTTTTGTTTCATACACAAGTGTAATAATATTTGTTTTCTAAGCACTCTTATCTCATTTACAACCAGAGCTGAAAATTGAGTATTTAGTTCATATTATGGGTAATTATTATACTATCAAGATAATTATATATATTCTTTCATATTTAAATCATTCAATACAGTTTTTATAAAAACATATGAAAAAGCATATCTAATTTCTGATCACTATACAATCATAACATAGGAATGTATTTTAAAATTAACAGATTACACATATACAAAAAAAATGATAGCGATGATTTTAGTATCTAATTCTCAGCCATATCTATAACTAAATCACTACTCTGCTTAAAATAATCACTTACAACCACATATGCAATGATGCATGTATAATACCGTTTATATATGAGCAACATTGTGAAATTATCAATAATAAAATTTCTCTTAGGAAAGATCTATACAATCTATCCTAAGAAAAAATCAGCCTTTCATTATCTAATATAAATTATTTTTTTGAATAGCAAAATTTAGAAGCCAAATAAATTTTATGTCTATTTTGAAATTTAACATCCTTTCTAATCAAGTATATAATGATAAAGAAATTAATTAGTTAATTAGTTAATTAGTTAATTAGTTAATTAGTTAATTAGTTAATACAATAATGTAGTTTAACCCCTATCTATAACGCTTCTAATATTAATATTCCTGTCGCTTGACTAACACCAGATACTGATGCATTACCAGTTAACGTAGCACTTACCGGAATAGTTTGGCTAGTTAAACTGTTTAATTGAATCCCTGTGCCATTAACTTCAACTTGACTCCCATTTAACGAGACTTGAGCAGAAACACCATTTCCAAAATTAAGACGCCCAGCTACTACATTACTTCCGATTAATTTTAATTGGTAATCTTGGGGAGCACCCGTAGTACATGAGACATTTAAACTTGTACTTTTTGTAATACCTCCAACATTCAAGCTTGTTGATGAATAATTTAAATTTAAATTTTGGCTATTTAGGTTACATACAGAACCAGTCAACTCAGGTATAGGAGGAGGTGCGCCATTATCCTCGCCACAAACTGTATATGGGTCAAAATAAATGCTCAAGCTATCGACAGGATAAGGGGCTTTAACATCAGGATATTGTAAATAACTTCGCATACAGAAATTAGGACTAGAGAGCTGATATGTCGATTCATTTACTGGAATCACTATCGTTCCTTCAGTGCCAACTATACGATTCATACAAATGTTAATATCCCCTTGATCTGCACTAGTACAGCCTACTACAGGAAAAGGAGTCCTATGATAACAACCACCATATCCAGCATCATTTGATATACAAGGCGTTACCGTAAGAGGAGAGCCCTGAGCTGACAAATTGTAACTAGTAGCTGCTGAACCACTATAAAACGAAGCTCGCACTAGACGAACTCGTATTTCTAAATTTCCTATAAATCTGCCATTAGTTATCTGATAATCTAACCATTTTGAGGAGACAACCCTACCTGTAGTCGCCTCACTACTTCCTGGAGTAAGGGTAACATTTTTTGCAATACTTTGCTCACTGACTATTAGAATTAGTAAAGCCATAATTATATTAAGTTTATTTTTCACTTATATATCCTAATATTTAAAATTAATGATTTTATTTTTTATAAAAAAGATATCTCAATTATAAAATATATTTTTGATAATTTATTCATATATAAAAATTCAAATAATTATTCATACTCTAAAATAAAGGTTGTAGTCGCTTCAAAGGCTCCTCGTCCTATTGTTTTAGTCAATAAGGGAGTAGGTTCACCCTGTACATACGCTTTCAGATTAAGATTATTACCATTCCCCATATGTAATTGCTGAATATAGTTTTTTGGTTTATTCAATAAAATTGGTGTTCCATTTCCAGCTTCTAATCCTATGGCAATACCACTTGCTTGACTTCCAGCATTAAGCGCTAATAATCCCGGTAAAGCGGCACTTTCAGTTCCCATAAAGGTCACTTGAACTTCTTTCCCCAACACTAAATCGCAATTAATTAACCGAATTGTAAATGGCTGACTGTGTGTTCGAGTATTCAAATACAAATATTTATCTACAATAGTACCAAAATCCAATTCGATATTTTCATCGCCAGGATATACTTCGCAAGCGTCCTCAACCAACGTTCCATCAAATTGTACGGTTTCCGACTGCGCACAAAGCGGCACAGCCACTAAACTCAGTGACAAGACTAAAGGCCATAATTGATGTAATGGTATTTGCATTTTTTTCATTTCCTTTTATCGTGTCATTGAAAATCGATGGTCAATGTCCCGGTCGCAGAAAAATTATCACCAACCAGTTCAGTTCCAGCACGCTTAACCGGAACCGCCGATAATCTGGGTGGATTTGAACTATCAATGGCAAACGCCTTGTTCAGCTCTAACGGTATCCCGTCCTTTTGAATTTGAATGCCTAATTTTCCGTTATTCATCGGGCTGCTTGTTCGTAATGTTGCATTATCAAATCCCGTACCCGCCAGTGTACCACTGAACGTCAATGTCACATTCCATGGTTGATTTAAGTCACCTTGACAATTCAATTGATACGGAATGTCTTGTTTAAATAGATTCCCATCCACTTTACGCACCCCCACCTTTCCAAAAGAAACGCGTATAGGATTTGTTTGTCCTAATTCACAGGCGGGGGGCAGTACTAGCGTACCATCAAAAACCCAACTGGCTTCCACCGCTGAGGAAATCATCATGAATAGCCCCCCTAAACTGCATAAATAACAATAACGTTGACTTGTGCTTATCAGTAATTTTTTCATTGATAATTCACCTTTAATGTTGCCAACGCAGTAAAACTACCACCATCTGTATCATTAAAGCCCGCCGTCATATTTTTAATCGGCGCGGCTTTTAAAGAAGGCAAAGAGGTATAATTAATATTCACTGGCTGATTAATTGCTTGCCGGATATTATTAATATAAAAAATAACGCCTAATTTATCATTGCTTGTTTTTAATGCTCCATTGCTATTAAACAATGTAGGGTCACCTTCTAAGGTCAATGTCAGATTATTTTTTGCTAATCCTGTACACGATAGACTCAATGGCAATGTTTGTAAGTAGTTATTACCGTCAATGCGCGTTAATAAAATATCACCAAAATGAATCGCCGCTTGATTATTGTTATTTAGAATACATTCAGGTGGCGTCACGATTAAATTACCATAAAGATTTGCCCCTAACCCCAATGCAAATGGAGAGCTTATTACACAAAAAAAGCAGAGTGCCACTTGTTGTCGGTGAATAAATTTCATCTTGTTCTCCTTAACGGTAATCCACCACAAAAGTTAATGTCCCATTAAAATTTCCGCCATCAGTTAATACCGTTCCCGAGGGTTTTACTGGCACCGCATAAAGCGCAGGCTGATTGCTACCATAAGTGAAATTCACAACATCACCATTACTTAATCGAGTCGAATCCTGATAAACCGCTATCCCCAGATTCGTCCGACCAGTACGAATGACATTTTGTCCATTGAGCGTAATCGGGCTCCAACTAACCGTCATTTTTAATGCATTGCTATAGACATTCGTACAATTTAAGGTGTAATCAATACGTGTGCGTTTATAACTGCTATTGTCAATTAGTGTTTCATGGATATCGCCAAAATTGACATCTGCCACCGTACCACTATTCACGGTACATTCTGGCGGCGTGACAACCAGCGTTCCTGTAAAATAGACATCCAATGCTCGTGATAATACCGGACTCAATAAACAAAGTAGGCCGATAAAATACCTAACAAAGAGAGTATTATTCATGAAATAGTCCCGCGTTTATTGATAATTTAACGTCACGGTCATTGTGCCAGTGAAAGATCCCGCATCACTGAGCATCATACCGCTAGGTTTTATCGGTACCGCATACAAGTTCGGCGGATTACCGTAAGTAAAGTTAATTGACGCTCCGTTACTTAAGCGAGTCGAATCCCGATAAATGGCAATACCCAAATTTGTTCGGTTTGTGCTGATAGCAGAAACACCATTAAAGGTTACTGGATCCCATGACAACGTCATATTCAACGCATTTTTTTCTAATGCACTGCAAGATAATCCGGTATCAATGGGGGTTCGCTTATAACTCACCCCATCAATTAATCCTTGTTGTACCTCTTCAAAACGCACAATTTGTATTGAACTACCACTACTAAACGTGCACTGTGGGGGCATCGTAATGGTCAACGTTAAATTCAGATTTGCGGTATCGGCATGTACGACATAGAATAAACTTCCAAACAATAGCGTGCTAAAAAAAAGAACGCTGAACACAATAAGGCCTTTAATTCCTACGGTCACATGCTGTATCAATAACATCGTTGACTCCTAATCATAACTTACCTGAAAGCGAATAATTGCCTGATAAGCTCCCGAACTTAAACCTGCTGTAGTGCGAATCGGGGTAACATAATAAGTCAATTGATTCTGTCCCGGAGAAACAAGCTCAGGAGTACTGTATTGCCCTATTGCAAGAGGATGATAAGAAGCATTACTCAATTGTAATGCAATTCCTTTCGCCCCCGTAACGGCCGCTAATTGTGGGTTTTGATTGTCTGCCGCAGCTAAAAAACGAATTTTCATCGCAGGCATATCAGGACTCCACAATAAGTTGCCGAGTTTATTACGATTACGACTTTCACCACTTAAACAATCTTCTAAACGCAGTTGTACCGCGACAGGGGTACCTGTTTGACCGACTTTCTGTAATTGCGCCGTGCCTAATGTCCCGAGTTCAATCGTTTGATATGCGGAGGACATCGCTAATCGGCAAGCACTTTCCGTTAAAGCCCCATGTATATACAATGTGCCATTAGCCCCATCGACATCCCAGTTATCCACTTTGTCAAGTTCAGTACTGAGGGCTGTGCTACTGAATAAGCACAATCCTAAACCGTACGCCATCATATAATGAGGTATCTTATTGGCTTCTTTCATGATGCTCTCCTGCGTTGAAATCTGCTTTAACGTCATCTTGTTTGAAGTTACTGTTTATCTGATACCACATGACAGCGATTATCTTGACAAGTAAACGTCAACGTTGGTCGCCCACCGTAGTCATTGATATAAGTAAGCACAGGCTGACTTCCTAAGGCTTTTGCACTCCCCCCCATCAGCAAACTGCTTTTAGGTGCAACCATCAACGGTTCAAATCCCGAGACCGTTTTTCCGTCTTTCACTGAAGCGGCATCAACAAGCGTTACAAAATATGGCGTTGGATTCTCTACACTGTATTGATCACCTTGACGAGTAAGTGTGATTTTTTCTTGCCATGGATTTTCCATCTGTTGGCGAGTTGGAATAATCGCTTTTGGGCGATAAAACAACTTAATTCGCGTTTGTAACGCCAACTGAAGTGTGTTGGGTTTATCACTCTTAGGTGGGATTTCACGTAAATTGAAATAATAAACGGACTCCCTGTCTTGCGGCAGTGACGCTACACTCGGCAGTGCTTGAATTTTTACTTGGCTTTTAGCGCCAGGCTCAACACGCTGAACGGGAGGTAATACCGTAAAGGGCTCCGTGATTTTTTCACCTTGGGCATTTTCAATCCAACCTTGTGCTAAATAAGGTAATTGCTTATTTTCATTACTGATATTTAAGCTAATGGATTTATCTTCACCCGTCATAATTGCACGAGTGCGATCTAAAGCGACTGCAGCTTGTGCGGAAGACAGTGTCGTAGATATCAACATTGCTCCAACCAAAAAAGTGGCAATAGGATGATGATTTCTTTTATTGATTTTATTGCTCTGTAACATATTCTTTTACCTTAGTATGAAGAAGAGATAAACCTCTTCAATCATGTCGTTTTTATTTTCTTAACCAGCTCTTTGAGCTGACCAAATTTGGCTTATCCGATGCCCCAGAAGTTAATGAATGAGGCGTAGAGAATGACGGTAAACTTACCGCATCCGATTCAACAACCGTCTCAGTCTGCTCAAGAGGTAAGATGTCAGTCGCATGACACGGTAATAACCAATTCGTTAACAATGTGTCGCTCTTCGGCAATATTTTAGGTAAGGTGATTTCACATTGTGCTTTATCATCCCAACGAACTTGTAACTTATCGTTAGGGTTGAGCCCCGTTAAATACGTACTCCCATCATCCCCTACCATTCCCACTTGTTGGCCTTTCACATTGAAAACTTGTGCCCCAAATGGGGGAACACTATTATCAGATAAACGCAATAAGGCCATTGCACTGTGCCCAGCCACAACATCGAACTGGCGGTAGCCAATAGCACCTTCTGTTAAAGTACCTTGCTTAATCGATTGTGATACCTGAGCATCTTCAGGTAATGTATTTAAATCGACACTGACTTGATTACGGTAATAACTGTTCACGTCTGTTAATACAGCCTGACCAAAATAGTTTGTTCGTATGGTTGAGCCATAACCTCGTAATGGAATATCAGGAACACCATCCGTATCAACAAAAATTCGAGTCCCCCCAAGCTGATTACCACGATGCATCACCACACCTTGCTTAATCGCCGTAAAACCACCTTGAAGTGATAAGCCAGCAGAACGATATCTATCTTGCTGATAAGTGGCATTTGCATTGATTTGTGCCAAATCAGCTTGATGCGTGTAATAACCACTCACTAACCCACCAGAACGAGACCATCCGGTACTTAATTGGTAATTAGTCCGTTCATCTAATCGGTCGTAATAACTAACTCGTTGAGAATTATCACGCTCATCCCAACTGCTGTTCATGCTAAGCGAACCACTCTCCCCCCAAGGCAATGAAAGGGAAAGGTAGGCGCCATCATCATTAGTCTGCCGATACCGATTTCGATAAGCCGTCAAGTTAACACTTAAATTTTTCCATTTACCGATATCAAAATAGCGTGCTAAAGACAGACTATAACGGTCATTATCAGGCTGATCCCAGTAGGTTTGATGGTAATAATTTATATAAGCACTGAGCCCCAACTCCGGAAATTGTTGGTTATAGGAAACCGTATACATTTCCTTACTGCTATACTGGCGGACACCCGTAGACTGTGCATTTAAGTACTCAGACATACTCATAAAACCTTGTTCAGCAAAGCGATATCCCGCAAATGTCACTTGGCTATTGTAGGCATCAAATCGTTTTGAATAGCTCAAACGATATGAATTACCGTGATACGTTTTATCACCGACTTCACTTAACCCTTTTAACCGTGAACGCGCATGGGTGATATCAAAAGACAGCGCGCCAAACATCATTAAATCTCGACCGATACCGACCGCTGCAGAAGCGTAATTCTCTGCAGCAACACCGCCACCATACAATGACCAGCCGTTATTGACTCCCCACGAAAACTCGCCGCTCGCAAATGTTTCACCACTCACTTGGTGGCGCCAATCAGTTGGGCGTCCAGCGGCAAGCTTATAACGCAATTGCCCAGGGCGAGTGAGGTAAGGAACACTGGCTGTATTCACTGTAAACGTTTGAATAGTTCCATCTTGTTCTTTAACTTCAACATTAATCTCACCGGATAGCGCATCATTTAAGTCTTGAATACGAAAAGGACCTGCAGCAACTTGCGTTTGATAAATAATACGGCCTTGCTGACTCACGATAACAGTAGCATTACTTTTGGCTACCCCCGTTATTTCGGGAGCATATCCCCGTAGATTTGGCGGTAACATATTGATGTCAGTGATCAAACTCAGCCCCGTAAATCGAAAGCTGTCAAAAATATCGGAAGCTAAATAATCTTCACCTAAGGTGAGTTTTGCTCCGAGAGATTTAATTGCACGATAGACATAATACCGCGTCCAATCTAATGAACGGGAAGTACCTTGACCTTGCTGCTTGTCTAAACGTAGTTGCCAATCCGCACGCATACGCCACACACCTAAATTCACACCCGCAACACCATTGCCGCTAACATTAGCATTTGTTCGTTGTCCGCCCCGAGTTTGCTGACCAACCTGAGCATTGAGGTTATAATCAAAAAGGGCGCCGGGTAATCCATCCTCCCAGCGAGCAGGCGGATCCCAGTTTTCGGCTGTATACTCCAAATAGGCTTGGGGTAAACTGATATACAAAGCAGAAGCGGCTAAATCCCCTTTAACTTCCGTACCCGGTAAGCTATCGAGTGATAAACACTGACCATCATGCCACCATTTTAATGTTGGCAATAAATCAGGTTTAAGCGCTAGTTGCTCAACTAACACAGGGCTTAAACAGGCAACGCTCTCATCTGGCTGGCCGTCGGGGACGTAATAAAATACGGTTTGTTCCGGTAATTGATGTTTATTTATAAAAATAGAAAAACGATATTCACCCGGCATTAAAAAGCCCGGACGCGAAAACTGGGCTAAATCAATATTTGCGCGGTCATTAACATCCAAAATATCCGTATTAAATTCAATCTGCTCAGCATAGCTGTTACAACTTAAGGACACAGCAACAAGCATTGCTGTCAACCGAGGACGGCTTATCCGTAACAACGGCATATGAATATAACCTAGGGCCATCATCTCGACCTTCTTATTTCTTTTTTTATTAATAAAATCATTTAGCTTTTAATTTTGATGCAAAACCAAGTGTGGATTTCGGCATCTAAAATCAATTAATGGATTATTCATAATCCAATTTAAAGCGTAATTGGCTGTAATACTGTCCTGAAACTAATGGAGCATGATTAGCCACCAACTTTAATTCATAAGCTAAATCATGGGAGCCCTGTGTTAATGTTTGAGGAGACAGAGCCTGTCCTGGAACAATAATTGCTCCGTCGTCATTGCGCTGAATTTGCAATCCGACACCTTTGGCTTGTCCATTCACACTAAATAATCCGCGTTGATGTGCACCATCAAAGGTGACTCTAAAGTATTGCCAATTAGGTTTATTTGGGTTTTGACGTTCAAGAACGCAATTAACTAACTTAATAACAAACGGATGTGTAGGTCCTTGTCCATCTCGACGGATATCACTGAGAGAGAGGCTGCCCATATTAATAGTTTGGTCACGACTCCCTACATCAATAGCGCAGGCCGTTTCAATGATACTGCCATTCATCTTTACTGAGCCTAACGCAGTGGCAGGGGAAATATCGATGAGGGCACAGATACTGAGACTCAATGAAAGCAGTTTACTGAGCGTTAAATATTTCATTGCTTCCTCTTCTACGCAGGCTTCCCTTTAAAATAAACCAGCAAAATGTCCTTTTTTGCTGGCTACTAAACAACAATTATTCGTATGACAGTGTAAAGTCAGCTACGGAGCTAAATTCACCTGCGGTAATCGTTTTAATATCACCGCCATTACCCATTAAATACGCAGAAAAACGCAGAGTATTATTGCCATCTTGAATATTTTGGAATGGCGTTGGTGTACCTAAAGTAATAATATTGCCGCTACCATTCGTAATTTGTACGCCAGCACCTGAACCAGTACCAACGATACCTAACGTTTTATTCGTATTATCAAATGAAGCTGCTGCACCACTAAATGTTAATTGAACGCCTTTTGTTAATGCTGTTACATCACAATTTTCTAAAGCAATATCAAAACTACGTGGACTAGATTTACCACCATCCACTAACGCCATATTTGATATTTGGCCCAACTCAACAGTTTGATCAATTGAATCTGGTGAAATAGAGCATGGTGCATCAATAATAGAGCCTTTGAAATTCACTTTTCCGTGCCCCATATCTGCAGCAAGTACAGAAGTGCTCATAGCACTAGAAACTAATGCTAATAAAAATAATTTTTTCATATATTCCTCAATGAATTATAAATAAACAACTTGATTTATTTCTATTACTACAAAATATTTCTTCTACTATAATTAATAAAAGTAGACAGTATCAGAAGCCGCTATCAATTTTTTCAACATTAATGCGTCATCAGAATTTGATTTTTCCATCTCAAGTAAAACATGTTTAATTACTTTCTCAAATGGAACATTTAATGCTATTGATAAATTAAATAACATATCTACTGAGATTTTATTAATACCTCGTTCATATCGAGACATCTGTTGCTGTGAAACATTTAGTTTCTTTGCCAGTTCAGCGCCAGTCATTCCACACTCTCTTCTTATCTGTTTAATAACAGCTCCACAGTAAGTTGAAACTTGATTATCCTGATTGTCGCACTGGCTATTAATTCTACTCTCTTCAAAATTCATATTAGTAATCTTTCCAATAAATGAAAATAATTACCAATTTAAAATTAGTAATTAAATATAATATCCGAAACGGACTTAGCTGAACGGGTACAATTATAAAGAGTGAACTTTTAAAAGCAAACTCCCACTCCTCGCACATTTACTTAAATATTTAAATGTTACAGTTTTTAATAATCAAAAAATTCACTTAAATATCATGCGATTAAAAAATAAAACCCATTTGTTTAAATTTTAAACAATCACAATTTGATAACATTACCATAGTGTTATAATTCAACAAGCAAACAAAAAACAAAATTTTAACCTGAAATTAATATTTATTAATACTTTATATTAATATGTAATAAATAAATGAAAAACAATCAGGAGTTACGCCTTTTAAGCGTTAAAAAAAAAGCAAAAATCTGAAAAAATGAAAGATAACTATTAATTATCAATATTTTATTGCCAACCCATCAAACGAGTAAAAATGAAATATTATCTAACATATTTTATATGTGATTTGCTTTTTATCTTACACTCACCAATTTTTACATCATAAAATGACCACACATCATACTATTAATCCCCAACCATCACAGAATAAAAACTTAAATTATCACTATAGTTCATGTGGATATACACATAATAATATGTATTATCTATGCTTTAATGATAGTGGGTATATAATGAGTGATATGTATATGTATGAATTTTTTTTGTAATTATTTAATCTGTCACAACTAAAAAAATAATATACGTTAAATGTAACCTCATCATATTAATATTTAACTTAAAAATTGCGCTCCCCCTCCCTTCAATCTTTACTATAAAGTAACGTATCAAAGCCCAATACACTAATAACTAAAGTGATAATTTACTAGGTTAGTATATTTAATTGAATTTTACATTCATTCTCAATGTGATATATTTATAGAAAATCAAATAACTTATGAATATTTAATGATAAAAAAATCAAGCAAATTTTTAGTAACGTTTATAATAATATTATTAACAATTATTATACTTAACAACTTATTTAAAGGTGATTGGCATGATGTCCGCAATTACTTAGTTATGTCTTTTTTTTATTAAAAATCAACATATAAAATATCATTTTAAAACTTAACTCATCATAAGAATTTCAATATTAATAGTCACCTATAAATATCATATAAAATTAAATTAGCTATTCTTTAACTACCAATTAACATCATAACAATTGAATTTTTCTAGATCTCTATACTATTCACTCTGAATGCAAGTGAATTATTATCAACCCAAATAAATAATTATATTTAATTGTTAATATATCCAAGAAGGAGCATTAATAAAAAAACTAGTTGAAACAAAAGATTAAAATACAAATTCCATTTATTAATGATTAGCCTTTACAATTAAATCATTAATGTACAATTTAAATAATTCTTAAACAATAAATAAATTTCACTTTATAATCATCAGTAAACTAGTATTATAAAGACGAAAAAAACAAAGGAGATAAATAATGAAAAAGTTATTAATATCAGATTTAGCTGCAAGTAAACTTAAAGAACTAAGAGTATCACATGGATATAAAATTCACGACATGGCTATTAAATTAAATAAAAGTGATCAGCAACTATTTAGATATGAAAAAGGTGTAAATAAAATTGATTTAGATACTATAATTAATTACTTAGAGGTATTACAAGTAGATATTAATCATTTCTTTTCTGAATTAAATTCAGAAATTAAGAGGATGAAAAATCAAAGTGAGAGAAATGAATGCTATGTTAATGATTTCTTTCAAGTAGAATTATCTCACTGAAAAATAACTAGATAAATTTTAGTTTATGATCATGGAGCTGTTATCATTAACTGATAAATGACAGCTCCATGATATAGTCTCATGTATAAAGATATCCCCGCACCTCCTAGCAATAATTATTATCATTTTAAAATAAATTTACTCTAAAGCACTAGAAAATTATTAAATTGGCTATCAAACAGTTTTGATAACATTCTTATCTTTAATTAATTTACAAAATAGTTAAAGATAAAGAATAAAAATAATTGTTTACTTACCAAAATAGACATTCAAAAATAAATTACGAACAAATAAAAAATATGAGTAAGCGTGAAGATATAAAGTTAACGTACTAAAGTAATTAAATTTAACCTTATGTATCAAAAATTTCAATTCAACATTATTTAAAAACCATTAAAAAATCTATTCATAATCTTTATAAAAAGATAATTTCATTTACTCTTACAAAAAGATTCAGAAAAATGCTCGCTAAACTCGTTAATAATTTTTAATGAGTTAAAAACAGACCCATATTTTCTATATTTCGTTGTGTTTTTCTTACTAAGATTCCCCCATACTTTGAAGAAAAAACCATCAAAATTTTCATCTAAATAAAAGAGAGATAACAAAAAAGTGTCAAAGTTCATATAGCAAACACCTCTTTCATAACGAGAAATTTGCTGCTGAGACACCTTTAGCATTTTGGCAAGCTCTTTTCCTGTAATCCCTTTTGCCTTACGTAATCTATAGATCTCTCTTCCAATTTCATAGGCAAATTCTGATATAGGATAACTAATATTAATAAATTTTTTTTCTTCGGCACTATCCATGATTTAACTCATAAAGAAGTTGAATTAAAGACTCATATAAACAGATGTACTTATTAGTGACTTTTTATACATCATATACATAGAAGACACAAATCAAGATAAACAACTATAGTATCCATCAAAATCAAAATCAAACTTCAAAAAACACTACTCATACAACATTAATATATTAACAGCACCATTCTTAACTTCAAAAAAACCAAATAAGACAGTAACTAAAGTAACTCATTAACTAAAAAACAATATAAAACAAACAAATAACAAAGAATATTAACCCAAAAACAATCAAAATAAAGAAAAAATAAAGAATAAAAATCTGTATGTAATATTTTTTCATAATTAGACATAATAAAACTTATTCAAATACGTCAATTTCTAATGCTCATAGCTCTATTACACATTTCAAGCAAAGCACAGAATAAATCATTACATATTGATTTTACTGGATTTTAACTAAAGAAAATTAACAAAGCTTCTATTGAGTCAAGATTTTTAGTACTATTTATAACCAGCTATATATAATAAATATTCACATTCAGAAAATGTAATATCATTAAAAAAATAACCCGCTATACTTCCCGTATATTTAGAGGCTAAATAATCATAAAACTTGATATGCCATTTAATGGACGTTTTATCGTTACACCTAAAGATTACACATAAAAATATCGAAGAATGACATAAAATAATTAATTAAAATCAATAAAATACTTCATACTGGATACATATGAACTCATATTTTAGTTTATGTGTTTTCTCTTTACTTGTTCTATCACCTTTTTTATTATCCAATTTTATTTAGATAATATTTTACATTCGATAACTAAAAATTGTATTGTTCTATAAAGCGCCACAAATACTCACACATAGAGTAAATTGTAACTGTATTAATTCAGCCATTTATCTCATTTGATACTTAGCTAACTCATGTCTCTTTAACTAACGATAGCTCCCTTTTAGTGAGTTAAAGCTGGCACATTAATATGAGAGAAAAAAATACCCCATATAGACTCTATTTTTCATACACTAATATTAATTAGTTATAACCATCGATGTTTGCTAGGCTGTATTATTCATAATTAGTCGGTAACCTTCTGAATTAAATGCACTTTAAAGAAAATCATATCGAAACCAATACTGAGAAATCAAATTGGGATTTTTATATTTCAAATACACTAGATCATAGCTAAGAACGACAAATTACTTGAGTCATTAATACGGATAAAGTCGAAATTTATCATCAAATTAAGTATTTTTACTATGTTCAATCGCTAGATAAAGAGCGCCTAATAAATAGCGTATTTATGTTGTGTAGCCAGTTTTGAGTAAAAAAGCTCTATCTCATAACTTGATTTGCAACAAGTGTTCTACATACACACTAGTTAATGGGAGAAAATTATTGATCTTAAAATAAATACGTTTGACTGATCCCTTAGGTCTCCAGGGAGTTCGTATCACTTAAATTAGTGATAGTCTTAATACTAGCTTTTAGACTAGTTCTTGAAGATAACATATTCGAGATATTAGGTCCTGAATGCAGAAAATGACGTTCCCCACAAGAAAAAATGGCCATTACTCAGCAAAGTTTTAAGTCAGGTATGAGTGTTTCCATGGTTGATCGACAACATGGTGTGATGGCAAGTCAGCTTTTCCTTTGACATAAACAGTATCAAGAACGAAGTCTGACCCGGTGACAGCAAGTGAGCAGGCTGTTAGTGCCTCTTAGCTAGACTCAGCTATAAAGCAAATTAAAGAACTACAACAGTTGCTCGGCAAAAAAACAATGGAGAATTAACTTCTTAAAGAAGCAACCAGGTATGGCCGAGAAAAAAATTTGATAGTGCCCGTCCCCTTATTAATCGAGGATGGAAAAGAAGCCTAGTGACCGAACCTTATGTGTGTCACGAGTGCAATTATACGTTTTAGTAAAACGAAAAAGTGATTGGAAAGACAAGACCTCAAGATGGTAGCGATGCGCTTGCTCGTATACATAATGTTATTGGTAAGCTGCTTACGTATGGCTATCGCCGGGTCAGGCCGATGTGACGTCGGCAATCTGAGAATGAAAATATCGCTCTAATTAATGACAAACATGTTTACAGTATCATGAAGTAGTCAGCGTTATTGTTGGAACGTAAACCCGCAATCTCTGTCTAGAAACAAGTTCATACAACAAAAGTGGCGGTGAATGAAAGCAACCAACGTTGGTGTTCAGATAATTTTGAATTCCAATGTGATAATGGTATAAAACAGTGCGTCACGTTCGCTTTAGGCTGTTGTGTTCGAAAAACAGTGCATTGGGCAGCTAGTACGAGAGGCTTTGACAGTGAAACCTTGTAAGATATCATGATAGGCGCAGTGGAGCATCGCTTCGGTAACGGGTTACCGACAAAGCCAGTAGAGTGGTTGTAGATAATATTTCAACATATCGAGCCCATGAAGCGCGGTGGTTCCCTAAACGAGTTGGTTTATCCGCTAGGCATACAGCGGTAGATAGTCTCCAAAGTAACGGTATTACAGAAAGCTTTATAAAAATCATGAAGAGAGATTACATAAGTTTAATGCCAAAGCCTAATAGATTAACTACAGTAAAGAATCTTACAGTAGCCTTCAAGCATTAGAATGAATGGTATTCTCACAGTTCTCTGAGTCATCGTTCTCAGCTAAAGTTCCTGCAGTGTCGAATTCATAATGAAATAAGTGATAAAAAGTTTCTGGAAATATAGGGTCAAATAAACCGTTTACAGCCCTTTTTAATAGCTATCTACCAACTCAGAAATAAGATATTCCATATGTCGCTAAAATACCAACATTATATCGTTGGCTACAGGTATTAAAGTATTCTTAGATTGCACAGGCATGAAAAAATTTATGATTTAAATAAATCACCAAAAGTGGAACCGTACTTTTTTGTTCGAATCCCCCGATGGATCTGATTAGAGAATTATATTTTATATTATCTTGTAACATATACTTACAATTGATTTATTCCTTTCTGTTTTTTTATATTCCTGAGTGAGCTCGTCTATTTGTAAGTTATCTCATTGTGAAATATTATTTTTTGATTTAATTATTCCCTTCTTATTGCAAAGTGGAATAGTTCTAATTGAGAGTGATGTCACAGATATATTAATCAAAAAACTTATTTTATAAGTAAAAATAAGTAAATAATAAATAGGTACATTAAATGAAAAAAGTATTGGTTTCGTTATCGTTGGTAATTTCTACATCCCTATCCTATGCTGAAATTATTCCTGATGAAAAATTAAAGACATATTGGAGTGACCCTGAGGTTTCCACAAATACTATTGTGGATTCAATGACCCTAGAAGAACAAATTGGACAGCTATTGATGCCAGATTTTCGATATTGGGGCGTTGATAATAAGGGAAATAAAAAACCATTTATTCAATCAAATGAACAAATTGAAAATATCATTAAGAGATATCATTTAGGCTCAATCATCCTATTTAGAGAAAATTTAATTGATACGCCTCAAACAGTTAATTTGATTAATGCGCTACAAAAATCCAGAAGTAATCTTCCACTATTTATTAGTACTGACCAAGAAGGTGGATATGTTACTCGTTTGCGCGAAGGTACAGAGATGCCGGGAAATATGGCGTTAGGGGCGACGCGTTCTCAAGGCTTAGCTGAACTAACAGGGATGATCCACGGATATGAATTATCTCATTTAGGTTTTAATTTTAATTTTGGTCCTGTTGTTGATGTTAATAATAATCAAAATAATCCTGTAATTGGCGTGCGCTCATATTCAGACAATCCTCAATTGGTAACTGAACTCGCTAATAGTTATATAATGGGGATACACAAATATCCTGTTCTTACGGCGATAAAACACTTTCCAGGTCATGGTAATGTCTCATCAGATACCCATTTTTCACTCCCTATCATTCCTATTGATGCAGCAACTTGGCGAAGTGTTGAGTTAGTCCCATTTAAAAATACAATCAACCACAGTGATGCAGTAATGACCGCGCATATTATTGTTCCTTCCTTAGACAATAATACAATAACGGCATTGAATGGAGAGGAAATTGGAACTCCAGCCACTTTATCTAAAGCGATCTTAACGGATATTTTACGTGATGAATTGAGCTTTAATGGGCTAATTATGACGGATGCCATGGATATGGGGGCAATTTCTAAAAATTTTGATGGCAATTGGGCTGTCAAACAAGCCATCTTAGCGGGTAATGATATTATCTTAATGCCATTAGAGCTTTCTAACCCTGAACATATAACAAAACTTGATGGACTTTATGACTATTTAAAGAAAGAAGCACAAACAAATAAAGAGCTGGAAAAGTGTATTAATGAATCAGCAAAACGTGTCGTTTTGACGAAATTAAAAAATAAAATTAGTGCAGATGAGAAAGATATAGCGCAGGCTAAAAAAATAGTAGCCTCGCCTTTCAATAAAAATATTGAAGATATGGTGACTGAAAATGCGATTACTTTAATTAAGAACGAAGGGGTTTTACCGTACTCACTTAAGGGTGATAACAACCTCATTATTTTTTCAGATGAAAAACCAAGAAATGAATTAATTAAAAAACATCTTGCGAATATTGCTAACCAGTCTGATATCAAAATTACCACCCAAGATCATGTCGTGAAAATGATGGCGGATGACCTTAGTGAAAATGAAATAGAAAAGATAATTAAGGGGCAGGATTTCGTTCTCCTAGCGACGTATAACCTTGCATTACAACCTAAAAATGCACAAAAAATAATTAATATTGCTAATAAAAATAATGTTCCACTTGTCGTTATTTCAACGCGAAATCCTTATGATATTGCGTATCTAGAAAACGTAAATGCAAATATTGCCATTTATGGTATCACTGGCTTCGATGTCACAAATAATGTGAGAAATAGTTTAGAGACTAATATTCGTGGTGGTTTAAATTCCTTACTTTCAACACCAACGCAAGGTGTTATCAATACTCCAAAAGGTAAGTTACCTGTCAATATAAAATCACCTGAGGACACTGATATTCTTTACCCTTATGGCCATGGTTTATCTTATTAAGATTAGTCCTTAATTTGAATGGAGATGCGTTATGTTTAAAAAAAGCTATTTATATATAGGACTAATGATGATCTTTACTTCCTCACAGTCAATAGCCGATGAGTTTGAAATAGATTATGACCAACAAATTATAAAATTGAACCAAAGAATTAATGAATTAGAAAAAAAGAAAAGTGATTTAGAGAAAAAAAATAAAGAGAAAATATGGAACGTAGAATCTTACCTTGGCACTGAGCAAGAAATTGATAGTGATGATAATTGGAAGTTTCTTAAAGGGAGTGTAGCGACATCTCCTTATTTTGGCGCTTTTATTTATCAAAATAACTCACTTTGGATGTATGATATTCAGGTTTTAAAAACGTATTTAGATAATAATTCTGAGTATGATAGGACTCGCTGGCAAGTTGGTGCTACTCGAACTTTTCCATTTACGTTTCATGATAAGCCTGGAAACTTTAAATTACGTCTTGGTTATCGTAATGATAATTGGCATTACGCATCCATCAGTAATCCAGCATTAGCCGCGCCTCAATATAAAGGGGATATTCGAAAAGGTGAAGAACGCCATGAAATATGGGTGAGGCCTCAATTCAATTACAAATATTCAGATAATATTAGTTTTAATGGAAGCTTATCATTTCGCTTTATTGACCGAAAACTCGACTATGCACGTGCAAAAGGTGAATACGGTGTTTATAAGCGCAATTGGAGCTCAATTAATGAGCATTTTATTGGCGGTACGTATACCTTTAATAAGAAAAATTCTTTGTGGGTGAATTACCTCTATATTGATGAAAATCTAATTAATACATTACATAATAATGAGCATTTTCTATGGGCAGTATATCGTTATCGATTTGATAATGGACTCATGATTATGCCTTATACTCGTTATGCACTAACAAAAGGAAAACAAAGTTTCCGTGATTCTAATAATCAGGAATTTCTTTTTAAAGAAAAAGACAGAAGCCGCTATGGCTTTCAATTGCTCTATCCTATCACAAATGGAACATCCATATTCTGGGATACGTACTATCGCCCCGAGGTTACATGGACAAAAGGAACTAAAGAAAATAATAATTTTTGGTTCTGGGCAATCGAATTACGCCATACTTTTTAGTATGTCACGAACCGTTGATTATTGGATATAGCGAGTTTTATTATGAAAAAAATTTTTTATTTTTTAACTTTTTTCCTGACAAGTGCATATAGTGTATTTGCGTTAGCAAATAATGAGCTAAGTAAAGATATTGTACTTGGAGTAGATAGAGAGGCCATTTATGGCCCACTCCTGAAAGGTAAAAAAGTCGCTTTAATGGTCAATCAGAGTTCTGTTAACAAAGATGAAAGGCATACCATAGATAAGTTGTTATCGGAACAAGAAAAATACACTTTTAAAGTAACTAAGTTATTTTCTGTTGAACACGGCATTCGAGGAAACGAAGATGCTGGTTTTGGTGATAGTGACCATATTGATAGCCAAAGTGGGTTACCTATCGTTTCCCTGTATGGGCGAGATGATAAGGGGCGTTCACGAGCACACCCAACAGAAGAACAGTTACAAGATGTTGATATAGTTGTTTATGATCTACAGGATGTGGGTGTTCGTTTTTTCACCTATACGATTTCTATGCATCATCTACTCGAAAGCCTCCAAAAACATCATAAAGAATTTATGGTGTTTGATAGACCAAACCCACTGGGAGATATCGTTTATGGCCCCCTACTTGAAGAACAATTCATTTCAGGTATTGGTATGCATCCCATCCCTATAGTTCATGGCTTAACCTCGGGTGAGTTTGCATTAATGATAGTGAATGAGGGGTGGTTAACGGGTGGTGAAGATACTAATTGGAAAGCCCATGGCCAAGCCCAATATCAATTTCCTGCGGATAAACTTCATGTGATCCCGATGAATAATTATCGTCACGATATGCCATATCATCTACCCAGGGTCCCATCTCCAAATTTGAGAACAGATTTATCGATAAAGCTCTATCCTTCATTAGCATTATTTGAAGCTACGAGTGTTAATATGGGACGTGGCTCTGATCATCCATTTGAACTATTGGGCTTTTCATCGGAAAAATTTTACGAAACTGCACGATATACTGTTGATATTAGCCAAAAACAGTATGGATGGCCACAAGCTGGTAAACAGGTTTATGGAGAGTCATTGGTTCATCTCGATAAGGAGAATATTAAACCAACGATCAGTTATTTTGTAAAATGGTGGTTTAAATTTCATGAAAAAGGTTATCCTCTTAGCATTGACAGTGACAAAGAAGCTCAGTATTTAACATATCAGGATGAGTATTTTGTTATTCGCCCTCTCTGGTTAGCTAAATTGGTTGGTAACCAAAAGCTTTTAACAATCCTGAATGAAGCAACCGAAAAAGGGCTTACTCAGGAGCAGACTATTGCCTGGATTGAACAAAGCTGGCGTGAAGAAAATCAAGCTTATTTAAAATTACGTGATAAATACAAACTATATTAATACTTAATTTGGGTAGACGGTTTTGAAGAGGCTTGTTGCAAATAATAAATTAGATCCGTGTGTATTTTATGGCTTTATCCCGTAGACGTGAAAAACCGGGTCGTTCATTGGCTGCAACCGATCCACTAATACGCTCTTAAATAATTCAATAGGGCTCAGCTTTAAAACTAGCTACTTCAATTTATCTTCTTTGGTTTGCTGTATTTTGTTCCAGTGTCGAAACTCAGCAATAAGCATAAAACTCGTGACATAACGACATTATCCATCCGAAATAGATATCGAATAATAACGTATATACGAATTTAATTAAGCTTGGTTTCGTACACCACTTATTACGTCAGTACGAAACCGAATGCTTTCGTACACAAAGAAATTATTTTGACCTTCTAGTACCCACACCAATACTGTATACATAACCATCATCAAGTGGCGCTAAAATTATGGCAAAAGATAAAACCTATTATTCTGTGCCTGCAAGACAGAAGTATTCTATGTAAAAGGCTGGCTTACAACGTAGTTTTATTGTTCTAGAGCTGTTTTGTTAAATACAAAGAGTGACTATTTAAAGCCATTTTTCACGAAAAATGGATAATAGAATACGTGATATCTGTCGATAACATCAGTATTATCTATCGTCATAACTTATATTATTACTGTATGTTGAGAAATCTGATGTATGCTAAAAACCCTTTTTCTTTAAAGTTACTCCATCCCAAATATGCCACTACATGGATAGGGATTATGACTTTATTTTTATTGGTTCAACTTCCTTACAAATGGCAAATTAAACTTGGTGGGTTTCTGGGTAAAAATTCGAAGTATTTTATTAAAAGAAGAGTTTCAATAATAAAAAGAAACTTGGAATTATGTTTTCCAAATAAAAATGCCAAAGAAATTGACGCTCTAGTTGTAGAAAACTTAAGAGCGCTTGGTATCGCATTATTTGAAACAGGAATAGCGTGGTTTTGGAGTGATAAAAAAATCAAAAAACTTTTTCAAGTCAAAGGGATATCTAACTATCAAGAAGCATATTCCCAAAATAAAGGGGTCATTATCATCGGAGTTCACTTTATGTCATTAGAATTAGGCGGGAGGGTAATGGGGCTTTGCTTTCCAGTTAATGCGATGTATAGGCCACATAATAATAAGGCTATGGAATACATTCAAACAAAAGGACGTTGTAGATCAGGGAAAGGAATGATTAACCGTAAAAATTTAAGATTTATGGTACAAGAATTAAAAAAAGGACAAGCTATCTGGTTTGCCCCAGATCAAGATTTTGGTCGAAAAGGTACCGTTTTTGCCCCATTTTTTTCTGTTAAAAATACGTCAACATCTAAAGGACCCTCAACATTAGCCCAGTTATCTCATTCGCCAACGCTTACAGCCACATTAATTCGCAATAGTCATGGCATTCCCTATGATTTGGTACTGGGGAAAATAATAGAAAATTATCCTACAGGTGATGCACTGCAAGATGCAACGACAATTAATCATGTGCTAGAAAAAGAAATAATGAGAGCACCAGAACAGTACCTGTGGGCACACCGACGATTTAAAACTAGACCTGCAGACGAAAGATCCTTATATCTCGGTTAATATTAAAGTGGATGATATATTGTTAATGCTGTTTATTTTATCAGATATGTAAGCAAAAACAGTATTGACTTCAAATTTTTTTTTGATAGATTTATCGCAACAGCAAAATGTAAGCTGTTAATACAATAATTACGGAATACGTAATTAACGCGATGATGTCAGGCTGCGATTTTCTAGTGGGTTACAACTGCAATGGTTAGTAACTGAAGTAAGGCTACGGAACAAGAGTCTATATCGCGTAGGGAGAAATGTACCTGTTTAGTTTTTATAGAGAAATTTAATTTTAACGAAGTTTGTAGGAAATAAATCACTCAGAAAAACCATATTGTAACAAGCAAGTACGTTTTTAATGCAGTATCAAAGTAATATTACGTTAGTAGTCATTAATGTTAAATGTAAAATATGCAGTACCGTAAAAGCCCTGACAGTTTTTATTTAATGTTAGGGCTTTTACTTTATATAAGAATATCTGATTTCAATTAATCGTATGGAAAATATAAAATTAACAGGTGATTTTCTTATGCAGTCGCTCAATCACGCTCTCGATAATTTAGGGGTTACTTCAGATGAGGCGATAAAAACGCAACAACTTATTATTTGCGAGGGAATAGTTGGGACTTATGACGGACTCAGAAAAATCGCCGAAAAATATCGTGAAAAAAGAATTCCTCCAGATACCCTCAAAGGGCACTGTTGCTAATAAATAAATGCAGTTGAGCTTTCTCTCTCAAAGTGAATTATATCTTGTCGTTATAGAAAACAAAAAAACTAGCTGTACTAGGCAGTATATTTTTATTTTCAACTTATTACTTTGCACTTCCACTGATGCAACATGAGCATACCTTAATGAGGCTATACCCTGAAGCTTTAGCGGCTTCTATTGCCCGTATAGCATTAAGTAGGTTACCTAGACAGAAACGATTTGAAGTTATCGGCATTTGTTTGCACCCAATTTTGTGTATTTTGTAATTACCTTCGGGTTCCATCGTCGTCTGAATATAATAGTTCATACATCTCCACATTGACATTTCACAAAAGATTTATAACTTATGGACCGCCATCGAGGCATCGAACCTCGACTCTTAGTTTTGCTAAGACTAAATACTCTTCCAATTGAGTTAATGGCGGAATGCGTTTACATCCAGTAGACCAATGCAAGTGTCGCTAAAAGCAACCCAGAAATAGTTAATACATTTTGCGTAAGTGATAAGATTCGTTGATAAAAGGTAGGTAAGTTCATAGGTAATCCCTTAAGAAATAAATCCTTTGGATACCACATCTATTTTTAAAATAAAAACTCGCAACGGCAAGATTTGCTTTTTATAGCAATGAGGTATGATGAGTCACGTATTATAACACATAACTCACTCACAAGGGGATTATAATGATATATAAAATAAAAAACCCCGTATTTACGAGGCTTCATGAGCTATATGTTATTTAAGCTGACGTCATATTAGATTTACAGAAAATACATTTAGCGCCATATGGATTACTTTTTGAGACATCAAAGTGATAGCGTCTATACTGAGATCCCTTACAACAAGGACATCTCATATTAATATTGCCTTAAAGCGCCACCACATTGGCTGCTGCTGGACCTTTTGCGCCATTCTCTAATGAGAAGCTAACTTTTTGCCCATCATATAATGTTTTGAAATCATCACTTTGGATTGCAGAGAAGTGAACAAATACATCTTTGCTTCCATCTTGTGGGGAAATGAAACCAAAACCTTTCGATTCGTTAAACCATTTTACTAAACCAGTCATTGTATTAGACATAGAATTTCCTTTAATTTTTGATTGCCATAAGGCATAGATGAGGTTTGATTTTTATTTTTACTTATGGGAATTAATTAGAAGGAATTCGCAATGAAGAGGTATCTTAGATAACGCTAAATGGAGAACAACTTTAAACTGACTAACATAAATAGGCCTGTACTTCCAAACCAATAGGTTCATTAAGCCACACAATTTATAGGATAGCAAACCTTATTCCCGTTTTATTTAAAATCCGGCTCTTAAACGTAACAGTAAGTCTTATGTTTATGTTAGACATGCTCGCACCTGTCGCTAGGAAGGATTATGTAGATAGACGTCGTCAAGCGCAAGGGGGCACAAAAAGCCAAACAAGTAGGAAAATATAAAGGTCGTCCGATCAACAAAATATTACACCAAAAAATTAAAGGCCTGCTGAGGGAGAGAAAAAGTTATAGCTAGATAGAAAACCTGATAGGTTGCTCAAAACATACGATTTCAAAGATATCAAAATAGATGAAATCAGCGAAATAAATGACTTATCTATAAAACAATTATCCTCTTAACACCTTGGTATTACAGGGTTACGAGCAAACATTGGACTTTTCGATGAAATGGGCGTGCCCCCCTAATAGCATTTACGATCCAGCAGACCCGATGGGAAAAATGTTCTTCAATGTGCTAGCGACCTTTGCCGAATTTGAAGGTGATTTAATACGTCTACGAACCCGAGAAGGGATGGCGATTACCCAAGCAAAATGAAAAATTAGAGGGAAATAACCGAAGTTGTCTGATAAACAACAAAAAGAGCTGTTTCGGATACATGAAACTGGGCAATATTCGATTAGTGATTTGGCTGAGTTATTTTCGGTCTCTCGACCAACAGTTTACCGTACTCTTTCACGAGGAAAAAAATGATCGACTTGACCATAAAGCAACGACAGCTAGCTAAGATAGTTCATGATTATACCTGCCAATTTCCGCTAACAGAAAGCGCAGATGCTGAACTCTTACAGGGATGTTATGACTATATGGAAGCATTTAAACAGGTAATGGATAGCACATCAAAAGTCCAGATGGATTACCTATGCCAACAATATCCAGGATATTATCGCTTTGCAAAATGGATGGAGCGACTCGCACAGAGGATTTGCTGATGGTGTTATTGAAGTCCCTAAAGATCATTGAAAAACTGATTTCGGAAATTTCGGCGGTTCCGGCGTAGAACCCCTAATATTTATAATAACGCGTAAAATAGGCTTCACTTAATGTATTTGCTGCTTGCGTGAGTGAGATTAAGTTAATGTCTTTCATTTGGGTTTCCTTACACCGCCATAAAATGATTATTTGGATGATTATATGCCATCTTCCCTAAATGAATAAAGTCGAAATGGCGATCTAAACTCCTCACTTTACAACTCAATATAAACCGGTTAAAAGTGACATAATGACACTTTTAACATGAAAAATAATACTCATGACTGGGTTTGAATTGAAACTGTGGCGACGGGGAATGAATTGGGGTCAGGAACGCGCGGCTGAGGAACTGGAGGTAAGCGTGCGAAGCTATAAATGTTATGAAAAAGTGCAAAACATCGCTGAACTCATTGAGCTAGCGACGTTTGCGTTAAGCACAAAAATGAAAACGAAATAGGGCCAGACTACTGTAGGGAGATGAGTTCTTCACGGCTTAAACCGGTACTTTCAACAATTAGGTCAAGGCTAACCCCATTTTTAAGCAAGTTACGCGCCATATCCAGTTGACGCTGATGAGCAAGTTGTCGTTCTTCTTGCCTACCTAGCTCTATACCTTGCTGTAATCCTTCTTGACGTCCTTTATCTTGTAAGCGTTGTGCAATATTCACAATAACCTCCTGATGTTTATCTGCCTGTTCACTCAATTGCTGGACAATATGTTCAAAGTTGGGGGAGTCCAGTGCAATGAACAGGTAATTGAGGATAGTGACGATGTCGTTATCATCATTATACTGTTGATTGAGTGCTTGTGCCAATAAGGGGATAATCGTGTCAAATTCATCCCGCAAATATTTGTGCTTCATCGCCAGCTCCATCACAGCCACCTTGCGATGATTAACTAGTTCGTTATCATCAATCACCGTCACATCAACCAACGGGAACGGCTGGGTATATAATTCATTAGCCATATCCGGTAATGGAAAACAATCGGTCCACAATTGAGAATAGGGGTAGGGTGAACGACCACCGTGATAAAACAGTACCGGCACGACTAACGGTAACGTTTTATGCCCTTGCTGAAGATGTTGGTTCATGGCTAAAAAAGCATAGTGCATGAGTCTCCAGGCCATTAGTTTATCGGGCGTGGACTGGTGCTCGACGAGAAGGTAGATATACCCTTCACCTTCCGTTGTTTGCACCGAATAAAGCACATCGGATAATCGAGAGCGTAGCTGTTTATCGATAAACGAGGAATTTGTCAGTGCCAATGTGCTGAAATCACACAACGCTTTAATGTGCTCAGGCAGGTGAATGTCAAAAAAGTCCTTTGCGCTATCAATCTGCGTCATAAACCCTTTAAAAGCCGCATCATGTGCCGTCGGCGTATGCTTAGGTTTCATTATTCGGTTACTCACTCCTCACTAAAGAATGAGCATCATAACGCAGAATTAATTTTCTGTCTGTTTTTCGGATTTCAATGTTCACGTGAAGTCTAATTTACATTTTCATCCACACTCTCAGTGCATTTAGTGACTTTATTTCAATGGATTAGCGAAATCATGGACGATAAATAAAAAATTAAATGCGTTTTAGCCCAAGTCATTGTTTTTCCTCTTATCGATAAAAACAGAAAAACGAGGGACTACAACGGCAATAAATGATAGTGCGGTAAAGAGTCATCAAATTCGCCCTGAAGATGGTGTTGTTTGATGACTTAACTAAATTGTGCTTTATCACCCAGCACCCAAAACTCCACCGAGTCAATCTGTTTTCCGTCATCACTGAATCCAGTGGTTAAAGCAGAGGCAGTAACATAGAAGGTGGGGGTTGCAGTCACCCTCGGCTTTTTCGCAATCATTTTTTGCCAGCGGTCATCACTGAGTACCACGCTATCCCACCCTAAATCTTTGAGCAACTCAGTCGCGTAAGTTAAGCGAAACAAATCACTTTGGCTGGCTATATCACAACAACACGAACGCCATAAATATTCTAACCGTGATTTTAATTTTGAGGTCATTAACCGTTGTTAGCCAAGGTGGATGAGCCATTCAAAATCAGGGACGATGCAGCGGTGAAATCGTTTTTGTTTCAGGGCCGTTTGTAACCAGCGAAGCAGAAAAAGATTTTCGGACTGGGCGTTTCGGGCAGCTTTTCCATCCCACTGCGCCAGTTTGAGCGCGACTAAAGCGGCAAAGGCTAATTTACCTAACCAATGATTTTTTTCTTCAACAGAAATCGGGGAATGAATTGTTTTTGTCATGCGGATCGTGATTGTTGTTTAGCGAGTCTTTGTATACGTTTTAACGTATCAGCGACATCCGATTCCGTGACAGTCCCGTTCGGTTGACCGTCTTTATCATAGCGTACCGCACCAGGCATAATCGTCGTGCGGTATTTGACACTATAGCTAATGGCCGCAAGGCTGCGTTTTAGCTTTTTGTACGAAATCGGCAATTCACGCACCTTTTTATCGGCAAATAAGGCTTCACGTGTGCCAACCGCCATCGGTCGAAGTTGTCCATTTGGAAAGAGTTGTGGCCAATAAGCTGAGATATTCGCGATAGCTTCCTCTAAGGGGAGATGTTTTTTTGGCGGCGTTGGCAGAATAACTTTTTTTTCTAACGGAATGACAACCGCTTTCTGATTTTTCGCGGGCGGAGAGGTCTCTTTTTTAGGCGGTTGGATTGGCGCTATTTTGGCGAGTTTATGGGATTTACGCTGTGTATTGACCACGACCTGTTTACGGCGACGTTGAATAACCGGTTCGGTACTTTCCGACTCTTTTTCTATCGTCGAACGTTTTAACGTCAGTGTTTTGCGTTCCATTCTAACCTCACACCAAAATCATTTTTATCATCAATGCATTAATAGCAGATTATCACGAAATTTCACCTAAATCACCAGCCCGTAGGGCGGTAGACGGCAAAAAGAGTCACAAAGAACGAATAGTGGTTAGGGCCGTCGAGACCCGCGTTAGCGGTTACGCGCTGTTTAATGCCCCCTATCCGCCCCCTGTCCTGGTTAAGCTCAATGATATTAAAACTGTTATTTAGGTTATTTGACCCTTTGAAAAACGCAGTGAGACGGGCGAGAGGCGTAGCCTCGATGAACGGCTGTAGCTGCGCGTTAAGGTGGCCAAAGGCCAGCTTTACGGGGGCAATCGCACAATGCTGCACCGTAATCTGAGCGACAGCCATTTATGGCTTGTAAGCGAAGGCTTTATTGGGTTTATCTCTTTAGAGTGTGCGGCTTGAAAAAGCAGAGCCGCAACTCCTTTTATAAAAAAGGACGTTTAGTTCAGAACCTAAAAACGAATTTAACGATAAAACACGAATATTATTCGAAGTTAATTGTAGAGAATAAATACATTCGAATTTAATAGGATAAATATCCAACGAAAATAGTCGAGATGTCATCGTCGAGATGAATGCAGAGATTGAGATCATGATTTTGCTGTTCAAAAAACACTCTATCCAGATTTAGGGCGAACGAAACCACCGCCAGTCAAGGCGGTAAATTTAACAGGCGAAATTAAGAGTCGGGCAAGTGTGCCAAGTAATGCAGATAGAGCGCTTGTCCTTGAAGGCTCGGGTACAAGGCTTTCATTCTGCGCTCAAAGGCAATGACCTCCGCGATAGGCTGCGTTACCTTCCAGGCTTCAAAGCGACGCCAGGCGGCATGCTCTGGACTTTCAGGCGCACGCGTACTTTGCGCTAAGGCTTTCTTTTCCTTCAGCGCTTTAGCTAAATATTTTTTCTCTTGTTTGAGCGCTTCATCTTCCCCAATCACCAACGTTTTAAGTTTGTTGAGCAAGTTGCGAAGTTTATGCTTGTTATCGAGGGAGGCGACATTGGCGCGCGCGAGGCGCAATACATGCTGTGCGTACCGTTTTTGATAGCTTTCCTTTAATCCTTGTTTTTCCATCCAACGGCTAAAACTGGCCACCACGTCACGTAATTCCAGTTTCGAAAAGCCGAGCCCGTGAAAAAATTCAGGCCGTATCCAAATCCGCATGGCTTTGTATTGCTTGGCCTCGATATCAAAATCGCGGTCAATCACAATCAGGTTAGCTTGTTCCCAATCGCGTAAGGCATGAAGTATGGGGTCATAACTTTTACGACCACTGTCATAGCGATACAGTTGACCACACAATTCCGCCAACTTCTCCACCGAACACATCACTTCAAACAACGCGTCACTTTCAGGGTTGTAATCCGCATAGGCAATCATGGCCATTGCTAGCGCATCAAAGGTTTCTCGACGCTCAGAACGCACGGATATCCGCTGCTTTCGGCTGTAGCGCAGTTGGTAAATATGGGGGTTGCGGTTCCAATCGTGACGCTTTAATGCGGCCGCAAAGCGACGCACAGGCACTAATTTCGGTAATCGCCCTAAAAATTTTGGCGCATAATGCCGATGAATTTTACCGATGGAACAAGGAATTGCAGGAATTGAGATCCCATTAGACATATCTCTCCGCACTTATGTTGTACGGAAGGAGTTGAATTTTTTTGCGCATAATTCTATACTCCCCGCTAGGAGTTCAACATTCCCCCCTAGCGGAATTACTCTGATGACCCCTGATAATCTTTTCGTCCCGCCAAGAATGAAGAAGATGTCAGGGGTTTTCTATTTGGGTTCACAGCACATGTTTGTGTGTTACATCCCATA